>NZ_QAYX01000022.1:329535-659070 GCF_003054705.1 Opitutus sp. ER46
ATGTTCCGCTGCAGCGGGGACGTGACTTTATCGCCGCGGACGACGCCGGCAGCCAGAAGGTCGTCATCATCGATGCGGCTTTCGCTCGGCGGTATTTCCCCGACCAGGACCCGATTGGCCAGAGGCTCCGCTGGGATCCGGCCGATCCCGCCAGCTCGCGGGTGATCGTTGGCATCGCCGCCGACGTGAAACACTCCGCCCTCGACCAGGACAGCCGCCCCGGCTTCTACGTCCCCTATGCGCAGGATCCACAGCGCAGCGTCGGCATTGTCATGCGCACCGCCCTCGACGCGCCCGTCGGCTTGCTCGACAGCGCCCGCGGCGTGCTGCGCCGGCTCGAACCCGACCTCCCGCTCTACGGCGCCATGACCATGACCGAGCAGATTGCGGAGACCTACTGGATCCGCCGCTTTCTCGGCCGTCTCCTGGTCGGATTCGCCGCGCTGGCACTCGCCCTGGCCGCCGTCGGCATCGCCAGCGTCGTCGGCTACGCCGTCACCCAGCGCACCCACGAGATCGGCGTCCGCATGGCGCTCGGCGCCACCAGCCACAACATCCTTCGCCTGGTCCTCCAACAGGGGCTGCGATTGGTCGCCCTGGGGCTGGCGCTCGGACTCGTCGCCAGCGTGGCACTGACGCGCCTGCTGCAGGCCCAATTGTTCGCGATCGGTTGGCTGGACCCGCTCGCGATCGGCGGCAGCACGATCGTATTCCTGCTCGTCGCCCTCATCGCCTGCTGGCTGCCCGCACGCCGCGCCACCCGCATCAACCCCGTCGAGGCGCTCCGCACCGAATGATTCCACGATGAACCTGACGAATTTCCGCTTCACCCTGCGTCAGCTCGCCCGCTCGCCGGTCTTCACCGCGATGGTGGTGGCGTCCACCGCGCTCGGCGTCGGCGCCACGACCACGGTTTTCTGCTGGATGCAGGCAATCCTCTTCCATCCGGTGCCCGGGGCCGATCGCGAGGAGCAGCTTGCCGTGCTCACAACGCTCAACCGCGATGCGATGTGGGACTGCGTTTCGCTCCCCGACCTGCAGGACAGCCGCGAACTCCGCGGCGTCTTCGCCGACGTCATCGGCTCCCAGGTCACGCCGGCCTGCCTCCGCATCGACGATCGGCTCGAGTGGATCTACGGCCAGGTCACCACGGCCAACTTCTTCACCGCCCTCGGCGTCCAACCACTGCTGGGCCGGACCTTCCGTACCGGCGAGGATGTTGGCGCCGGGCAGCACCCGGTGATGGTGGTCAGCGAAACGTTCTGGCGCTCCCGCCTCGGCGCTGACCCGGCGATTGTCGGTAAGCAAGTCGAGCTGAACCAGCACGCCTTCACCGTCATCGGCGTCACGCCCGCCGCGTTCCCGGTAACGATGAGCGGCCTGCGCTGCGATTTCTGGGCGCCCATCGCGATGCACCAGGAAGTCGCCGGCTTCGGCACGATCACCCCCAACCGCCACGATCGCTGGCTGCACACGCAGGTCCGGCTGCAGCCCGGCGTCAGCCGCGCCACCGCGCAGGCCGCGGTGGACGTGTTGTCCGCGCGGCTCGCGCAGACGCACCCCGACAGCAATCGCGACATCCGCCTGCGGGTCCTGCCGTTTTCCGAATCTCCCTACGGCGCGCAACCGCTCCTCGGTCCCGTCCTGCGCCTGCTGCTCGCGGTGAGTTTCGGCGTGCTGCTCATCGTCGCGGCCAACACCTCCAATCTCCTGCTGGTCCGGGCCACCGCGCGGCAGAAGGAGATCGCCGTGCGGCTCGCCATCGGCGCCGGCCGCCGCAACCTCGCCGCCCTGCTCTTCACCGAGAGCCTGGTGCTGGCCCTGGCGGGCGGCGTGCTCGGCATCGTGCTCGCCAACTTCGGCCTGGGCGCCCTCGAGGCCTGGTTCCCCCAGACATACCTGCCGATCGGATTCGCGATCGCCATGGATCCGATGACGCTTGCCTTCGCCTTGCTCGTCGCCGTCGCCACGGGCTTCGTTTTCGGCCTCGCCCCGTTGTGGCACGCCCACCGCACCGACGTAAATGCGACCCTCAAGCAGGGCGGCCGGTCCAGCGGTGCCGGAGCCTCGCCCCGGCTGCGGCGCGTCTTCGTCGTCTCCCAGGTTGCGCTCTCCGTGGTGCTGCTCGCGGGAGCCGGCCTGTGCGTGAAGAGCGTCCGCCAGATCCGGCAGGCGAACTTCGGCTGCGACCCGCAGGGGATCCTGCTGGCCGGCTTGCGTATCGGGATGAATGGATACGACGAGGCTTCCGGCAAGGGCTTCTATCGCGAGTTGCAGCAGCGGATGGCGCAATTGCCCGGCGTCGAGTCCGCCGCGCTCGCCAGCTGGTATCCGCTGGGTTTCGAGGGCACCGGCAGCCACGGTGTCTCTGTCGCCGGCCACCTGCCGCAACCCGGGGAGAGCGATAGCGTGATGTGGGCGGCGATCTCGCCCGGGTACTTTCCGACCCTCCGCATTCCACTCGTGGCCGGCCGCGACTTCACCGCGGCGGACGACGAGCACGGGCCGCGCGTCGCGATCATCAACGAGGCGATGGCCCGGCGCTACTGGCCCGGGCAGCCGCCCGTCGGCCGCGTCTTCAAGGACAACGGCCGCGAGGTGCGCGTCGTCGGTGTGGCGGCGGATGGCAAGTACCGGTCGCTCAACGAACCGCCGCGCTGCTTCTTCTACCGGCCGTACCTGCAGGGCATTCCCGACCTGAATCTCGCCGTCGCCGTCCGCACGCACGGCGACCCCGCCGCCCTGGCCAACAGCGTCCGCCGCGAGATCCGCGCCCTCGATGCCGGCGTCGATACGTGGGCCCTCATTCCCATGGTCGAATACGTCAAGGCCGCGTCCTCCGCCGCCGGTCTCGCCGCCCGGCTCCTCACCGTGCTCGGGGTGGTCGCCCTCGTCCTCGCCGCGTTGGGCATCTACGGCGTCATGGCGTACGTCGTCAGTCTCCGCACCCACGAATACGGCGTCCGCACGGCCTTGGGCGCGGCGCCCGCCGACCTCCGCCGGCTCGTGCTTCGCGAGGGTCTCCTGCTCGCCGGGATCGGCATCGCCCTCGGCCTGGTCCTCGCGCTGCCCGCCACCCGCTTCCTCGCGAGCCTCCTCTACGGGGTGCGTTCGTTCGATGCTGCGATTCTGTCGCTTGTCTCCGTTGCGTTGGCCGCGGCCGCCCTCCTCGCTTCCTGGATTCCCGCGCAACGCGCGACCCGGGTCGAACCGCTCGAAGCGCTGCGCGCCGAGTAAGCTAAAGCCGGCTCAAACTCCCAGGCCGCCCCCCCAGCACCGAGTCCACCGCTGTCCCGCGATTATCGCCGCGCCTTCAATGTCACCCCGCGCCATCGATTTCATCCTCTGTCCCGTGACCGACCTTCGCCGGGCCGCGGACTTCTACCGCGACGTTCTCGGGCTCAAGCCGGGCGTCTATAGCGAGGCCCATCAATGGGCGGAGTTCGAGTGTGGCAACGTCACTCTGTCCTTGAAGGGCAACTCGCCCCCCGGCGCGACCGATGCCGACCTCCGCCTGGCCTTCAGCGTCGCCGACATCTCGGTCGCGTACACGGAACTGCGGGCGCGCGGTCTGACACCTGCCGCCCCTCAGGACCACGGGGTCTGCCAGCACCTCGAGATTCGTGATCCCGACGGTCACGTCGTGATTCTCCATCACCGGGCCGATGGCACGGCGGGCTGACCAGCATTCCCGCGCCCCTCTCATCATCTGCAGCATCCCGAACCTGATTCTTTTCGGCATCCTACCTCATGAACTCTCGTCGTTCCTTCCTCCAGTCCGCCGCGCTGCTTGGCGCCGGCGTCCTTGTCGCCCACTCCGCTCGCGCCCAAGGCGCAGCCGCCTCGGCCGCCGGCTCCTCCGCCGCTCCCGATTTCTGGACCGTCGTGCGCTCCCGCCGCTCCGTCCGCCGCTTCAAGGCCGGCGCCCCGGTTCCGGAGGAGGATGTTCGGCGCATCCTCGAGGCCACCCAGCTCTCCGCCACCTCGGGCAACCAGCAGCCGTGGAAGTTCCTCGTCGTCCGCGATCCCGCCAAGATCGCCGACCTCAAGGCGGCGTGCCTCAAGGCGGCCCTCGAGCAGTTTGACCAGCACCCGTCCGCCAAGAAGGACGACCGCGCCGCCTACGAGCAGCGCGCCCGCGACACCTACGACGGCTATCTCTCCGCCCCGGTGTATATCGTCCTGCTCACCGACAACGAATCCCGGTATCCGACCTACAATCACTTCGATGGTCCGCTGGCCGCCTCGACGCTCATGCTCGCCGCCCGTGCGCTCGGCTATGGCACGGTCTTCCTGACCGACTCCATCCCCGACAGCATCACGAAGTCCGTCTTCAAGATTCCCGATCGCTACACCCGCGTCTGCATCACACCGATCGGCGTCCCGGAGGAATGGCCGAAGGGCCCGAAGAAGAAGCCGCTCGATGACATGATCGTGCGGGAATCGTTCTAGCCCCCGCCCGCGCGTCGCGCCGGCGCGATTCGGCGCCCTGCCGCATTTTTAGCAGGCTTGGCACTCCGGCCTGGGCCCCTTTTGCTGCGTCGGTCGTCGCCGATCGGCCCCCTTCGTTTTCCCTCCGGACCATGCCCAGACCAACTGTCAGTCTCCCCCCAGCTCCCATCCTTCCGCTTTCGTCCCCCGCCTCGCGAGCAACGAAGCCCCGCCTCGCCCAGCCAGCGACCCGCTGGCTCGCCGCGGTTTTCGTCCTCGCCGTTGGTCTGGTCAGCGTCCGCTTGTCCGCCGGCGAATCACCCGCGCTCACGCCCGAACAGCAGGAGACGCTGCGCAGCGTGGTGCTCCTGAACCCGGAACAGACCGCCGCGCCGCTCTATCGGATGACGTACGTCGGCGACTACGGCTTCGACGCGTACCTCAAGGTCGGCTCGCCCACCGAGCCTGCCCTCGAGGCCTACCTCCGCGATCGCCTCCCGCTGCCGAAGCAGCCCGCGAAAGCAACGACCGCGCGCGGACACGACGAGTGCAGCGCCTTCCTCGCCCGCAACGAGCAGGGGCACTTTCTCTACGCGCGCAACCTGGACCTCCCGGACTGTCACCCCGCGGTCCTGCTATGGACGAGACCACCGCAAGGCTACGCCTCGCTGTCGATGGTCGACTTGAACGGCCTCGGCTACGCGCTCGACGAAAAGCATCGGGATCTGCCCGCCGACCTGACCGGCCGCATCCCGCTGCTCTCCGCGCCCTTCGTGCCCCGCGACGGCGTGAACGAGCACGGCCTCGCCGTCGCGACGCTCAACGTGCCGCAGGCCGAGGCCAAACCCGATCCCGCCAAGGTCACAATCTGCCGCTGGCAGGTGAACCGCCTCCTGCTCGACCACGCACGCGACGTGCCCGAGGCCATCCGTCTCCTCGCCAGCTACAACGTCCACGCCGGCGACTCCGGCGTGCACTTCTTCGTTGCCGACGCCCAGGGAAACTCGGCCGTCATCGAGTACCCGGCGGGCGGCGCGATGACCGTCACGCGCAACACCGCCCCGTGGCAGGCGGTGACGAACTTCTACCTTTGCGGCGAGACGCAGGCCGGCACCGGCAAGGAACGGTACGCCTGCGCCACCCGCGTCCTCGGCGCCGCCCAGGGCGTTCTCGCGGCGCGAAACGCGATGATCCTCCTGCGGGATGTTTCCCAGGCGTCCACAGTCTGGTCGGTCGTGTACGATCTCTCGGACGGTGCGGCGCTCGTCTCGATGGGCCGCCGTTTCGAGGTGCCGCTGCAGGTGAGCCTGAAAACGCCCGGCGTCGCCATGCCGCTCGCCGTGCGCTGAGTTCGCCGCCCCCGGGAATGGGGAGGCGGATCGGCGGCGTCGCAACGGAGTGACGGCCGCTGCGTCTTGTCTTTCTCCATGCCCCAACGCCTCTCCCCTGTCTGCTGGATCGCCGTCGCGATCCTGGCCGCGTTCATGTGCGTCACCCATCTGGGCGTGATGCTGAGCCTGATGGTCGCGCGCGGCGGCCTCGCGCTGGCCGCGCCGCTCGGCCTGGTGCTGGCGCTCCTCCTGGGCGATGTCCTCGCCCGGCGCGCGGGTCTGACCGGGCGGGCCCGCGTGGCGCCGGCGGTCCTCGCGTTGCTGGCGCTCGCCGGCGCGCTCGGCATTTCCGCCTGGTTCTTCGATCTCTCCTGGGACGGCCAGTGGTACCACCAATGGGCCGTGTACTCGATGGCGCAGGACTGGAACCCGCTCGCCGAGCCGATGCGGGAGTTTCCCAAGCACGTCCACCTCTGGGTGCGGCACTACGCCAAGGGCACGTGGTACGTTGCCACCGCGATCTTCCAGACGACCGGGATGGTCGAACTCGGCAAGTGTCCCGCCGTGTTCGTCGTTCCCGCCATGGCGCTCGCGGTGTTCGCCGCCGGCCTCGACTGGGGCTTCCGCCGCCTCCCCGCCGGCATCGTCGCCGCCCTGGTGGCCTGCAACCCCGTCGTCTTCTGCGAGCTCACGACGTACCTCGTCGACAGCATCATGTACGGGTTCCTCGTCGTGGTCGCCGCCGCCGTGTTCAGCACGTGGCGGCAGCCGCGCGCCGAGGTTCTCGTGACCGCCGCGCTCGCCACGATCGTGTGCGTGAACGCCAAGTTCACCGGTCTCGTGTTTCTCGGCTTCGTCTTTGCCGCCGGCTGGATCTGGTGTGCGTGGCACCGGCGCGCCTGGCTGTGGCGCTACACCGGGGGCGTCGCCGCCGTCCTGGTGCTCGCAATCGTCGGCTTCGGCTACAATCCGTACGTCACCAACGCCATGCACCGCGGCCAGCCGTTCTATCCCGTCCTCGGCTCCCGGGCGTTTCCCAGCCTCACGACGCAGGGCAAGGAGGGCATCGAGTTGTACGAGACGCCGAAGAATCTCCTCGGCCACAACCGGCTCTACCGGCTGGCCTACGCCACGTTTGGCCGCCCCGGAAACGCGCCCTATCGACACGAGCCAAACGCGGCGCTGATGTGGCCGTTCACCGCCCGGCCGGCCGACCTGTTCTACTACAACTATCACGAGGTGCGGATCGCCGGCTTCGGGCCCTTCTTCAGCGGCGCTCTCCTGCTCGCGTTCGGCCTCGGCCTGTGGCTGCTCCTGCCCCGCTCCGCGCCTTCGGTCCGTGGTCCCGCGCTGCTCACCGCCCTCGCCGTCGCGGGCTCGCTCGTGATCAGCGAGCACCTCTGGTGGCCGCGCTACGGCCCGCAGCTCTGGCTGCTGGCACTCGTGCCCGTGCCGTTCATTCTCCACGCGGCGTCCTCCCGCTGGATGCGCGGCCTCGCGTGGACGCTCGTCGCGCTGCTCCTGGTCAACACCGCGATCGTCGGCGCCGTCCATCTCACGTGGGAAGCCCGGCATTCCGCCGCCCTTCGCCGGCAACTCATCGAACTCCGTGCCCAACACCGCCCGATCGAGATCAGCATCCCCTATTTCGAGGTCGGCGTGGAGGAACGGCTCAAGACCTGGGGCATCTCCTACCAGAAACGCGGCCGCAAGGAACTGCGCGACGCCGAGGACCTCATCAGCGTCGTCGAGGGCTACCCCGGCGCCGTCAAGTACCGCGTCCTGCCGTAGCCGCCCCCGCCGCCCACGGCCCCACGGTACGACACTTCGCCGCCTCTTAGGCCGCGCTCGGGCCGCCGCATTGGCTGAGCCATTCTCACCCTCACTTTCACTCTCACTTTCAACTTCCGTTGCCGCGCGCCGCCACAGAGCGCCGCGCGGCAACGGAGCGTCCCAACCGCGGAACCGCGCATCCCACGAGCGGACACCCAGCGCACGGCCACGCCAAGTACCCCCATTGGCTAGTCGTTGTCCTCCAACCGCCTCGTTACCGTTGCGCCCTTCTGGAATGGGGAGTGCTACCACCGGGACGAATCGCGGTCTGCACCGGATTCTCACCCCCATTCTCACATGTTTCAGGATCTCCGACTCGCCTTTCGCCAGCTCGCCAAGTCGCCCGGATTCGCCGTGGTCGCGATTCTCACCCTGGCGCTCGGGATCGGCACCAACACCGCGATCTTCTCGCTCGTCCAGGCCGTCGTGTTGCGCCCCCTGCCATGCCCGGCGCCGGCGCAACTCGTCACCCTCGGCGAGTGGTCGGAGGAGGTGCCCGAGATGTCGATCGCGTATCCGAACTTCATCGACTGGCGCCAGCGCCAGTCCTGTTTCACCGCCCTCGGCATCGGGCGCCGCCAGGATTTCGCGTGGGTCCGGCCCGCGGGCGCCGAACGTGTCTCCGGCTCCCAGGCCACGCACGACCTCTTTGCCGCGCTTGCCGTGCCGCCTCTCCGCGGCCGGCTCTTCCGCCCCGACGATGATCGCCCCGGCGCCGCCCGCACTGCCCTCCTGGGCGAGCGGTTCTGGCGCGCCCAATTCGCCGGCCGCGACTCCGTCATCGGCGAACCGCTCCAGCTCAACGGCAGCACCTACACGATCGTCGGCGTGTTGCCGGCCGACATCGACGTGCTCCTCGGTGCGGCGGATGTCGTCGTGCCGCTCGGCTTGTCCGCCGACGACTTTGCCAGCCGCTGGGTGCACGCCGGCATGTACAGTGTCGCCCGGCTCAAGCCCGGCGTCTCCATCGAGCGCGCCCGTTCGGAGATGCAGGCGATCGCGGCCGACCTTGCCCGCGAGTTTCCCGTCACCAACGCCCGCCAATCTGTCACCGTCACGCCGCTGGCCGAGACGCTGTTCGCCGGCAAGGACCACGCGCTCTACGTCCTGCTCGGCGCCGCCGGCTTCGTCCTCCTCATCGGTTGTGCCAACGTCGCCAATCTCCAACTCGCCCGCGCCCAGGCGCGCGAGCGCGAGTTCGCCATTCGCGCCGCCGTCGGGGCCAGCCGCCTGCGCCTCCTCCGCCAACTCCTCATCGAGAGCCTCGCGCTCGGACTCCTCGCGTGCCTCTTCGGGGTGCTGTTTGCCGCCTGGGGGCTCGACGGTCTGCGCGCCATCATTGCCACGAACCTGCCCCGCGCCGCCGAGGTGTCCCTCGACGCCCGCGTGCTCGCGTTTGCGACGGGCATCGGCCTCCTCAGCAGCGTCCTGTTTGGCCTCGCGCCTGCGCTGCACACCGCGAAGACCGATCTCCGGTCGGCCTTCGTCACGTCCGCCGGCACCGCCGGGACGCGCTCCGGCCGGCGCTGGCGCACCGCGCTGGTGGTGGGCGAGTTCGCCCTCACGTGTCTCCTGGTCACCGGGGCGAGCCTCATGCTCCGGACCTTCGCCAAGCTGCACCACGCCAATCTCGGCTACTCCGTCGATCATGTCGTCACCTTCGACGTCGATCTCTCCAGCCCGGCCTTCCAGTCCGACGAGCGACGCCGCACGTTGATCGCGCAGGCCACCGAACGCCTGCAGACGATTCCGGCGGTTTCCGCCGCCGGCGCCATCAACCCGCTCCCGCTCCGCGGCGCCAATCAGACATCCTACCTCGTCGAGGGCGCCACCCGCCCGACCAGCGGGATGGGCCCGACGGCGGAGCATGCCCAGGTCAACCCGGAGTTCTTCCCGGCGCTCGGACTGACGCTCGTCGCCGGCCGGGGATTCAATCACGAGGACTCCGTCACCGCGCCGCGCGTGGTGATCATCGACACGCTCTTCGCCGAGAAGAACTTCCCCGGGCAGAACCCGCTCGGGAAGCGGATCGCCTTCGGCCCGGATGAGACCCGCGATTCCGATTGGTGCCGGGTCGTCGGCGTCGTGTCGCACATCCGGAATCTCGGCGTCCGCGCCCCCACGCGCGAGCAGAGCTACGTGCCCTACACGCAGTCGGTCCCGACCAGTCTGTCGTTTGCCCTGCGCACCAACCGCGACGCCGCCACGCTCGCGGCCGACATCCGCGCGGTCATGCACGGCCTCGCGCCCGACCTGCCGGTGTTCAATGTGCGCACGATGGCCGACCGGTTCGCCGCCACCCTCGCGACGGAACGGCTCAGCGTAGTCCTCCTCGGGCTGTTCGGCGCGCTGGCGCTCGTCCTGGCCGCCGTCGGTCTGTACGGCGTGATCAATTACATCGTGGGCCAGCGTACCCGCGAGATCGGCGTCCGCATCGCGCTCGGCGCCACGCCCGGCGCCATTCTCAACCTGCTGCTGCGGTATGGACTCGGGCTGGCCGGCGGCGGGTTGCTTATCGGGCTCGTCACGGCGCTCGCCCTCACCCAGTTCCTCCGGAGCCTGCTCTACGAGGTCTCGCCGTTTGATCCCTTGAGCTTCGCCGCCGTTGCGCTCATGCTCGCCCTCCTCGGCCTGGCGGCCTGCTGGATCCCCGCCCGCCGCGCCGCCCAGGTGAACCCCGTCGACGCCCTCCGCGCCGACTAGAAATAAATCGTGCCACGATTTCTTCCCTGTCACCTTTTCCGGCCAGTCCGCCACGTATGGGCATGACCATACCCACCTCCGCCGCGATTAGCCCCTTTTCCGACCAGGAACTTGTCACCCGCACCCTCGCGGGGGACCGCGAGGCTTACCGTCGGATCGTCGAGCGCTATCAGGCTCTCGTCTGCTCCGTCGCCTACAGCTCCACGGGGGACCTCGCGCACAGCGAGGATGTCGCCCAGGAGACGTTCGTCGCCGCGTGGCGGCAGCTGCGTCAACTTCGCGAACCCGGCAGCCTGCGCAGTTGGTTGTGCGGCATCGCGCGGAATCTCGTCGCGAATCGCCGGCGCCAACTCGCCACGGAGCCTTCACACGCGGGATCGCCGCTGCCGGTCGATGCCGCCGGCCCCGAACCACTCCCGTCCGAGGCCGCCGTGCGCCGCGAGCAGGAGGCGATCCTGTGGCAGGCTCTCGCCCAGATTCCGGAGCTCTACCGCGAGCCGTTGATCCTCTTCTACCGCGAGCACCAGTCGGTGGAGCGCGTCGCCGTCGACCTTGGGCTCACGGAGGACGTCGTCCGCCAACGACTCTCCCGGGGGCGCAAGCTGCTCCACCAGGAGGTCGCCCGATTCGTCGAGGGCACGCTCACCCGCACCGCGCCCGGGGCCAGTTTCACGCTGGGCGTCATGGGCGCGCTGCCGCTGCTCACCGTCCCGGGCGGCGCAACGGCCGCCGCCTGGGGAGCCGCATCTCCAGGCTGCACGGCCGGACTCGCGGCCAAGCTGCTGGCGTTCGCGCAACTGGCAATCGGGCCGGTCATCGGCCTGGTCGCCGCCTGGCTGGGCATCCGCGCGTCGCTCCGCGCCACGCGCACCCCGGAAGAACTGGCCTTCGTTCGCCGCTACCTCCGCCGACTGCTGCTTTGCCTGCTCGCCTTCTGCGTCGCCGCCATCGGCATTACCACGATCGCAGCCAAGGCGGGAATGGCCAGCCCACGGCAGGTCGTATGGCTGTGGGTGACACTCGGCGTCGTTTACCTCCTCGGGATCGTCACTCTCGCGCTGCACGCCAAGTCCACCTTGCGCCGCTTGCGGCGAATCGGGCGCGCCGAACACCCCGAGGCTTTTCGCGACGCGCCGGCCGATCCGGCGTGCTGGAACTATCGGAGCCGGGCCAGCCTCTTCGGCCTGCCCCTTGTCCACGTGCGCTTCGGTGGCGAGGAAGAAGCGCGCAGCCGCCCGGTGGTCGGATGGATTGCCGGCGGCGAATACGCGATCGGTATCATTGCCGCGTTCGGCGGCGTGACCCTCGGCGCGTTCAGCGCCGGCGGCATATCCGCCGGCGTCATCGCCATTGGCGGCGTCAGCCTGGGACTGCTGTCGCTGGGCGGCCTCGCGATCGGCGCGATCGCCATTGGCGGCCTCGCGATCGGGATCGTGGCGACGGGCGGCGTCGCCCTTGCCGGCACGGCCGCCCTCGGCGGCTACGCGCTTTCGCGGGAGTTCGCCGTGGCCGCCCAAGGCTCTGCGCCGCACCTCAATGACGCGCTCGCGCAGGCCTACTTCGCTGCGCGGCCCTGGCTGGACCTGCGCACCGCCACCGGCAAGGCCGTCCTCAGCCTCGCATGGTTGCCCGCGTTGTTCGTGATCTGGCAACACTGGCCGCGCCGAGCGGCGCCAAGGACCCGATCCGCCGGGGCGGAATAGCCGCCCCCGTTCGACGGCCGCACCAATGCTCGAAGGGCAAACGCTCGCGGCGGGGTTTACTCTTGCACGCTGCCACAGGGCGGCCGCCGCGCACCCACCCCACGAGATGCGCGCCAAGCCCGGCGTCGCGGCGCGCTTTCCGACCTCAACTCCCAAGACGCCCCATGACTCGCTCCGAGTTCCTTCAACGCACCGCCCAACTCGCCTGCGGCTCCTGCGCCGCGGTCATCCTGGCCAGGACCGCCACCGCCGCCGAGACCGCTCCCACGTCCGCGCCCAAGCCCACGCCGCTCGACGAAGCCTTGAAGAAGGCCCAGTACGAAAACCAGTTCGTCAACAACTGGCTCACCGACCTCTTCGCCGCGATCGACACCGAGCTCGATCCCGCCGCCCAGATGAAGCTCATCGAGGCCTGCGGCCGCGGCTGCTACGAACGCCACGCGTTCAAGCAGGAGATCGCCGCCGCCGGCAAGGGCGACGTCGACCGGCTCGTCGCGGCTTACGCGAAGAACTTCGGCATCCACCGCGAGGGAAACTTCGTCCACATCACCTACGGCGGCGGTAAATGCTACTGCCCCGCCGCCCGCAACCGCCCGACCCGCCCCAACGACCTGCAGTGTGAGTGCACCCGCGCCACGCACCAAGCCCTCTGGCAGGCCGCCATGGGACGCCCCTACAAGATCGAGCTCCTTGAAACCGTCCGCCGCGGCGGCCAGAAATGCCATCTCCGCGTCACGCTCGTCTGACGACGATCGTGCCGCGGAAGTGAAAGTGGCCTCCGGAGTGAAAGTGGCCTGCGGAGTGACAGTGAAAGTGAGAGTGAAAGTGCCCGGATCTTTCTCTTACTCTTACTCGTCCTCTTCCTCTTGCTCTCACACCATCGATCGCTCGAACCAGCGGCCCCCTCACTCGATACTTCACTCACGCCGCCTCACTTTCCGCCGCCTCCTCACCAATCCGCCTCCGATCCACTTTCACTTTCACTCTCCCCATGCCCCGGCTCTCGCTCGCCTTCGCGTTCTTCGCTGTCCTCGTCGCGCCGCTGTTCGGCGCGACCTCCGAACCGGTGCCGGGGCTCGTCACCCCATGGGAGATCTCCGCACCCGTGCGGCTCAACCCGATCGAGCCGGAGCGCTGCCCAAGCGCCAAGGCCCTTGGCTCCGCCGACTGGAAGCCCGCGGCCCCGGATACCCTCGGCGTGATCGACATCGCTGCGCTCCACCCCAATCCACCCGCTGGCGCGACGCGGATCTACGCGCGCACGACGTTGCCAGCGACCGAGGCCGGCCCGCGTGCCTTCACCTTCGGTTATCGCGGCGACCTCGCCGTGTACCTCAACCGGCAATTGGTGTTTCACGGCCACAGCCACGCCCCAACGGGCGCCCCTTGGACCGCCGACACCACGATCTCCCTGCCGCTCTCCGCCGGCTCGAACGACCTGCTGGTCGTCGCGACCCGCGGCGCCGACGGCTGGGCCTTCAGCGTCCGCGACCGCGATGCAGTCTTCCTGCACGCCGGCGTCACGCGCGCCTGGGAGTTGCCTGACCTCGGTGGCCTCGAATCGGTCGCCTTCGACGCGAAACGCAACGTCCTCTTTGCCTCCAACTATGCCGGCAATGCGCTCGCCCGGCTCAACCTCGACGGTCGCGACGTCAATCTCACCTGGATGTCGGGCTTTCGCCGCCCCACCGGCGTCAAGGTCGCCCAGGACCGGCTCTACGTCATCGACCGCTCCGGGCTTTCCGTGATCGATCCAGAGTCCGCGCAGGTCCTCTCCCGCACCCCCATCGAGGGCGCCGGTTTCGCCAACGACCTGGTCGTCCACCCAAGCGGTGTCGTCTACGTCACCGACTCCGCCCGCGGCACGCTTTACCGGCTTGAATCCGGCAAGGCTGAGCTGTGGCTCGCCGATCCGCGCCTTGCCCAGTGCAACGGCCTCGCCCTCGATGGCGAACGCCTCCTCGTAGGCGTGAGCAGCAGCGGCACGATCCAACGCGTCGACCTCGCCACGCGGCAGATTGCGACCGTCGCCACGATCGGGCCGGGCGTGATCATGGACGGCCTCGTCGGCGACGGACGCGAGGGTTGGTTGTTCTCCGACTATTTCGGCCGCGTGTACCGCGCCAACGCAAAGGGCGAGACGACTCTGCTCATCGACGGTCGGGGCCCCCAGCGCTTCTGCGCCGACTTCGAATTCATTCCTTCCCTCAGCTTGCTCGTCATCCCATCCCTCCACGAACAGCGCCTCACCGCCTACCGGCTCGCTCCTCCCGCCCTCGGCGCCACTCGATAAGACACTGTGTCGCCGGAAGCCGCCCCAAGCGATTATGCGCAAGCCACTAGGCTTCTGAGGTTTAAACCACCCACCCCATTGATCGCGCAATTCGGGCGCCGCTTGCGCGCCGGAATTGCGCGATTTCTGTAACTTTCCTGCCCCGCACCGGGTTTTGTTCACGTCCACGGCATTTGCCGTGGCCAATTCTCCACTCATGAACCTGCGCTACCTTCCGTTCTTCACCGTGCTGTTCTTTGGCGCGGCCCATCTCGAGGCCGATGCTTACCCGTACAAACAGTCGATCAACGAGACGCACCCGTTCCAGGCCGACGGCACCCTGTCGCTGCACAACGTGAACGGCGAAGTCACCGTCCGTACCTGGGATCGGAATGAGATCCAGATCACCGGCGAGCGGAGCGCAAAGACCGAGGAGGAACTCGCCCTGATCGAGCTCAAGATCGATCCCCGCCCGGAGCGCGTCGCCATCGACGTGAAGCTGCCGAAGCGCAAGAAGGGCTGGTTTGGCGGCGGCGAGATCCGCGCCAACGTTGAGTTCACCATCACCGTTCCCGTCGGCGCCCGGCTCGACGCCGTCTCCACCGTCAACGGCACCGTCAACATCCAGGGCGTTCGCGGCCGCGTTCACGCCAGCACCGTCAACGGTGCCGTAAAGGCAGTCGACATCGCCGGCGACGTCTCGCTCTCCACCGTCAACGGCGGCATCAACGCCCAACTCGCCGCCCTCCAGGCCGACGGCGAGGTCGAAGCCGAATGCGTCAATGGCGGCGTCACCCTCAAGCTCCCCGCCAACGCCAGTGCGAAGATCGACGCCTCGGTCGTGAACGGCGGCATCGACTGCGACTTCCCCGTCCAGGTGAATGGCAAGATCGGAGGCCGGCGCCTCAACGGCGTCATCGGCGACGGCGCCACGAAGGTCAAAGCGCGCACCGTCAACGGCGGCGTGCGCATCGAGCGTTCCTGAGCGCGACGCCAAGGCTCCCTGCTAACCCCGATTAGCTTCTTTCAAACCGGCGCCGCGGCGTCGGTTTTTTTGCGCCGCGCCGCGGGAGCCCGGCCTCCGGCGGCGTTAAGGCTGGTGGTCATGAGCCACTCTGCCCCCCGTCGCGACTTTCTCCTGCAGCCGTTTTCGTGAAACGAAAACGGTCCGGTATAAGAGACACAAGCCGAGCCGGCCAAAATATGCGGTGCCTTTTCCCTGTGATGTTCGGACGTCCGCCCTAAATTGGCGGTCTCCAATCTGGTTGCGCGGCGACGGTTTCCCGGCCCGCGCCTCCCCTGGAGGTACATCCACCGCATGAACGTCCTGCTCCTTTATCCCGAATTTCCAGCCACCTTCTGGAGCTTCAAGCACGCGCTTAAGTTTATCCGCAAGAAGGCCTCCCTGCCCCCCCTGGGTCTCCTGACCGTCGCCGCCATGCTGCCCCGCTCCTGGCGCCCGCGTCTCGTCGACCTCAACGTCCGGACCCTCCGTGATCGCGACCTGGCTTGGGCTGACGTCGTCTTCATCAGCGCCATGATCGCGCAGCGTGAATCGGTCCAGGAGCTGATCGCCCGCTGCCGCGCCGCCGGCAAACGCATCGTCGCCGGTGGTCCCCTCTTCACTAGCGCCCACGCCGACTACCCCGACGTCGACCACTTCGTCCTCAACGAGGCCGAGATCACGCTCCCCGGCTTTCTGGCCGATTTCGAGGCCGGCACCGCCCAGCGCCTTTACAGCACCACGCGCTTCGCCGACGTGCGGCAGTCCCCCGTGCCGCGTTGGGAACTGGCCGACGTCAACCGCTACGGCTCCATGGCGCTTCAGTTCTCGCGCGGCTGCCCGTTCGACTGCGAGTTCTGCGACGTCACCGCAAAGTTCGGACACGCGCCGCGGACGAAATCATCCACCCAGGTCATCGCCGAGCTGGATGCCCTCCGCTCGGCCGGCTGGCGCGGCCCGGTCTTCTTCGTCGATGACAACCTCATCGGCAACAAGCGCGCCCTCCGGGAAGACCTCCTGCCCGCGCTCATCAAGTGGCAGAGCCGTCACCCCCGCAGTGCCGGATTCCCTCTCTACACCGAAGCCTCCATCAACCTCGCCGACGACCCCGTGCTCATGCAGCAGATGGCGGACGCCGGCTTCGACACGGTGTTCATCGGGATTGAAACCCCGGACTCGGCCGCGCTCGCCGAGTGCAACAAGCGGCAGAACCAGGGGCGCGACCTCATCGAGGACGTGAAGCGCATCCAGCGCGCCGGTCTTCAGGTCCAGGGCGGCTTCATCGTCGGCTTCGACAACGACGCGCCGAGCATCTTCCACCGCCAGGTCGAGTTCATCCAGAGGAGCGGCATCGTCACCGCCATGGTCGGCCTCCTGAACGCCCTGCCCGACACCAAGCTCTACGCCCGCCTCCAACGCGAGGGGCGCCTCCTCGGCAAGACCTCCGGCAACAACGTCGACGGCACGATCAATTTCCTGCCGAAGATGCCCATGGACAAACTCGTCGAGGGGTACCGTGACATCCTGCGCCGGGTCTATTCACCCAAGCCCTACTACACGCGCGTGCGGACCTTCCTGCGCGAATACAAACGGCCGCGCATCGCCGCCCCGCTGAGCTGGCGTCACGGCTGGGCGCTCATGCTCGCCAGCCTCCGGCTCGGCGTCATTGGCCGCGAGCGCTGGCAATACTGGCGCCTGATGCTCTGGACGCTCACGCACCGGCCCGCGTTTCTGCAGCTCGCGGTCACCCTGGCCATCTACGGCCACCATTTCCGGAAGTGCTGCGACGCCATGCGTGCGTAGGCGTCGGCCCGAACCTCGTTTCGCGTCAGCTTCGCCGTCGCGCCTCTGGGCGCGGCGGCTTTTTTCGGCCCCGATCCAGCCTGCGGGGTTGTCAATGAGGTGCCTGCGTGCATCTTTGGGCCAGCGTCATCGACCTGCCCCACGCCGTTAGTCTGGTCGCCCCGACGAGCACTGACGCGCGCGGTTTACCCCACCCTTGCCTGCGATTCCCCCCTTCGCCTGACCCACCGCCAGAACCGTGTTTTCTGGACACGATTCCCCGATGCGAACGGCGTCTGTTCTCAGCCTGTTCCGCGGATGCCCATTCCTTCTCACTTCCGCCTCGGTGCGATGGCCCCGCTGCGTTTCGCTCTCGGATGCGCCCGGCCGCCGAATCTCTTCCCCGCCCAAAGGAGACCCCAAAATGAATAATCGACCCGCTGTGTCACAGTGCACCCCCACTGTCGCGGCGCACATTTGCGCCGGACCCCAAACCGCCGTGCAGGCCCCGCCTGTATTCAGTATCCGGATCGCGGCCCACGGCCGCGATATCACCCTCCCCGCCCACCCCGTTGATCCCGGAGAGGAGGCTGACGTATGAAAACCATCGATCTGGCCACCGAGGCCATGCCCGCGATCGCGTTCTCCGATCCCCAGAACGCCCCGACGAACGAAGCCATCGTTGAGATGGTCGGCGCCGAAGCCCACGCGGCCATTGCCGCCGTGAACCACTGGCTCGAAACCTCCCACCAGCACGTCACGCACGAGTGGAGATTCTCGCAGACGTCTGGCTGGTATGACATCGCCCTCATCAAGGAGCGCCGGATCTTCTATTTCATCCCGAAACCCGGCGGGTTCCTGCTGAACATCGTGCTCAGCGACCGCGCCATCGCCGCACTGCCCCATTGGCTCGACGATAAGCACATCACGCGCCTGGTGCGCGCGGCCAAACGGTACGCCGAAGGCACGGTGTTCTCCTTTGCCGCCCAAACCTTGGTCCCGGAGGTCGCCATCGCCCTCCTGAAGGCCAAAATCAGCCACTAGGCGCGTCGCCTTCCGCGCCCGCTGCGGCCGGACACGAAGCCTCATTTCCTCGCGCGCCCCCGGGTCCGTCCGGTTCCGGCGCGCCCGTGTCCGCGCCGCCGCCCAACCACGGTGCCTCCGCCCAGTGCGGCGGCACCGTCCCGGCCCGTCTCCCCAGGGCTCACCCGGGCACATTCTGCGGGCTCGTCGCCGCGCCCGGCAGTTCCAGCCAGAAGACGCTGCCCGCGACCCCATCGGAAATCACGCCGACCTGCCCCTCCATCTTCGTCACGGCCCGCCGCACCAGCGCCAACCCCATGCCCGCGCGGTCTCCGGTGCGGACCAGTTGCTCGAAGGGGTGAAAGATCCGCTCCTGAAAACGCGGCGCCACGCCGACGCCTTCATCCCGCAGCAGGTACCGCACGCTCGCCGGATGCTCGTGGCAGGAAATCGTGATGCGCGGTGCCTCGCCGTTGCGCGCAAACCGGCACGCGTTGGCCAGCAGCTCCCGAAAGACCTCCGCCAGGCCCGCCGGATCGGCGCGCGCTGGCGCCAGCGGGCCCTCGATCGTGATCGTCGCCTCGCTCCACTGTCGTCGGGTCTCCGCGGCCACGGCTTGAACCAGGGCGTCGACTTGCACCGGCCCGAGCTGGAACGGCCGGCGCGACAACTCTCCGTAACGCAGCATGGCCTGGGTAAGTGCGTCGATCCGACGGCACGCCCGGCCCGCGCGCTCCACATAGTCCCGCGCCATCGGCGACAGCTCCTCCGCATGCTCGTCCTGCAGCATGGCAAGGAATTCCCGGAGGTTGATGAGCGGCCCGCGCACGTCATGCGCGAGCGCCTGGGAAAACTCTTCGACCTCCTCCACGGTCTCGCTCAGCCGGCGCGTTCGACTCTTCACCAGCCACTCCAGCCGGGCTTCGGCACCATTCACCGTCAGGGCGTACGCCCACGTCACTCCGCCCAGTACCAGCATCACGCAGACGGCCAGCAGCGCCAATGCCGCCTCCGAGGTGTACCAGCCGGATCGCAACCCCGTCGCCACCGCGAGCGCGAGCACCAGCGGCGCGCCGAAGACCAGCGGCAGGAAGATGCGCGTCCGTCCGCTGCTCGAAATGTAGAACACCCGTACGAGGCTCGACTGCGGAAAGACCCCCAGCACGCCGAAACTGAGCAGCGCGGTGATCAATGCCGTCAGCGGGGAGATCCCACGGTGGCCATCGACGGAATAGAGCTCCCGCGCTCCAAACACGAAGGCCATGATGACGAACGTCGCTTCCGTGAGCCCCGCGAGCGCGACCACGTGCCCGATCCGAGTCGACGGCCCGCGACGCACCGCCACCAGCGCCAGCGCCGTCCCGAGCAGCGTTATGCCCAACGCCGCGTGAGGCGACACCGGTCCCACCCTGGCCAGCCAGGGCCGCACCCACTCATCCGCCGCGGTGCCCGCCAACGCCAGCGCGATCAGGATGCTCGCCCCGCCCAGCGCCACGCCCAGCGCGAGCACGAGGCTCAGGCCACGCCGGCGCGCCGTGGTCAGCAGCAACGCCCCCGTCGCCCCGCCCAGCAGGCCGATGGAGGTCGGCACCGGTTTCGGTGCGCCGCTCAACCACGGCTCGAGCGAAAGCACCTCCTGCGAAACCAGGGCCGCGACCACACCCAACGCGACCGCGGCGACGCCGGTGGCAATGACCAGATGCTGTGGTTTCATGCACGGAAACGTCGCGCCCCTCCTGGAATGACCAGACGACGGGCGATGTGAATCGGCGGAACCAAGGCGGATTGACGCTAGCAATGTTCGCCCGGATCGCCACCCGCCGCGCACGAATGTTCCCGCGCGACGCCGCTCGGCGGCGACTTCGCGCGGTTTTCAACCGAAACCGTAGCGCGGGCGCGCCTCGCTACCCGAGCTGCGCGTCCATCGAAATCTCCGCCTTCAGCAGCCGCGAGATGGGACAGCCGGCCTTGGCGCCAATCGCGATTTCCATGAAGCGCGAGACGGTGATCTCGGGTACCTTCGCCTTGGTATCGAGGTGCACGCGGCTGACCGTCCAGCCGTTTTGCGGATGGTTCTCCAGGGTGACGGTCGCGTGGGTGTCGATCGCCTCGGGAGTGAAACCCGCCTTTTGCAGTTCTGCGCACAGGGCCATGCTGAAGCAGCCGGCATGCGCGGCGCCGATCAGCTCCTCCGGATTTGTCCCGATGCCGTGCTCAAAACGCGTCCCGAAAGAGTACTGGGTTTCCTTCAGGACACCGCTATCGGTCGTGAGGCTGCCGTGGCCGGTTTTGAGGTCGCCGCGCCAGGAGGCGGAGGCTTTGCGTTTGATGGCGTGGAAGGAAGGAACGTGCGTTGGCATGGGTAATCGCCCGCACCGTAGCGACATTCCCGATTCGCGCAAATGCCGCGGCCAGGAGGGCGCCGGTGCGGGCCGACACCGCCGGCACGCCGGGCCCACGGACCCAAAAAAAGGCGGGCCGTTTTCGGCCCGCCTCGAAAGGGTGCAGATGCGTTGGCCTTACAGGCCGACGGCGCGGCCGAACATCACGGCCTCGTCGTTGATCAGCGCGCGATCAGTCTTCGCGAGCTTGATCATCTCGGCGCCCGCGAGGAGCACCGGGCCGTAGCCGTGCGGCGCCACCGGGCTGACCGGCCGCGAGCAGTAGAAGGCCGGGTCGAAACCCATGCCGGTGCCGACGCACACGTTCTCGACCTGTCCCTGGGCGTTGACCTGGGTCGAGACCGCATGCCAGGCGAGCACGGCCATCGGACCGTAGGCCAGGGGCTCGAGCCAGCCGCGGTTGATCGCGTGGGCGATGCAGTACGCGTAGATCGCGGTCGCCGAGGTCTCGAGGTACGAATCGTTGCGGTCGAGCAGCTGGTGCCAGCGGCCGTCCTTGTTCTGCAGGCGGGCCAGGCCGCGCGCGTGGGCGCGGAACAGCTCCAGCACGTCGGATCGGCCGGGATAGTTCTCCGGGAGGACGTCGAGCAGCTCGGACATCGCGAGCAGCGCCCAGCCGTTGGCCCGGCCCCAGCGGAACGCCGGGTGGTCGTTCATGCCCTGGATCCAGCCGTGCATCCAAAGCCCGAGCTCCCGATTGAACATCCGGGAGGCGAACTGGGTGATCTGCCGCACGCCTTCGTCGAGGTACTTCTTGTCGCCCGTCAGCCTGGCCATCTGGGACAGGCATGGGACGCTCATGTAGAGGTCGTCGAGCCAGACCGAATCCGGCAGCGGCCGGCTGCGCGAGAACGTGCCGTCCGCCAGGCGCTGCTGCTTGGTCATGATCCAGCCCACGTAGTTCTCAATGAGCGGCTCGATGGGGGCCTTCAGGCCGGCGCGCTGCGCCTTGATCATCGCGGCGCACATCGAACCCGAGTCGTCGAGCGTGCGCGGGTTGAGGACGGAGCGGAAGAGGTTGATGCCACCCCCGCGACCGGCCACCGGCCCGAGGTTTTCCTGGCCGGCCGCCTTGGCCAGCGCCCGGAAATACGGGGCCATTTCGGCGATGAAGCCGAGCCGCTCGTTCGTGTACTGGCGGAAGCGCTTGTCGCCGGTCGCCTCGGCGGCGAGCAGCATGCCCGAGTAGGTCACGCCCCACTCGTAGCCAATCACGTTGAACTCACCGCGTTCGAGGTTGGCCTTCGGGTTAACCCGCTTGAAATTCGTGATCTCCTCGCCGGTGTCCCGGTTCACCACCCGCATCGGCGTATTCGCCGCCAGATAGTCCCGCACGCGTACGAGCAGGGCGGTGATCTCATCGACTTGGGGCACCCCGTACGGAACGGAGTACACCGCCCGCGGGCGGGCGGCGCTGAACGCCGGGTTGATGATCCCGGGGCCGGAGACCGGGACCCGGGGGGCGGAGACGGACCGGGCGCGCGCAGACGCGCCAGCCGGCTTCACTTTTTTCTTCGTAGGCATGGACGGTTAAAGGGAAGTCTCGATGTACTTTACAGGCCTGACCGGTGCACGTCCGGCGCTTGCCGGATTGTCCGGCGCAACCTGCCCCGCGGTCCGCAGGGTGCCGCGCTCCGCCCACCGGCGGATCCGCACGACGCCCCCCTGCGGCTCTCCGGGAGCGATGTCATGGAGACATGACGGGGATGGGCGGAAGGCATCAGGAAGGGTGGTTTGCCGTGAGGATTATTCCGCGTCGGTTCGCGCCCAACCTGAAACATGGCGCCTGTTGGCGGACAGTCCGGCGATTTGCGGTCCCAGGGGAGCTTCACTCATTGCCTTCGCTCCCGGCTACGCCCGGTCCTAATTCCCGCGTCACCTGCAACTTCCCCCTTCCCCTCGGCCCAGCTTCACCCTTAATCCGGAACTCCCACCCATGTCCGCGAAGACCACTGTTCCCTCCGCGTCGTCCACCGTGCCCGGATCCTCCCCGGCCAGCCCCGCCTCCCTCCGGCCCGTCCGGAAACTGATGGCCGCCAACCGCAGCGAGATCGCCGTCCGCGTCTTTCGCGCCGGCACCGAGCTGAACCTCCGCACCGTCGCCATCTACGCCCAGGAAGACCGGCTCTGCATCCACCGGTACAAGGCCGACGAAGCGTACCAGGTCGGCCAGGGCAAGGGCCCCGTCGCTGCCTACCTCGACATTCCCAGCATCATCGGCGTCGCGCGCGAACATGGCGTCGACGCCATCCACCCGGGCTACGGCTTCCTCTCCGAGAACGCCGACTTTGCCCGCGCCTGCGAGGAGGCCGGCCTCGTGTTCGTCGGCCCGCGTTCCGAACTGCTCGACCTCATGGGCGACAAAACCGCTGCTCGCGCCCTCGCCCAGCGCATCGGCGTGCCCACGCTGCCGGGCACCGACGAACCCGTTTCCGACCGCGACGAGGCCCTGCGCATCGCCAAGTCCATCGGCTTCCCCCTCATCATCAAGGCCGCCTTCGGCGGCGGCGGCCGCGGCATGCGCGTCGTGCCCAAGGCCGCCGACCTGGCCGCCCTCCTCGACGAGGCCCAGGCCGAGGCCGGCCGCGCCTTCGGCAATCCCGCCGTCTTCCTCGAGAAGTACATCCCCCGCGCCAAGCACATCGAGGTCCAGATCCTCGGCGACAAACACGGCAACGTCCTCCACCTCCACGAGCGCGACTGCTCCGTCCAGCGCCGCCACCAGAAGGTCATCGAGGTCGCCCCGTCCTTCGGTCTCCCGCCCGAGGTCGTGCGCCAGCTCTGCGAGGCCGCCGCCCGCCTCGCCCGCGAGATCCGCTACGACAACGCCGGCACCGTCGAATTCCTCTACGACCTCGACCGCCACGAGTGGTTCTTCATCGAGATGAACCCGCGTATCCAAGTGGAGCACACGGTCACCGAGGAGATCACCGGCATCGACCTCGTCCGCGCCCAGATTCTCGTCGCCCAGGGCCACTCCCTCCACGGGCCCGAGATCGGACTGCCCGCCCAGGCCGACATCCCGCGCCACGGCTTTGCCATCCAGTGCCGCATCACCACCGAGGACCCGGAGAACCGCTTCATTCCCGACTACGGCCGCATCCTCGCCTACCGCTCGCCCGGCGGCTTCGGGCTCCGCCTCGACGGCGGCATGGGCTACGCCGGCGCCGTCATCACCCCGTTCTACGATTCGCTCCTGGTCAAAAGCATCACCAGCGCGCCGTCCTACGAGCTCGCCATCAAGCGCGCGCTCCGTGTCCTGAGCGAATTCCGTATCCGCGGCGTCAAGACGAACATCCCGTTCCTCGAGAACGTTCTCGCCCACCCCGCCTTCCGCAGCGGCCAGGCCACCACGACGCTCATCGACACCACGCCCGAGCTGTTCGCCTTCCGCCCGCGTCGCGACCGCGCCACCAAGCTGCTCGCCTTCATCGGCGACGTCGTCGTGAACGGCAACCCGCACGCCAAGGGCTACCGTCCCGACAAGCCGTTTCTCTACCCGCCCGTCCTCGACTACGACCGCACCGCCACCCCGCCCGCCGGCACCCGCCAGCGGCTGCTCGAGCTCGGCCCGCGCAAGTTCGCCGAATGGACCGCCCGCCAGCGCGCCCTGCTCGTCACCGACACCACCTGGCGCGACGCCCACCAGTCCCTCATGGCCACCCGCGTGCGCTCGTACGACATGCTCGCCGCGGCCGACGCCATCGCCCACCGCGTGCCCCAGCTCTTTTCCCTCGAGATGTGGGGCGGCGCCACGTTCGACACCGCCATGCGGTTCCTCAACGAGGACCCGTGGGAACGCCTCCGCCAGCTCCGCGCCCGCGTCCCCAACATCTGCTTCCAGATGCTGTTCCGCGGCGCCAACGCCGTCGGCTACACCAACTACCCCGACCACGTTGTCGCCGGCTTCGTCCGCCACGCCGCCGCCAGCGGCATGGACATCTTCCGCGTCTTCGACTCGCTCAACTACCTGCCGAATCTCCGCGTCGCCATGGAGGCGATCAACGAGACACACGCCGTGTGCGAGGCCGCCGTGTGCTACACCGGCGACATCCTCGACGACCGTCGGGACAAGTACTCGCTCAAGTACTACGTCCGCCTCGCCCGCGAACTCGAGCGGATGGGTGCCCACTTCCTCGCCATCAAGGACATGGCCGGCCTCTGCCGCCCCTACGCCGCCTATAAGCTCGTCAAGGCGCTCAAGGAGGAGGTCGGCCTCCCCATCCACTTCCACACGCACGACACCAGCGGCATCGCCGCCGCCAGCGTCCTGCGCGCCAGCGACGCCGGCGTCGATGTCGTCGATCTCGCCATCGCCTCGATGAGCGGCAGCACGTCACAGCCCAACCTCAACTCGATCGTCGCCGCCCTCCAGCACACCCCGCGCGACACCGGCCTCGACCTGGGCACGCTCAACCAGGCCTCCGACTATTGGGAGGCCGTCCGCGAGTTCTACCGGCCATTCGACACGGCGCCGAAAAGCGGCTCCGCCGAGGTCTACCTGCACGAGATGCCCGGCGGCCAGTACACCAACCTCAAGGAGCAGGCCAACGCCATGGGCGTCGCCCACCGCTGGCCCGAAATCGCCCGCACCTACGCCGAGGTCAACCAGCTGTTCGGCGACATCGTGAAGGTCACGCCGTCCTCCAAGGTCGTCGGCGACATGGCGCTCTTCCTCTTCACCCGCGGCATCAAACCCGCCGACGTCGTCAACCTCGAGCCCGGCGCCATGCCGTTCCCCGAAAGCGTCATCGACATGATGATGGGCGGCCTCGGCTGGCCCGCGGGCGGCTGGCCCGAGCCCGTCTGGCGCGTCATCCTCGGCGACGCCCGGCTCAAGGAGGCCCAGGCCCGCTACTCCGCCGCCACCCGCGCGAAGGCCGACCGCGCCGCCAAGCGCTCCCGCGCCGCGAGTCCCGCCGTGGAACTGGAACGGCTGCGGACCGAGCTAAGTGAGAAGCTCAAGCGGCCCGCGACCGACGACGACCTCTACTCGCACCTGATGTACCCGCAGGTCTTCGCGGACTTCCTCAAGCACCGCCAGGCCTTCGACAACGTCTCTGTCCTGCCCACGCCCGTGTTCTTCTACGGACTGAAGGAAGGCCAGGAGATTGCCGTCAGCATCGAGGAGGGCAAGGTCCTCATGATCCGGCTCGTCTCGATCGGCGCGCCCGACCAGGACGGCCGCCGCACCCTCAGCTACGAGCTCAACGGCATGGGCCGCGAAACGTTCGTCGTCGACCGCAGCGTCGCGCCGAAGACCAAGGCCCGCGCCAAGGCCGATCTCTCCGATTCCACCCAGGTCGCCGCCCCCATCCCCGGCCTCATCGCCCAGCTCCAGATCTCCGTCGGCTCCAAGGTCACGAAGGGCGACAAGCTTCTCATGATGGAAGCGATGAAGATGCAGAACACGGTCTACGCCCCCTGCTCCGGCGTCGTCTCCGAACTCTTCGTCGCTCTCGGCGACACCGTCGAAAGCAAGGACCTCTTGGCCCGCATCCGCCCAGCATGAAAAAAGGGAATGAGGGAGTGAGGGAGTGAGGGAATAAGGGGGCGGCACGCCCCCCCAACTCTTTCTCTTTCTCTTTCTCGTTCTCCCCATCCGTCTCACCGCCGACGTCCGGCCATCTATTCCAGCGATTAAGGGATCGAGGGCATCTAGGCTAGCGAGCCCCCGTCGTTCTCGTTCTCCCCATCGGTCTCACCGGCCTCCGGCCTTCCGTCATTCCAAACTCTGCATTCTCCATTCTGCATTCTCCATTCTCCATTAGCCGGCGCGTCACGCGCCGGCGTCAGAACGGCACGTTCATCGGATCAGCCCCTGTCCGCTGGTCGCGATCCAGTGCGTCGATCGCCGCCATCTCCTCCTCGCTGAGCACGAAGTCGAAGATGGCGGCATTCTCCGCCATCCGCTCCTGATGCTGCGTCTTCGGGATCGTCACGATTCCGCCCTGCACGTCCCAGCGCAGGATCACCTGCGCGATCGTCTTGCGGTGCCGCGCGGCAATCGCGGTCAGCGTCGGATCCTGCAGCACGGCCCCTCCGACCATGAGCGGACTCCACGCCTCCAGCTGGATCCCCTTTCCCCGACAATATTCGAGGAGCGGCCGGCTCTGCAGGTACGGGTGAAACTCGATCTGGTTCACGGCTGGTACGACCTCCGCCTCCGCCAGCAATTCCTCCAGGTGCGGCACCATGTGATTGCTCACGCCGATCGCCTTCACGCGGCCGGTCAGGAGCAGTTTCTCCACCGCCTTCCACGTCGCCACCACCTTGCCGCGAATCGGCCAGTGCACGAGATAAAGGTCCACGTAATCGAGCCCGAGCGCCCGCAGACTGGCCTCGAACGCCTCCGCCACCCGGCCCGTGCGGATATCGTCGTTCCACACCTTCGTGGTGACGAACAATTCCTCGCGCGGCACCCCGCTGGCCCGCACCGCCCGGCCTACTCCCCGCTCATTCCCGTAGATTGTCGCCGTGTCGATGCTGCGATACCCCAGGTCGATCGCGCTGCGCACCACGCGCTCCGTCGCCGCGTCGCCGCTGATCTGCCACACGCCGAGCCCGAGCCACGGAATCCCGCCGCCATGCGCGAGCGGCACCGTCGCCCGCAGGCCAAAGTTGGGTGACTTGAAGGTGGCCGTAAGTCTCCGCTGGGAAGATGGCATGCAGAAAGCCCGTTACGCCGGACCTCCCAATTCGCAAGGCGCGGAAACACTCAGCGCGGAGCACCCGCCGACGGGAAATCGAGCCTTGGCGGCCGCAAACCGGCCAAACAGGCCGCTCCGCCGCGATTTTGCCGATCGGGAATGAATACCGGAAATCCGGTAGTTTTTTTACGCGCCGTCAGGTCCGCCGGCTGTCTCACTCCAGCTGTCACTGGCAAATCTGAAGCTTGCCGGTGGCGAGTTAGGCATAGGGTATCCCAGCCGGACCACACAGGGGTGTGTGGTCCGGCTTATCTGTGAGGAAGGGAGTGAGGGAATGAGGGAATGAGGGAGTGAGTGGCGCCGGCTCCTCCTCCTCTCGTGGGATCGGTCGTTCTCGTTCTCTTTCTCTTTCTCGTTCTCTCAATGACCCGGCTCAAGGGCTCGCGGAATTGCCCCGCGCCCCAGTCCCCCAAAAAATCGTTCTCGTTCTCGTACTCGTTCTGGCCCCTCCGCGCCCTCCGTCCGCATCTTTCTCTTACTCTTCCTCTTTCTCTTCCTCTCGACGGCTCACTGGATCGAAGGTTTGGACCCGCCGCCATAACCCGGCGCCCCCCGCGTCTTCGCCCGGCCCCGCGCCTCGCACAAACAGAGCAGGAGCAAGAGTAAGAGTAAGAGTAAGAACGCGGAGAAGACATCCCCCCTCCCTCCGCTCGGCCCGCCCGCCCCGCCAGCCCACACCCAATGCCTACTCCGCCCCGTTCGCCGCAAGTGGCACCGTCCCAACAGTCCGACAACCGCACCGCCGTTGCCTGACCGTTAAATCTTGGCGCCAACTGTGCCGATACCTGTCTTTCCCGGCGCGCGGCCACTGCCGTGCACCCCAATATGCTACCACCCCCGTCGCACCCTCCCCCGGTGAGGAACAACCGCATTATTGTCATCGACGACAATCCTGCGATCCACGCGGACGTGCGTAAGATCCTCTGTCCCAAGCAAACCGAGGTCTCGTCGACCGTCGATGCGCTCGAGGCCGAGCTTCTCGGGATCAAGCCTCCTCCCGTCCCCACCGCCAGCTTCGTCATCGACGGCGCCCAACAGGGACGCGAGGGGCTCGAGATGGTCCTCTCCGCCCAGCGTCTCGGCCTCCCCTACGCCATGGCCTTCGTCGACGTGCGCATGCCCCCAGGGTGGGACGGCGTCGAAACCACCACCGAGCTTTGGAAGGTCGCACCCGATCTGCAGGTCGTCATCTGCACCGCGTATTCGGACTATTCATGGGACGAACTCCTCGCCCGTCTCGGCGGCTCCGACCGGCTCCTCATCCTGAAAAAGCCTTTCGATACCGTCGAGGTGCTGCAGCTCGCCAACGCCCTCACGGCCAAGTGGAACCTCCAGCAACAGGCCCGTGCCCACGCCGACGAACTCGAAGCCAACGTCCAGCGCCGCACCCACGAACTCCAGGTCGCCAACGCCGCCCTCCAGGAGGAAATCGCCCAGCGCCGGTTGATCGAACTCGACCTCAAGCGGGCGAAGGAAACCGCCGAGAGCGCCGACCGCGCGAAAAGCGCCTTTCTCGCCAACATGAGCCATGAGGTCCGCACGCCCATGAACGGCGTCATCGGCATGGCCAACCTCCTCCTCTCCACCCCGCTGACCGCCGAGCAGCGCGACCTCGCCCAAACCCTCTGCCAGAGCAGCGAGGCGCTCCTCACCATCATCAACGACATCCTCGACTTCTCCAAGATCGAGGCCGGCCGTCTCACCCTCGAGAGCGTCGACTTCGACCTCGCCGAACACCTCGAGCTCGCCCTCGACCTCAACGCCGACGCCGCCTCCCGCAAGGGCGTCGAACTCGTGATGGATATCCATCCCGACGTCCCCGCCCGCGTTCGCGGCGACCCGATCCGGCTCCGCCAGATCGTCCTCAATCTCATCGGCAACGCCGTGAAGTTCACCTCCGAGGGCGAGGTCGTCACCGAGGTCACCGTCGCGTCCCAACACGAGGACCACTCCATCCTTCGCTTCGCCATCTCCGACACCGGCATCGGCATCGCCCGCGACGTCCAGCGCCAGCTCTTCGACCCGTTCGTCCAGGCCGACACCTCCACGACGCGCCGCTTTGGCGGCACCGGCCTCGGGCTCGCGATCTGCAAGCGCCTCGCCGAGCTCATGCACGGCGAAATCGCATTCACCAGCCAACCCGGCCACGGCTCGACCTTCTGGTTCACCGCCCGGCTCGACGCCGCCGTCGATCCCTGTGCCGCCGTGCCCGTCACCCCGTCTCTCCTCGAGCACCATCACGCTCTCATCGTCGACGACAACGCCACCAACCTGAAGCTGCTCGACCACCTCTGCATCCGTTGGGGACTCCGCCACACCTGCGTCAACCATGCCCACGCCGCGCTCGCCGCCCTGCGCGACGCCGCGGGCCGCGGCCACCCGTTCGACCTCGTCATCCTCGACCACCACATGCCGGACGTCGACGGGCTCCAGTTGGCCGGGATGATTCGCGCCGACTCCGCGTTCCCGCCACCGGTGCTCGTCATGCTGACCTCCCGCGGCGAGCGCCTCCCGCCCGAGGAAATGCAGGCCAGCGGCCTCGCCGCCTGTGAGCTCAAGCCGCTCCATGCCGACCGGCTCCGCAGCACCCTCGCCCGCCTCCTCGCGCTCTCCCGCTCCACCCCCGCCGCACCCGCCCCCCCCGCCCTGGTCGCGCGCCCGCTCGTCGCCCCCAACGAACAGGCCATCATCCTCGTCGCCGAGGACAACCCCGTTAACCAGAAGGTCACCCTCCTCCAGCTCCGCAGCCTCGGCCACGCCGCCGACCTCGTCACCAACGGCCGCGAGGCCGTCGAGGCGGTTCGCCGCAAGCCCTACCGCGTCGTGCTGATGGATGCCCAGATGCCCGTCATGGATGGCATGGAAGCCACCCGGCTTATCCGCCGCGCCCAGGCCGCGCACGAGCCCGGCGTCCCGGCCGTCATCCACATCGTGGCCATGACCGCCAACGCCATGTCGGGCGACCGCGAGTCCTGCCTCGAGGCCGGGATGGACGACTATCTCGCCAAGCCCGTGAAGCCCGAGGCGCTCCGCGCGATCCTCAACCGTTACCTCGCCGCGCCGTCCGCGTCCGGCGAACCATCCGTCTCCCGCGCATGAGCCCGCTGTCGCCCCCCGCCGCCGCCCGCCCCGACCGCGCCGCCGCCGCTCCGCTCCTGCACGCGCTCCTCGCGACCATCCCGGAGCTCGTCTATTTCAAGGACCGCGACTCCCGCTTCATCGCCGTCAGCGCTTCGCTCGTCCGCGCCTTCGGCTGCGCGTCCGCCGCCGAGGTCATCGGCCGCACCGACGCCGACTTCTACGCCGCAGCCCACGCCCAGGCCGCGCGCGCCGACGAAGAGGCCATCCTCCGCACCGGCTGCCCGCTCCGCCGCAAGATCGAGCAGGAACACTGGCCCACCGGCCGCGTCACCTGGGCCCTCACCAGCAAGTATCCGCTCCACAACCACGCCGGCGAGATTGTCGGCACCTTTGGCCTCAGCCGCGACATCACCCGCAAGCGCGAGATGGAGCAGGAGCTCGAGCAAACCCAGCGCGACCTGGTCGAGGCCTCCCGCGTCGCCGGCATGGCCGAGGTCGCCACCGGCGTGCTCCACAACGTCGGCAACGTCCTCAGCAGCCTCAACGTCTCCGCCTCCGTCATCACCTCGGGGCTCCGTCATTCGAAGGCCGACAGCCTCACCCGCCTCGCCGCCCTCCTGCGCGAACACCGCGCCGACCTCGGCGCGTTTCTCAGCCAGGACGCCAAGGGCCGCCGCATCCCCGAGTATCTCGCCTCCGTCGCCCGGCACTCCCTCGAGGAGCGCGATCGGCTCCTCCGCGAGATCGCGTCCCTCCAGAAGAACATCGACCACATCAAGGAGATCGTCGCGATGCAGCAGGCCTACGCCACGATGATCGGCGTCGTCGAACCGCTCGAGCCCGCCGGCCTCGTCGAGGACGCCCTGCGCATGAACGCCGACCCCCTCGCGCGCCACGAGATCGCCGTCCGGCGCGACTTCGCCGCCGTCCCCGCCGTCTCCGCCGAAAAGGGCAAGGTCGTCCAGATTCTCGTGAACCTCGTCCGCAACGCCCAGCTCGCCTGCGACGAGGCGCGCACCACCGGCAAGGAGATCACCGTGCGCCTGCGCGCCGCCGGCGGCCGCGTGCAGCTCAGCGTCATCGACAACGGCGTGGGCATCCCCGCCGCCAACCTCACGCGCATCTTCCAGCACGGCTTCACCACCCGCGCCCGCGGCCACGGCTTCGGCCTGCACTCCTCCGCCAACGCCGCCCGCGAAATGAAGGGCACCCTCACCGTCCACAGCGACGGTCCCGGCACCGGCGCCACCTTCACCCTCGACCTTCCGGTCGCCCTCTCCCGATGAGCACCACGCCCGACCCCATCGCCCCGCTCGATGACGCCACGGCCGAGATGTGCCTGGGCGAGCTCCTCCGCTCCCTCAACAGCCTCGTCTACTTCAAGGACCACCAGAGCCGCTTCATCGCCGTCAGTAGCTCCAAGGCGGCCCGCCACCAGCTCCTGCCCGCCGACCTCGTCGGCAAATCCGATCGCGACCTCTTCGCCGACATCCACGCCGACGAGACCCTCGCCGACGAGGAGCGCATCATGCGCACCGGCGAGCCATTGATCGCCAAGCTCGAGAAGGTCGAGTGGCGCGACGGCCGCGAGACCTGGTCTGAGACGTCCAAGCTCCCGCTGCGCGACGCCGCGGGCGCCATCATCGGCACGTACGGGCTCACCCACGACGTCACCGAGCGCGAGCGGGTCGGCCAGGAGCTCGAGCAGGCGCATCGTGCCCTCCTCGAGACGTCCCGCCTCGCCGGCATGGCCGAGGTCGCCACCGGCGTCCTCCATAACGTCGGCAATGTCCTCACCAGCCTCAACGTCTCCGCCAACGTCCTCTCCGGCGGCCTGCGCCAGACCAAGACCGAGAACCTCGCCCGCGTCGCCGCCCTCCTCGCCGCGCACGAGGCCGACCTCGCGACCTTCGTCACGGACGACCCGAAGGGCCGCCTGATTCCCGAGTACATTGAGACGTTGTCCCGCCACCTGGTCGAGGAGCGCGACCGCCTCCTCGCCGAGGTCGGGGGACTCCAGCAGAACATCGATCACATCAAGGAAATCATCACCATGCAGCAGGCGTACGCCACCACCGCCGGCGTGGTCGAGCCCCTCGCCCCCGCGACCCTCGTCGAGGACGCCCTGCGCATGAACACCGGCGCCCTGCTGCGGCACGCCGTCACCGTCGTCCGCGAGTTCCAGCCCGTCCCCCTCGTCCGCGCCGAGCGCGGCAAGGTCCTTCAGATCCTCGTCAACCTCATCCGCAACGCGAAGTACGCCGTCGATGACGCGGGTCGGGCCGACAAGATCATCCGCATCCGCATCGAGTCCGACGCCTCCGGTTACGTGCGACTGATCGTTGCCGACAACGGCATCGGCATCACGCCCGAGAACATCACCCACATCTTCCAGCACGGGTTCACCACCCGCGCCATCGGCGGCGGCCATGGTTTCGGCCTGCACTCCGCCCGCCGCGCCGCCACCGAGCTCAAGGGCAGGCTCACCGCCGAGAGCGACGGCCCCGGCCAGGGTGCCCGCTTCACGCTCGAGCTCCCGGTCGCCGAGTCCGCCATCACCGGCACGCCGGCCGTGCCCGCTTCCGCCGGCAGCTGACCCGCGCCCTGTTCTGCCGAAACAAAGCCCGACCGCGCACGTCGTACCCGGCACCACGCCGCCGCTTGGCCCAGGCAGTGCTGCTACGCAGTACCACGCCGGCCAGGCCGTTGCGGAACAATCCTGACTCGCAATACGACCAAAGATCGTGACGCTTGCGCCGTTGTAGGTTCATCAATGCTCCGTTTCCGCTGCAGCTTCTTCTTCACTTTCCTCCTTCTCGCTTGTGCCGCAATCGCCCAACCGACGGAAACGGAAGTACTTCCACTCGACGAGTTGAAGCCGGGCCAGCGCGGTGAGGTTTGGACCGTCTTCCGCGGCACCACGCCTGAGCCTTTCACCGTCGAGGTCACCGGAGTCCTCCGCAATGCTCTCGGCCCGGGTAAGTCGTTGATTCTCTGCCAGCTCACCGACCCGCGCGTCCAGTCCATGGGCGCCGTCGCCGGCATGAGCGGCAGCCCGCTCTACATCGAGGGCAAGTTCGCCGGCGCCCTCAGCTACCAGCTGCAGAAGTTCGAGACCGTACGCTATGCCGGCTTCACGCCCGCCGCCGATCTCATCGAGGTCAAGGACCGCGCCACCCGCGATCACGCAAATTTTGCAGCCAATACGGCCCCACGGCCTTCCGGCAACGTCCTCGCGATCGCCACCCCCGCCGCCGACTCGCCTTACCAACCGCTGCAGCCGGTCTTCACGCTCGGCGGCCTGAGCCCCGCCGTCGCCGACCTGTTCGCCCCGCGCTTCGCCGCCATGGGCCTCAGCGCCATCGCCCTCGGCGGCAGCACGCAAAGTGGCAGCGCCGAGCCCGCCGGGGCCAAGCTCCAGTCCGGCGGCGACGCCGCGCCCGTCACTCCTCTCGTCCCCGGCGCCGCCGTGTCCGTCGCGCTCGCCACCGGCGACATCACGCTCGCCGGCACCGGCACCGTCTCTCGCATCGACGGCAACCGCATCACCGCCTTCGGCCATCCGATGCTCTCCCTCGGCGATGTCGCCCTGCCCATGTGCGCCGCCGACGTCGTCACCATCCTGCCGTCGAGCATGCACTCGGTGAAGCTCGCCAACACCGGCGCGGTCATCGGCACCATCACCCAGGATCGGCTCTCCGCCATCTCCGGCACGCTCGGCGCAGGACCGCAGATGATTGCCGTCGAGGTCACCGTCAAACCCGCCAGCGGTGCCGTCCGCACGCTCCACTTCTCCGTCGCGCGCCAGCAGCAGCTCACCCCCGTCCTCGTTGCCTCCGGCGTCAGCCAGGCCATCCTCGGCTCCAACGACGCCGGCCTCGCCAACGGCTTCAAGCTCACCAGCGACGTCCAGTTTCCGGCTGCGCAGAACCTCGCCTTCGCCACGCTCTATTCCGGCCCCCAGGGCTTCGCCCAGGGCCTAAGCGAATTCGTCCAGGGCCTCGCCGCCAACCTCCAGAATCCGTACGCCAAGACGTTCCCCGACAAGGTCGCCTTCTACGTCGAGGCCCTCGAGACCAACCCCGCCGTCACGCTCGACGTCTTCCAACTCTCCCGCTCCACCGCCCGCGGCGGCGAAACCATCCAGGCCACCGTCGCCTGGCGCGACTGGCAGGGCGAAGCCCATCGCGAGACGGTCGACATCCCCGTCGATCCCGCCTGGGCCGGCAAGAACCTCGAGGTCGTCCTCGCCCACGGCCGCGCCCTCGACGAGCTCACCGGCCGCCCGCGCATGATCAACGCCGGCGAACTGCGCAGCTTCGAGGCCTACCTCGCCGCCATGCGCGACGATCGCCCGACCGACGGCGCCTGCCTCGCGGTCGTGGAGCGCGCCTCCCTTTTCACCGACCAGACCGTCGCCACGCCCGATACACCCGGCTCCATCGAGCGCATCGCCCGCGCCGCCGACGAGTCCCGCTTCCGCACGCGCTCCGCCCTGCTCCCGCTCTGGGAAAAGCACCTGCTCGACGGCAAGCTCTTCAATCCCGTCGTCCGCCGCGCCCTCGTCGTCGTCGACTGACGCCCACAGGCCCATCTGGCCCGACCCTGTGTTCCGCGTCCCGCGTGTAACGCCGTGTCCTCATCCGAAATGTGACGCCCATCTCCGGAAATGGGGTCGTCACCGCGTCACAAATTTCCCCCTCTCCGCGCTTCCGCTCGCCCCTCCTTTCGCCATACTCTCCCACCCCGCCGCACTCTCCGCCCCCACTCCGTCTCCGCCCCCACTCCGTCTCCGCCCCACTCCGTTTCCGCCCCACTTTCACTCTCACTTTCACTTTCACTCCGCAGGTCACTTTCACTCCGAAGGCCTTTCACTTCTCGTGCCTCGCCGTCTCCTCCCTCTCCTTGCCGCCCTCTGCTGCGTCGTCAGCACCTTCGCGGATCCGCTCTCGAAGAAGATCGACATCGACTTCTTCCGTGATGTCCCCAGCCGCAGCCTCAAGGGCCTCGCGACCCGCTCCGACGGCCGGCTCGTCGGCGGTCCCAAGCTCACCGACCTCACCGCCGCCGGCCTGCCCGAGCTGCTCTGGTGCCTCGAGCCCGCCGCCGCCCCCGACCGCTTCCTCGTCGGCACCGGCCCCGATGGCCGCATCTTCGAGCTGACCCTCAAGCTCGCCGATGGCAGCACCGCCGTCCGCGAACTCGCCAAGCTCGAGGACCCGCAGGTCTTCGCCCTCAAGCGTCTGCCCGACGGCAGCGTTCTCGCCGGCACGTCCCCGCGCGGCGGCCTGTACTTGTTGCGCGAGGGCAAGACCGTCGCCCGCGTGCGGCTGCCTGCCGATTCCATCTTCGACCTGCTCGCCCTCGATGCCCAGACAGTCCTCGTCGCCACCGGCAACCCCGGCCGCATCTACCGCCTCGACCTCCGCACGTTCGCCGACTCCGGCACCGCCGCCGAAAAACCCGCCGACTCCTCACAACTCGCCGCCCGCGGCCTCACGCTCTTCGGCGAGATTCGTGACCGCAACGTCCGCCGCCTCGCCGCGCTCGCCGACGGCCGCTTCGTCGCCGGCTCCTCGCCGAAAGGTAATCTCTACACGTTCCCCGCCGCCGGCGGCGCGCCCGTGATCCTCCAGGAAAACCGCGAGGCCGAGGTCACCGACCTTCTCCCTCAGCCCAACGGCGACCTCTACGCCACCATCGTCTTCTCCGGCACCTCCGGCGACGCGCGCATCACGCCCGGCGCCGTCCGTGCCGTGCCGGCCACGGGCGAGGCCATCACCATCCCGATCGCGCCGCTCACGCCCGCCGCCCAAATCGAAAAGTTCGGCGGCCGCAGCACCCTCGTGTTCTTCCCGGCCAAGGGCTATCCCGAGACGCTCAGCTCGCGCAGTGGCGTCGCGTTCTACCGGCTCGCCCGCTACGGCAACACGCTCCTCCTCGCCGGCGGCGACACCGGCGACATCGCCGGCTACGATCTCGACAGCCGCTTCGGCCTCACTTTCCCGGGCAGCATCTCCGCCCAGCTCAACGGCCTCGCCGCCATCGGCCCCGGTCGCTTCCTCCTCCTGCGCAACAACGCTCCCGGCCTCGCCGTCCTCGACTTCCAGGCCGCCGGCCCGCGCGAGGCCGAGACCAAGCGCATCGACCTCGGCACCGCCGCCCAACTCGGCGCGCTGCGTTTCAACCGGGTGCGCGCCATCGACGAGTCCGCCCTCAAGCTCGAGCTCCGCGTGAGCAATGGCTCCGACGAGGTCGAGGGCTGGGGACCGTGGACTTCCCTCGCGCTCTCCTCCGACGGCGGCTGGCGCGCCGCCGCCCTCCGCGGCCGCAACGCCCGCATTCGCCTCCAGTTGCCTGCCGCGCCCGCTCCCGCCGCCAACGCTCCCGCTGGCCGCGATCCCGTCGAGCTCGATCGCGCCTCCCTCTTCGTCCTTCCGCAAAACCGGCGTCCCCAGTTGCAGGAGTTCCACGTTCTCTCCCCCGGCTACGGCCTCATCGTGGCCAACGAGCCCACACCGAGCGTCTCCACCACGCTCAACCAGCTCACGCAGACCGCCCCGCGCGACGACGACACCAAGCCGCGCAACAGCTTCCTCAACAGCCAGGTCGTCCCGCAGCCCGGTGCTCAGGTCGTGTTCTGGAACGTGACCGATCCCGACACCGACAACTTCACCTGCACGTTCTCCCTCCGCCGCGACGGCGAAACCACCTGGACCGACATCGTCACGAACACGCGCGACAGCTACGCGCAGTTCGACGTCTCGCACCTGCCCGATGGCCTCTATTTCACGCGCCTCGTCGTCACGGAAACCGCGCCGCGCCCCACCGCCGAGCGCCTCACGCACACGTTCGAAACCGACGACCTCGTCGTCGATCACACCCCGCCCGAAATGCTCGAAGCCACCGCGCGCCGGAACGGCGACACGATCATCATCACCGTCCATGGACGCGACGCCCTGTCACTCCTCGACGGTATCCAGGCCAACTTCAGCAACGGCGTACAGGAGACGGTGCAGCATCCGATCGACGGCGTGCGGGACGGCCGCGAAGAAACCTTCACGTACGAAGTCCCCGTAGCGCGCGTCTCCAACGCAACCTCCGTCGAAGTCACCCTCTTCGACTCCCTCGGCAACACGACCTCCCGCCGCCTCACCTGGACTCCCTAAAGCTCTTTCTCTTGCTCCTACTCTTCCTCTTTCTCTCGAGGGATTGAGGGATTGAGGGATTGAGGGATTGAGGGATTGAGGCACCGGCAATCGTTCTCGTTCTCTCAAGCGGATCGAGGATCGACGGATCGCTCGTCGTAGTCATACGCCGTTGCCTTCGCCTCTTCGACACCTCCGACGACCTCGACGCTCTCACGCCAGCCGTTGGCAGCCCATCACGTCGTTGCGCCGAATCGTAGTGGTGACTACCGCGACATCGCATTGGTTACGGCAACGACTGACGTCACCTCATTTTTCGCCGTCGCGCGCACGCCAGTCGCCGCGGAGCGTCACGAGCACCCCTCCGAGCGATCACCACAAACAATGGGATGCATCGGCAACCGCTCGCACGGAAAAAGAAGCTTCGGGTATCATCGAGCTGGCACTGAATAGCCTGAAGGCCTTTGCGAAGCTACAAGAGCAAGCGGCGATCGCACGGTAACCCAACGCCGGGTAACGACCGGAACTCCAAGAGTCGCAAGGCGGTTGGGATGGCTTGCCATGGAGGCGCAAACGTTTGATGCTTTTGCCTCCAGCAATGCAAGAGAGGTATTGGAGACTTCTGATTCAGCTGAAGGCCGACGCGGTATATACGGGATGCTACGTCGAACGCTCAGAGGCGTGGGACAATGGCATCGCGATGTTCAGTGCGCTGGTTTCGAGCGGAAGCATTTCCGCGTGGGCTGTTTGGAAAAAATTCGACTGGCTGTGGGCACTACTTGTTGCGGCGTCCCAAGTATTGAACGTCGTAAAGCAGTACCTCCCGTTCAAGAAACGAATCCTCCCGGTTCGTGCGATTGCCTACGCGTACGAGGAGATTTTCCTCAAGGCAGAGTCTAGATGGTTCGACGTGGCACAAGGCAACCTGACGGAAGCTGAGATCAATGAGATGATCAGTGATCTCAAAGTGGACCAATTGCGGGCGTGGAAGAAGGGAGTCGGCAATCTCACGGTTCCCATTAGCAGCGGGGTCCGGAAGAAGTCGGACCTACTCACCGCCGAGTATTTTCGTCAGACCTATAGCATGTCAGTCACCATTCGACCATGAAACAAAACACCTCCATCAAGGCTGCAAAGATCATCACCGAGGTTGTGCGGCCCAGACCCACGGAAGTCCCACTGCGTGAAACAAAGGGAAGCTCCACGCCTCCAACAAAGGTTGATGTACAGATGCCACCGGTTCAGCCACCGAAGAAGAGTAGCTGAGCCAGACCCGGGTTCGTCGCGTTCAGGTGATCGGTTCGAACGAAAGGGGTCTTCCCTGGTTCGACCGAAGGCGATCAAAAGGAGTCATCCCTTACCGTTTGCCTTTTGCCAACGCTGACGTTCTCCGCGGCATAGCGCGAGCGGCGTGCAACGAGGCTGATCGCGCCGGCTTTCACAGGCGGCGAATTCTTGCTCCATGCAAATCGTTCTGCCGCGCCGAGCCTGCCTCCTCAACTCTGTTTCCAGGGTACCGCCTTCGAGAGAACTGCCGTCGCACGCGACTCCATGACGATGGCGGCGTTTCCCGCCGTTCATTCTCGCCGTGACCGGATCATCGTCCGCACGCGAACGTCTCGCGGAAACAGCGTGAATCCTGTGTCGATCGCGTAGCGGCGATCCTCAGAAATCCACGCGGCTCGCTTCAGATTCCCTCACAATTTCCGCGCAGAGTATCCGGACATTATGAAAAAGTATCCGGACATTATGGCGGAGTATCTGGACATTATCCCGCAACCCATTGCCACCACGCTCGTAATAATTGCAGCCCTCGAGGACTAAGCTAAAGGGGACGGACACGTTCGCCACATGAAACTGCGCAGGGATCGTCCGTCGTCCATCGATTTCGGGGATTGGCCGACATTAAAGGGCTTCAGCCTCAGCCGAGATCTCTCGGCGCGCTCGTCGGTGTTCTCATCGGCGCCGCGGGTCCGACATTGCTTTCATGCCGAACACCGAAGGGCAGCTCCGCCCCGTGCGCGGCTCCCTGCCGCGTTCGCCCACAAGTTCGGTCAGCTCAGCAAGGCTCCGCGAAGCGGTCGCAAGCCGGCGATTTCACCCCAGCCGGGGTCCGGCAGGTCATGACGTTTCACTCGATGGGTCAGGCTGTGCTTCGTCCGGTACGCGGCGACGTGCTCGTCGACGAACTCCCGCCCACCCAGGACAACCCCCTCGCTGAAATACCGGATCCGGCAGCGGAGCACGTCGGGCAGGCTCAGTTTCCCGCCGGCCTCGACCGCGGCCCGCACCTGCTTGACGGGGAGCGATGCCCTCCCCTCGCGCGCCGCGCCGCCGCTCGTGAACAGCAGCAGCCGATAGCTGCACTGCGCCTGCTCCCAGTTTCCCCCCACCACCGCCTGCAGGCCTTGGCGCGCGGGGACATGGCCACTCACCGCCTCAGCGTACCCGCAGAACCGGTAGTCCTTCGGATCCTTCGAGATTCCGGCGCGGACGCAGTTGAGATCGATGTACGCCGCCACCGTCTGGACGACCCGCTCCTTACCCTCGAGCAACTGGCTCTTGAACCGATCCGCCCACACGGGTCCAAACCGCCGATGTCGGGCGTTGTACCAGATCGAGAAACGCTCCTTCAGCAGCTTCATGTACTGAGATACGTCGTACATCAACGCCCGCTGCCGCTTGCGCCACGCCTCGGCGGCGGGGGTGTTCGCCGCCAGCCCGGCCCGGATCACCTCCAGCCGCGCAACTTGGTGCTTGGTCGGTTTCGGATAAAGCACCGCGTAGCGCCGGAGCAGTTCCGCGTCCGAGAGCTCCGGTCGCTGCGGCACCTGCACCAGCAAATGAAAGTGATTCGACATGATGGCGTAGGTGAGGATCTCAACCCCGGCGAAGTCTGCCACCTGCCACATCTGCCGCCGCAGGATCTCCTTGGCGGTCGTGCCAAACATCCACTCCCCGTTCACCGTCCGGCTGATCAAGTGGTACACGCCCGGCTCCAGCTCCGAGTTCACTTTGATCCGTGCGCGCCGCATGCGCTACCGACAATTGTTTTTTACCTTTTAGTCAATCCATTTGCGTGTCTGTCCCCCTTGGCTCTCCCGGGTTCGTCGCGTTCAGGTGATCGGTTCGAACGAAAGGGGTCTTCCCTGGTTCGACCGAAGGCGATCAAAAGGAGTCATCCCTTACCGTTTGCCTTTTGCCAACGCTGACGTTCTCCGCGGCATAGCGCGAGCGGCGTGCAACGAGGCTGATCGCGCCGGCTTTCACAGGCGGCGAATTCTTGCTCCATGCAAATCGTTCTGCCGCGCCGAGCCTGCCTCCTCAACTCTGTTTCCAGGGCACCGCCTTCGAGAGAACTGCCGTCGCACGCGACCCCGCGACAATGGCGGCGTTTCCCGCCGTTCATTCTCGCCGTGAACGCGTCATCGTCCGCACGCGAGCTCTCGCGGAAGCAGCGTGAATCCTGTGTCGGTCGCGTAGCAGCGATCCTCAGAAATGCGCGCGGCTCGCTTCAGATTCCCTCACGATTTCCGCGCAGAGTATCCGGACATTATGAAAAAGTATCCGGACATTATGGCGGAGTATCTGGACATTATCCCGCAACCCATTGCCACCACGCCTGTAATAATTGCAGCCCTCGTACCCTCGGTGTCGACGCCGGATGGCGTGTGAAGAACCGAGAATGCACTCGTTCAGGTACCAGCGCCGGCTCACGCCATCCATTCCCGCGCGCAAACTCCGCGCCCCAAAGGGGCGCGCCCCCTACAGAGTCAGGGCGCAATCTCATGCATTTCCCCGCCAGAGACCGCGCCCCACCCCGCCCAACTCCCGCGCCCAACTGGGGCGCAACTCGCGACACTAGACACACTCCTCTCGGCAATGGTCGTCTCAATCCCCGCGCCCACGAGGGGCGCGACCAAGGGCGTTGGCCAATTCTTCGAAGCCTATCTGTTTCAATCCGCGCGCCCACGAGGGGCGCGACGTGGACTGACGCCGACACCGATTGGTGGGAGTGGGTTTCAATCCGCGCGCCCACGAGGGGCGCGACATCTCGCCTCCGGTGTTAACGGCTTTGATATCGCGTTTCAATCCGCGCGCCCACGAGGGGCGCGACGCGGTCTCGTGGCGCCGTGACAAGATCGTGACCAAGTTTCAATCCGCGCGCCCACGAGGGGCGCGACCCGGAGGAATGCCTCGGTCTCCGCGGAGTCACGGTTTCAATCCGCGCGCCCACGAGGGGCGCGACCCGACGAGCGGCTTGGATCGTTGCTTGCGCCGACCGTTTCAATCCGCGCGCCCACGAGGGGCGCGACCCAGGTGCCAGTTACCGTCGCTCAACGTGCTCGACAGTTTCAATCCGCGCGCCCACGAGGGGCGCGACCACCACGTCTGGGAAAGTGCGGCGCAAGTCGCCGTGTTTCAATCCGCGCGCCCACGAGGGGCGCGACTAGCCGCAGTACAAACATTGTAGAAATTGAGAGGTTTCAATCCGCGCGCCCACGAGGGGCGCGACGCAATGCGCTTGTTATTTTCGACAGTCTTTGCGGTTTCAATCCGCGCGCCCACGAGGGGCGCGACCCGCCGAATCCCCCTCAACGCGGGGATGCCAGTGTTTCAATTCGCGCGCCCACGAGGGGCGCGACCTCGGGGTTCTGATCGTTCCCGCATGGCTTCGCGTGTTTCAATCCGCGCGCCCACGAGGGGCGCGACCCCACTGCTGCCTCCTTGCGCGAGCGCAGGGCGTTGTTTCAATCCGCGCGCCCACGAGGGGCGCGACGGCGAGTACATCGAGACGCAGCACGCGACCGACGGTTTCAATCCGCGCGCCCACGAGGGGCGCGACGGCGGGGATCTCAAGTCACACGGGGGGCGGGTGTCAAAGAACGAGATTCGCGAAGCGGCGTGCACGTGTCGGCTAACACGGGCGGCAGCGTGCGCCGGACCCGCGCTCCGCCCTGTCTGCCAACGCCCTCGAGAATTCGCGGACCCGCTCCGCGCTTGCCGTTCGGTTCCGGTCCGCGCGCCGCACGGTCGCCTGATCCAAAGCCCCTCCTCCCCCCGAGAATTTAAAGACGCCTCACTCCCCCATTCCGCACGAGCGCGCAGGTGCCCATTCTAAATTCTGCATTCTACATTCTACATTAGCGTGATGCGGCCGCGCCGCGGCCGCATCACGCTCGCGGGTGCGCTTTCGCGTAAATCTCCTTCAGCCGCGCCACGCTCACGTGCGTGTACACCTGCGTCGTCGCCAGCTGCGAGTGTCCCAGCAGCTCCTGCACGAGCCGCAGGTCCGCGCCCGCGTTGAGCAGGTGCGTCGCGTAACTGTGCCGCAGCTTGTGCGGCGTCAGGTCCAGCGGCAGCCCCGCCAGCGCCAGGTACCGCTTCAACATCTGCTGCACCGCCGACACGCTCATCCGCGTGCCGTTCGGATTCACCAGCACCGGACTCGCCGGTCCGCTTTGCGGCGCGAACTCGCGCTTGAACTTCTCCAAGACCGCGATCGCCACGCGGCCCAGCGGACACAACCGCTCCTTGCGACCCTTGCCCAGCACGCGCGCCACGCCCGTATCCAGTTCGATCGCGCCATGGTTCAGCGCCACGAGTTCGCTCACGCGCAACCCGCCGCCGTAAAGCAACTCCATCGCCAGCCGGTCCCGCCACGCGGTGTGCGCGTCGATCCCTTCGTTCGCCAGCAGCCGCTGCGGCCCGGCCAGCAGCAGCTTCATCTGCTCCTCGGTTAAGAATTTCGGCAGCCGCTTCTCCAGCTTCGGCAACGGCACGCCAAGAAACGGATTCCGCGTCAGCCGCCCGCGCCGCATCCAGAATTTGAAGAAGGTCCTCAGCCCCGACACGTGATTGTGCAGCGTCCGCCGGTCGAACCGCCGCTGCGCCTCGATCACGAAGTCACGCATCTCCCGCACCCCGAGCGCCTCGAACCCGCCCGCCCACAGGCCGGAGCCTTCCAGCCAGCGGTAGAAATCCTCAAACGCCTGCCGGTAGTTGCGCACCGTGTACGCTGAACAGCGGCGCTCCTGCGCCAGATGATCGGCAAACGGCTGCCACCACTCCGCCACCACCGCCGGCGGCACCGGAGCCAGCGCCGGATGTCCCGCCGCCGCCCCGCCCCCACCGGAACTCTCGGGCGCGCCCATCGCGGTCGCCCTCGCTCAGCTCCGCGCCGCGCCGCCGTCGCCCGGCGCCACGCGCGCCTCGACGTCGGCCATCACCTTCGTCGCGTGCAACCGCAGCGCGCCTTCGGGATCCAGCCCCTTCGCCCGCGCCGCCGCCGTAAGCTCAAACAGCATCCGCCCGAGCGTCGCGTCATCGAGCTGCGCGCCGAGCGCCTTCACCTGCGCCGTGTCGACGACGCCCTCCGCCGGCAGCGCCTTTTTCTCGATCTGCTTCCAGACGGCTTCGGCAAACATCAGCGCCGGCAACCGCGGCGGCAGGTTCTTGAAGATGCCCTTGGACACCGGGCCATTCTTCTTCTCGGTGGCCTTGATCTCCTCCCACTTGGCAATGACCTGCTCGGAGGTCTCCAGCTTGCCGGTCCCGAACACGTGCGGGTGCCGCCGGATGAGCTTCTCGTTGATCTCCCGCGCCACGTCGTCGAAGTCGAACGCCCCGCGCTCGCTCGCGATCTGCGCGTGAAACACGACCTGGATCAGCACGTCCCCCAGCTCCTCGCGCATGTGCGGGTAATCCTGCCGGTCGATCGTCTCGATCAACTCGCTCACCTCGTCGATGAGGCAGCGCACCAGCGTGGCATGCGTCTGCTCCTGGTCCCACGGACACCCATCTGGCGCCCGCAACCGGGCCATGGTCTGTTTCAGATCGTCGATCGCACTCATGGAAGTCGAAGACGCTGCCGCCTCCCGCCCCCCAGCACACGAAAATTCTGGCAACACCAGGGCCACCGAGCAGAACGCCAAACGGGACACTGAGGGCACAGAGGGCAGATGAGGGCACCGAGCGACACGACGGGTAGTCCAGCCGAGGGTTTGGAATCCGGGTCTTTCGCTTCCTCTTTCTCTTACTCTTCCTCTTTCTCTTACTCTCGATCGCGTGGCCGATGGCGCCGCATCGGCAGCACCGCGGAGCAACGTGACGGACTGGGGGGAGAGAAAGAGGAAGAGTAAGAGTAAGAGAAAGACTTTGGCCCAAGCAGGCGGGAAAGCTTCCCGCCTTGAACTCCCCAGCGCCCGTCGCTTCCGTGGGCGCCCGAATGGCTGACAAACTCACCGAGATTATGGCCTGGAAACGGCAGGAGATTGCCGCGCGACTGCGCGACGTCCCCCTTGCCGAGCTCGCCCGCGCCCACGCGTCCCTCCCGGTGCCGCCGTCCTTCGCCCAGGCCCTGCGCCGGGCCGACGGCCAGCTTGCCGTCATCTCCGAGATCAAGCGCAAGTCTCCCTCTGCCGGCGATATCCAGGCCGGCGCCTCCGCCGTCGAGCAGGCCAAACGCTACCAGGCCGCCCAGGCCGACGCGCTTTCCGTCCTCACCGACACCAAGTTCTTCGGCGGCACGCTCGACGACCTCCGCTCGGTCACCACGCACTTCGCCACCCACCCGCCCGCGCGCCCCTGCCTGCGCAAGGACTTCATGGTTCACCCGCTCCAGGTCCTCGAAGCCCGCGAGGCCGGCGCCAGCGCCATCCTCATCATCGTGCGCGCGCTCACCGACGCCGACATCAAGCTTCTCTTCGCCGCCGCGCAGGCCGCCGGACTCGATGCGCTCTTCGAGATTCACAACGAGGCCGAGCTCGACCGCGCCGTCGCTCACGGCGCCCACATCATCGGCGTCAACAACCGCGACCTCGCCATCTTCAAGACCGATCTCGGCCTCAGCGAGCGGCTCATCCCCCGCTTCCCGCGCGACGTCATCGCCGTGAGCGAGAGCGGCATCTTCACCGCGGCCGACGCCGCCCGCGCCCGCGCCGCCGGCGCCCACGCCGTCCTCGTCGGCGAGGCTCTCATGCGCGCCCCCGATCCCGCCGCCCTCATCGCCTCCTTCCGCGCCTGAGCTCCCCGAATCGCTCCGCCAACTTCGCCTCCGCCGCCGCCCGGCTCCGTCTCGGCTTCCTCTCCGCAACCTGCAACTTTCCAACTTTCAACCTTCAACTTGCCTTCCGGCCGGGCCCCGCGCCCGGCGCCTCCCGTGCCTCTCTCCCCCAGCGCCACCCGCGACCTCCTCGCCCAGCTTGGCCACCAGCCCAAGCGTTTCCTCGGCCAGAACTTTCTCGTCGACGGCAACATCGTGCGCAAATCCCTCGAGCTCGCCGCCATCCAGCCGGGCAACGTCGTCGTCGAGGTCGGGCCGGGCTTGGGCACGCTGACCGCCGCACTCCTCGAGGCCGGCGTCGAACTCTGGGCCGTCGAGAAGGACCGCACGCTCCACGCCCACCTCACCGAAACGCTCCAACCGCGCTTCCCCCAGACGTTTCACCTGCTCGAGGCCGATGCCGTCGACCAGCCGCTCGCCGGCCTGCCTGCCGAACGTGCCGTCGCCGGCTTCAAGGTCGTCGCCAACCTGCCCTACGCGATCGCCACGCCGTGGCTCGACGCCGTCCTCGCCGGCCCGCTCCCCGAGCGCATGGTCCTCATGCTGCAACTCGAGGCCGCCCAGCGCTACACCGCCGTCCCCGGCACCAAGTCCTTCGGCGCCATCTCCATCTTCCTCCAGGCCGCGTACGACACCGCGCCCGGACACAAGGTCGGCGCCGGCTGCTTCTTCCCGAAACCCGACGTCGAGTCCCATCTGCTCAACCTCGTCCGCAAGCCCGAGCCGTTCGTCTTCCGCCCCGAGGTCAAGACCCTCATCCGCTCCTGTTTCCAGCAGCGCCGCAAGCAACTCGGCGCCCTGCTCCGCGCCCGGCTCACCGGCGTCGATCCCCAGCTTTGGCGGGAACTCCTGGCGCAGGCCGGCCTCACAGAGCAGACGCGCCCCGAGGCCGTGCCGGTTTCCTGGTGGATCAGCCTCTCCCGCGCCCTGCCACCGTTGGCTTGAAAGCCCGGCCGCCGCCGGTAGTCATCTGAACCTTTCGACATGTCCCGACTCCTGCTCGCCTTTGCCCTGCTGCTCAGCCCTCTCCTCGGTCGCGCCCAGGAGGCACCGTCCCTCAACGGCCACATCGACGGCCGTTTCTACGTGTCTCCGACCGGCGCCTTCAAGGTCACCATCCCGGTGCTCCCGGAACTCGGGGGAAATATCTCCGACACCGGCAACGTCGTGACCTTCCAGGACGCCTTCAACGTGCACGTCAGCATCGCGGTCTTCCCGCAGGACGCCACGCAGCGCTGGGAGATGTCCACCCGCGGCACCAAGGACTACCTCGCCTACTTCTTCGCCAACTTCGTCCTCGGCGACTTCCGCCAGTCCTTCCCCGGCGTCGAGGCCGAGAGCGCCAAGTTCCTGCCCGGCACGATGGACGGCGCGCTGCTCGCCTACCTGCTCATTCCCGGCGGCTCCATGTTCATGAACCGCGTGCCCGCCCTCGGGCCCACCGAACGCGTCCCGGTCGCCAAGCGCGGCAACCTGGTGTTCGTGAAGAACGGCGACATCTTCGTGATCAGCACCGAACTCGCCGAGCGCGTCATCGAGGGTAAAACCTACAAGAAGACCACCGCCGAGGAGGACCAGATCCTGCGTCAGCGCCTCGAAGACGTCGTGAGCAAGATGCAGTTCTTGAAGCCGGCCCCCGCGCCCAAGGCGCCCACCTCGACCACCCCGGCCCCGGCCGCCGCTGCGCCCGCGCCGGCCCCGACGCCGTCCACCGCCAGCCCCGCCCCGGCGAAATGATCCAACCCGCCAGCCTGGTGCGACCCCTCACGGGCGCCCTGTTGCTGGCAGGCGTGCTCCTTCTCAGCGGCTGCGTTTACCTGCGGCTGCTCGAGCTCAAGCACCAGATCGCGGCCTTTGACCGCCACTTCGGCGTCCAGACCGACGACGGGATTCGCATCATCTGCCGCGATCCCGTGCTGCTGACCGACGACGTGCGCTGGATCGGGCTCGCGCCCGAAAAGGCCGAGAAGCGCGGCACCGCCGAGCGCTGGCAGGTGCGCTGGGTGAAGCAATTGCCGCCGGAGGTGCGCGAGGCCGGCACGTTCGACATCGTCCTCGAGCTGTTCTTCGCGGACGACAAACTCGCCCGCGTGGCCATCCCGGAGCGCTACTTCGCCGTGATGCCGAAGCAGCTCCTCATCGATCTCCTGCGCAGTCTCGGCCGCGCGCGCGTCGACCGCGAGGGCCGCGCCATCGAGGCGCAACTCGCGACCACGCGTCCCGACCTGCCGGGAATCCAGACGCTGCTCGGCCAGCCGACCTCGCGGACCGTCGAGGGCGCGGAAACCATCCTGCGTTACCGCTACGTCCCCGTCTCCGACCGCCGTCTGGCCCGCGCCGCCGTCTTCGACATGACGCTCCACTTCGCCACCGCGACCGGCACAATGCTCCGCTGGGAGGGCCGCACCCCCGTCGGCCGGATCGGGTTCAATTTCGAGAAGGGAATGAGGGATTGAGCAGTTTTCGCTCGCGCGAAAACTGAACTGCTCAGGCCGTCAGCATCGCCCGTCCAATCGGCCCGAACGCCGGCGCTCGAGTCGGCAGGGAGTTGTCGGTGAAAGCGATATCGACCGTGACAGAGGACGCTGGCCGCATGCGCGAACACCGGCGCAACCGACCACTGAGCCAGCGGGCCCGACGCTAAGGGTGTATTTCTCCCGCCTCGCCCCATTCAGTTTTCGCGAACGCGAAAACTGCCCACTTTCACTCTCACTTTCACTTTCACTTTTGCTTTCACCTCCCGATTTTCACCGCGGTCTCGCCGTTCGAGAGCCGGAAGGCGCGGTACATGCCGACGGTGTTGAAGGGCATCGCGATGTTGCCGGCGCGATCGAGGCAGATCACGCCGCCGTCGCCGCCGAGTTGCCCGACCTTCGCGATCGTCGCCGCTGCCGCCTCCGCCAACGGCGTGCCTCGGTACTCCATCTGCGCGGCAATGTCGCGCGCCACGCCCAGCCGGATGAAATACTCGCCCCAGCCGGTCGCGCTGATGGCGCACGTTGCGTTGCTGGCATAGGTGCCGGCGCCGATGATCGGCGAGTCGCCCACGCGGCCAAATTTCTTGTTGGTCATGCCGCCGGTCGACGTCCCCGCCGCGAGATTTCCCGCGCGGTCGAGCGCGACGCAGCCCACGGTGCCGTGCTTTTCGTCGGTCGGACGCAGGATCGCCGCAGACGCCTTCGCCGGCGTGGTCTCGCGCTTGCGGACTTTCTCCAACTGCTGCCGGCGCAGCTCGGTGTGGAAGTACTCGTTGGGCACCAGCTCGAAGCCCTGCTGCTTGGCGAACGCCTCCGCGCCGGCCCCGGTCAGCATCACGTGCTCAGATTTCTCCATCACCGCCCGCGCGAGCAGGATCGGGTTGCGCACGTGCTGCACGCCGGCGATCGCACCCGCCGCCAGGTTGCGGCCGTCCATGATCGACGCATCCAGCTCGCAGATACCGTCTGCGTTGAACACCGCGCCCTTGCCGGCGTTGAACAGCGGCGAGTCCTCCAGGATCGTGATCACCGCGATCACCGCCTCGACCGATGACCCGCCGCCCTCGAGCACCGCGTAACCGGCGTCCAAAGCCTCCTGCAGCTTCGCCCGGTACTGCGCCTCCTGGCCGGGCGGCAGCGTCTCCGGCCGGATGACGCCGGCGCCGCCATGGAGCACCAGACCGTACACGGGAGCGGACGCAGGCACGGCGGCGGTGAGGGCCGCGGCGGACAGGACACCAAGCAGGAGGTATTTGAACATGGGGAGAGAAGCGTTGCGCGGCCTCAGGCCGTAAGCCGACGGCCGACAATCACGAGATCGCGTTCGATGCCGTCGAGCACCGCGACGCGCGGCAGGTGGCCCCAGGGCGTGAAACCGTGAGCGGCGAAGAGTTTCATGCTGGGTTCGTTGTGCGCCCAGATGAACCCGAGCAGCGTGCGTACCTCGCACGCCGGCGCGTGCGCGATGATGCGTTCGAGGAGCCCCTGCCCGAGCCCGCGCCGCCGGTGCGACTCCGCGACGTACAGGCTGACCTCGGCGGTGGGGAAGTAGGCCGGCCGACCGTAGAAGGAGTTCAAGCTGAGCCACGCGCAGACCTGGCCATGTTCCAGCGCGACCCACAGCGGCCGCTTCGCCGGGTTGTGCGCCCGAAACCAAGGCAGCCGGCTCTCGACCGTCACCGGCTCAGTATCCGCCGTGACCATCCGTCCCGGGATGGTCTGGTTATAGATCTCGACGATCGCCGGCAGATCCGCCTCGACCGCATCGCGAACCGTGAAGTCAGTGAGTCCCATGTCAGTGGGCACCAGCTAAGCCACCCTCCTCCCACAGTGTCGCCCCAAAAATCTTACTCTTCCTCTTACTCTTCCTCTTTCTCTCATGAGGGTTCGCGGGATTGAGGGATTGAGGGATTGAGGGATTGAGGGATTGAGGCCCCGCCCATCGTTCTCGTTCTCGCGAGCGATTGAGATCACACCACCCAGTGGCTCCCTTCCCCTCTCAATCCGCGTTTTGGCTCGCTGCAATCCTGGCAACCGCTACCTCAGTTCCGCTTCGCCATCCGCATATGAAAACCGCCATACGGCTCATTTTGACGCTCATCATCCAGCCATGATCTCTGGCTGTGCGTAAGCGTAGCTTCGGGTGCCTCGTAGGCAGCGGAGGGTTTGGGCGGTAAGCTGTGGGGATGGTAACGAATACGCTTACGGCGATGGAGGTGGTGGACACGGGAGAGAAACGCGATGGCCGCGGGCGGCGGATCACGCCGCCGGGCCGGCGCGATGAGTTGGTGGCAGCATGGCGGCAGAGCGGGATGACGCTGACGGCGTTCGCGCGGCGTGAGGGCGTCAACTACACGACGTTTTGCTCGTGGGTGCAGCAGCGAGAGCGAGAAGCTGGCGCGGCGCCGGGGGACAAGGTTCGGTTCGCTGAAGTCCAGGTGTCCGCGGCGGCCTCGTCCGAGGCGGTCGTGGAGGTGCGACTAGCAGACGGTACGGTGGTCCGCGGGGCGCGCGCGGGGGAGGTAGTTGCGGTGGTGCGAGCGTTGCGGGGCTGACGCGATGCTCGCCTTTCCGCACTCGATTCGGATCTACGTCGCGTTGGCGCCGGTGGACATGCGCAAGCAGTACGACGGCTTGTGGACCCCCGCCCAGGAGCAACTGCAGGAAGACCCGAAGCAAGGCGCGGTGTTTTGCTTCACGAACCGGGAGCGTACCCGGCTGAAACTGCTGTACTGGGATGGCACGGGCGTGTGGGTGCTCGCGAAGCGACTGGAACAAGGGCGGTTCTCCTGGCCGGAGCCGAGCGAGGCCAAGCCCAAGCTGTCGCTGACGCCCGAAGCCCTGGCGTTGCTGATTGGCGGAGTGGAGCTCAGGCGCGGCTCGCTCAAAGCTTGGTACGAACGCTAAGCCGCTGACCGTTAGGCATGTATCGTGCTATACGATACACGCGTGCCGCCCACCGAACAGATCGTCGCCGAGTACCCGCTGATGCAGCAGGAGATCGCGGCGCTGCGCGCTCAGGTTGCTTGGCTCAAGCAGCAGCTGTTTGGCGGGGGCAAGAGCGAGACGCTGGACCGCGCGCAGTTGCGGTTGCAACTAGCGGAGCTGGAAAGCACGGCCGCCGAGGCGAAGCCAGCGCAGACGATCACGTATGAGCGTCCGAGCGGTCCGGGGTCGAAGCGCAAGCTGCCGGCCGAATCCTTCGCGCACTTGCCGGTGAAGGAGACGGTGGAAATCGTGCCAGAGCCGGTGAAACACAATCCGGAGCTGTACGAGAAGATCGGCGAGGAGCGCACCTTCGAGGTCGACATCGTTCCGCCGCAGCTCTTCAAGCGCGAGATCGTGCGGCCGAAGTACCGGCACCGTTTGGATCGCATGCGGGCACCGCTGCTCGCCCCTGCGCCGGGGCGGATTGCCCCTGGTGGCTTTGCTTCCGCCGGCCTGGTCGCCTGGGCCTTGACCGCGAAATACTGCGATCATCTGCCGCTCTATCGTCAGGAGAAGATGCTGACCCGCTGGGGAGCGCCGATCTCGCGGCAGAACCTCTGCGACTGGACGGGCATGGCGACGGCGCTGCTCGAGCGCGTGGTCAAGCTGATGAAGCAGGAACTCCTGCAGGGTGGGTACGTCCAGGTCGACGAAACGCCGATCCGATGTAACGACCCCGACGTGCGGGACGGGAAGACGACGACAGGGTACCTTTGGGGACTGTCGTGCCCAGACGCGGACGTCGTGTTCGAGTGGCGATTATCCCGTCGTCACGAGGAGGCGTCCCGCCTGCTGGGAGATACATTTAAGGGTCTGCTGCAATCCGACGGATACGAAGCAGTGCGACGTGAAGTCGCTCAAGTAGATGTTCAATATGTGTGATCCACCATAAAATCGAACCTGCGGTTCCACCCGCAGTCGCCTATCGGCACCGGCGAGACTGGCAACGGTCTGGTCGGAAGCTGCCGAGATAAACGCGCTTCCACGAATGTGGTGCAGGTCGCCGCGAGGCGTCGTGCAGGACTGCAAGCGTCAATGCGGTTCAAAGCGCTGGTCCGATGACACGCTTAATATAAGTGAACTGCTCGCAAGCATCGTTAAGCCGAAGGAGCCAAATACGCTGTCAGGCTCCAACCAAAAGGTAACGCAGCCGGTCGACCCCGTTGCTTTCAGTGGGTCGCGTGGACAATAGGGCTGCCGGTGTAATGGCAGGGGCTAAATCATCGAGAAGGCTACTTGATCGAAACACGTTAAACCCGACGTTCCGCTTCGTGAGAAGCAAGGTTCACCGCAAGGCGGGCTGATGGAACGGCGGGCAGAGGATGCTGGAGGAAGCAAACCGCCGCGCTGTAACGGCGCGGATAGAGGGACTCCCTCGCCGCGAAAGCGGGCCGACTTCCAGCGGGTCATCAATCACGAGTAACTTTGCAAACCATCGAACGGGGGAATCGCAAATGAGCGAAGGGCAACCTTCGTGTGCACCTCCGAACCAGGCTTGGGAGAAGATCCCTTGGGACGAATGCGCCCGCCGGGTCAGACGGTTGCAGGAGCGAATCGTGAAGGCCACACGGGCTGGGCGCTGGGGCAAGGTGAAAGCCTTGCAGTGGATGCTCACCCACTCGTTCAGCGGTAAAGCCTTAGCCGTGAACCGAGTGACAGAGAATAAGGGCAGGCATACCGCGGGGGTTGACGGGGCAATCTGGCAATCTCCCGGCGCCAAATACAAAGCGATAGGTCAACTACGTCGAAACGGATATCGACCGCAGGCGCTGCGGCGCGTGCATATCCCGAAGGCCAATGGAAAACTAAGACCGCTGGGAATCCCGACGATGAAGGACCGTGCGATGCAGGCGTTGCACCTGCTCGCCCTGGCACCCGTCGCGGAGACAATCGGCGATCCCAACTCCTACGGCTTCCGGGTCGCGCGTTCCACGGCTGACGCGATCGAGGAATGTTTCGTTTTGCTAGGGCGTTCCGACGCTGCGGAATGGATACTGGAAGGAGACATCAAGGGATGCTTCGACCACATCAGCCATGAGTGGCTGCTCGCTCATGTGCCCACCGACACCATGGTGCTCAGAAAATGGCTGCAGGCCGGCTATGTCGAAAATCGATCGTGGTTCGTGACGGAAGCGGGGACGCCGCAAGGCGGCATCATCTCGCCGACGCTCGCGAACATGGCGCTCGACGGGCTGGAAGAACTGTTGTTGCGCACGTTCCCGCGCAAGTGGGAACAGCGTTCGACGGTGCTGCGGCATCCCAAGGTCCATCTGGTGCGTTATGCGGACGATTTTATCGTCACCGGCGCTTCTCGCGAAGTGTTGGAAAACGAAGTTCGTCCACTGATCGAAGGCTTCCTGCGCGAACGTGGTCTCGTCCTCTCTGCGGAGAAAACAAAGATCACGCACGTGCGCGAGGGCTTCGACTTCCTCGGGCAAAACCTGCGGAAGTTTGGGGGCAAGCTGATCATCCGGCCTTCGAAAAAGAACACGGAGGCGTTCTTGGAAAAGGTCCGCTCAATCCTGAAAGCGAACAGGTCCGCCGCGCAGGCGAATGTGATCTGGCAGCTCAACCCGGTGATCCGTGGTTGGGTGAATTATCATCGCCATGTCACGGCATCGAAGGCGTTTGAACGGGTTGATTGGGCCATCTGGGAAAGTCTGTGGTTTTGGGCCAAACGGCGGCATCGGAAACAATCCCTGCGCTGGCTCTCACGGCGCTACTGGCATGCGTTCGGTTCGCGCGACTGGACCTTCGCCGCACTGCTCGAAGGGGACGGCGGATGGTTGCGGTTGCACTACGCCACCGACACCAAAATCCGACGCCACCTGAAGATCAAAGCGAAGGCCAACCCGTTCGACCCAGAGTGGAATCGCTACTTTGAGGAGCGCGCGCTCCTCAAGCGACTCGGCAAGAAGACAAGGAAGTCAGGAGAATCTGTCGTGGATACCGGCCCCGATCTTCCGGGGCTTGTGATGGCTTGAGCCGGATGATGGGAAACTATCCAGTCCGGTTCTGAGGGGAGGACGCGCCAGCAATGGCGCGCCCTTACCCGACTACCCAGCGTACGTGCGCACGCACGCCGGCGTGGTCTGGCTTGGTTGCTGGGCGCATGCGCGCCGCCGGTTTTTTGACGCGATGTCGGAGCGGCCGAAGACGGTGGAGCGTGTGCTGCGCCTGATCGGGCAGCTCTACGCCTTGGAGAAGCAGTGGGATAGCAACGAAGTTGGCGACAAACGTGCCGCCCTTCGCGAGACGCACTTTGCGCGGCCGCTCGCGCGACTGCGGCAGCTCGTCACGGCATTGCAAGCGCGCGTTCTGCCCAAGTCGGGACTGGGTGAGGCCTGTGCCTACCTTCTCGGTCACTGGGAACCGCTTACTGCGCACCTGCGCTACAGCCGCACCCGGCTCGATACGAACTCGATCGAAAACGCCATCCGGCCGAGCAAGCTCGGCGCGAAGAACTGGCTCTTCATTGGCCACCCCGATGCCGGCGACCGCGCGGCGGTCATCTACTCACTCGTTGTCAGTTGCGAGCGCCGGGGAATCGATCCGCACGCCTATCTCAGCGACGTCCTCCAGCGGCTTCCGGCCATGACCACGGGCGACGACTTGCTCCCGCTCCTGCCTTCACGCTGGAAGCGCGCCTGATCGTAGGTCTCGTACGTACGAGACTCCCAATCGCACGCCAGCCGTAGCTCTCGTACTTACGAGGCACCCAAAGCTACGCTTACCCTTGTTCCACGGCACCGCGGACCTGTTTACCATTGGACTCTGGGAAGCCGTTGGAACCCCGATCGAAGGTGCGTTTGATGGGAATACGATCTCCGTCCGGGTCGACTTCGATAAGGACGAACGCGTCAGGGAATCGAAGACCCTGTCGATTGAATCCCCCAAGGCCCCGGCTCGCACCGCCGTCGAAGCCACAAGCAGCCATTGAACCTAAGCTCGCGGAGAAACTGGATCAGCACTTCGCGCCAGACCGGACGCGGGCCCGCTGTCTGAGCGCGAAAGCCTCACCCTCCCAGAAACCGAGCGCGCCAACACCCAGTCCCTCCGTACGGGGTCAGAACGCCTGCTCCGGAGACGGCGCGTAGGCACCAACCCCAACTCCGTACTTTAGTCGCGCCGTGTTTTCGTCGATATGCCGCAACTGCGGCGGACCTCACCGAAGAACCAGAAGGACTATCAAGAAACCAGTAACAACCGTGTGCTCACCGGAAATGCTTTCGAACTGCCGCGGCAATCCCCTGGTATTCTCCCCAGTCACGTTCGCTTGGTCTAAGCGTCGGACTTGTCAGCGAACCACCGAAAGAGTTCTTCTTTTCCCCCCACGTTGTATACCTTGGGTCGCTTACGGCATTTCTGACGACCTGAACCAACCCGCCACTATTCGGGATGGGGGTAACCTCTATAGTCTGATGAGTGATTCCAAACCCTAGAAACCGATCGTCCAGCTCGGTGCCTAGGAAGTCGTCGAGAAGACGCGATCGTTCCTTACCTAACCGATTATCCAACTCGGAATAATACATGTCACGTAATTTTCGGCCAGCCTCCGGATAAGGAGGTATACTTAGGACCAACTTTGTCCCATCGAAAGACACTTCTTGGACAAGATCCTTCTCGTAGGCAGCGCGTATTAACTGATAGGTACAAAACGTATCTGCGACGATCCGCATCTCTTCATGACTGAAGCCAAGCTGGGGACGTGACTCTATAGCACCTTGAATATACAACTCCAGCCACCGTGTTGCAGTCCATTCCGACGTCCCCGCAGTTGGCTTGGGCGCGATCTTCACTGACTCCGCGATTCGTTCCACTTCATCCGCGACTCGTCGGTCCCTCGTCTTCTTTTCTGAATCCAAATTCTGCCGTGGCTGGACTAAAGCTAGCTGCTCCCCCGATTTGCGAATGCTCAATGACTGCCGGCTATGCACGAGCCAGCCGGCAATCATTAGTACCACGACAATAATACCACCAAACTTAATGCCCCGTCGCATCAGAGGGCCCTCTGTCGGTTTGTTCAACTTGCTGATTCAAGAGCGTCGCTGCTGCTGGAGCGCCGCCGCCCGATGTCCCATCACTAAACTCCACTGTCCCAGTGACATATGCTCCTTGCATAGGGCTAGCAGCTAAGAGCGATCCGGAACTCGTGAAATTGATGTTTGCGGTTACGTTCGGCTGCAATGTTATTGAATTTCCTCCCGTCGTAAACGTCACCGAGCCCGTGCTTGTCACGGTGGAAATTGAAACATACCCGCCCACTGAGCCTGGGAACGCATTACTGTTGAAGCTCCCGTTCAATGTCAACGTTTTCGGTGCATCCGTCTGATTGGCAAATATAAGCGTCCCAGTCTGCGAAACGGGCTGGGGCCTACCGGCCTTCCATCCAACCGGTATTGATGGACGGGCGACGGTGAGTCCTGGTTGTTGAGGGGTTTGCGCGAAACCGAAGTACGGTATGACAACGAAAACGAAACAGATCAACAACCTCAGCATATAGGGAGGGGTAGGTGTTTCCAATTACCCTCGAGAGCATTTTCGCACGAGATTGCGCGGCTATGCAGAAGAGGGGCGCACGACACATACTACACCGAGTAGAAGCGGCAGTTCGTGTGTGTGCAGTTAATTTGCCTGAAAGAATTCGTTTTTCAAGTCATTTGTTCTATATTGCACGCTTCTGCGCTCACAAACCTTCCCTTGTCACCGTTGGGCATGGGCACACCGCCGCCTCGAACTGAGCACGATCAGCGCAAGGGATGACTTGCACCGAATTCTCAGCCTGTCGCTTGGCGTCAGCCGCCTCCTCCGTCGGAAACAGCATCGGAAGAGGTTCACTACGCTGTTTGAACCCTCCTTTACCTCCGTTGCCTCCTGCAAAATCGATCGCGGTCGGTCGAACCGAACCATGGAGTCCAAGGCATCTTCACAGGAGATAACGGAAGGCAACGGAGAGTCGGCGAGCAGGGCGTGAAGGCACCCATTGCCCAGCCGGTAGGTCGAGAGAAAGAGAAAGAGTACGAGCAAGAGAAAGATTTGGGCCGGAAGCGCCGGCCTCCGTGCTCCTCCTCCGACCTCCTTGCCCTCCGTGTCCTGCTCGTCCTGCCCGGTTTTCTCCGGGCCCTCCGTGTCTCCGTGGTTCAATTACCCGAGCAGCGGTGTTTTCAGATGCCGCAACCGCGGCCGAGGACCTCCCACCGGCCAGCCGATCGAGAGTAAGAGAAAGAGTACGAGTAAGAGAAAGATTTGGGCCGAGGCGCCGACTCTCCGTGACCCTCCTTCCAACCTCCCTGCCCTCGGTGTCCTGCTCGTCCTGGCCGGTCTTCTCCGGGCCCTCCGTGTCTCCGTGGTTCCTACCACCGGTCTATCCCGAAGCGTCAGCGCGTCAGTCGCGCGAGATCTTCGCGCTGTTTCACCAGGATCTCGCGCATCACCGCCACCTGATTCGGGGTCAGGAACGCGGAGGCCCGGCTGAAGAGCGCGTCGTATTCCGAATCGGTCGGACCAACGTACGCCGCGCCCTCGCGCCGGATCCCAAGGTTTGAAGAAGAGATGAGCCTCACCAATTCGCGCGACTGCGCGCCTGACAACGGTTCGCCAATGGCAAACGCAGGCGCCGCGATATCGGCCACCAGGATACGCTGCCGCTTCGTTCCGTCATAGCCCTCCAATTGCCCGACTGCGTCTGGTCCCAACAGAGCGCGCAGCGCCGCATCGCGCGTCTCGAGACTCCGTGCATCCGAGGCCTTGATTTCGGCGGCTGCCATTGCCGTCTGGTCAGCGCTCGCGGCTGCACGGGCGTCAAGGGCCGCCTCCTTCCACTTCGCCATGATCTCGATGACCCCCTGCACCTGCTCCTCGGTCGCGCCGCGTTGCCGCAGGAAATCCCAGTACTCCTGGCGCACCCCGGCGCGATAGGCACGCAGGTAGCTGGCGGTGAACGCCGGATCGGTGGCGCCCCGCGCCAACGCTTGCGCGTCCGTCAAAATTTTCGGCGGCTGCAGACGCGGCCCACCCGCTGACCCCATTGTCTGAGGCCCGGCCGACGCTGCCGCACGCGCCGCAGCCGCCGGCAGGGTACTCGTCTCCAGCGTCGACTTGGTCCGAACGGCCGGGGGCGAGCGCAGAGCGGACGTCGGTCCGGACGGCGGCGCTAGGCAGGAGGCCAGGGCGGACCATTCGCGCCACGCAAATCCGAGCCCCAGCAGCAGGATGACGACCGAAGCGGCGGTGAAAAGAGTGCGTGTTTTCACAAACCAGGAAGCGCTCGGCGATAGGAGAAGCCGGAGATCGCCTCGAACCGGAGCATGAATTGCCGCTGGGTCGCCAGGGCGCGCACCGCCTCCAGCTGCTGACTCGACAGGAACAAGGCCGCCTTCTCAAGCACCGCGTCCCAGTCTGTAGCCGACAACTCGAGCACGGGCGCGGCGCGGTCTGCCGGAGTCCGACTCTCGCAAATCACGGCCGTGAGGCGCCTGGATTGTTCCGGGGTCAGAGGGGCTTCTTGGCTATATAGGGCGGCGCCGAGGTCATTCATGACTCGGTCAACTTCCTCCAAAGCGAGATTCTGCTGAAATCCCGCCAACTCGCCGCCGTCGAGCACCGGGCGCATCGCATCCGTAAGTTGCCCGGTGAGCTTACGACGATGTTCATGCCTTCCGTCGCCTCTGAACTCCATGTCCAGACTGCGAACCGTCGCGGCGTGGCTCTGCAATATCGCCTCCACCCGGGTACGCTTCTCCGGGTCCAGGTTTGAACGCTCGAGCCAACCGTAGAATCGGAGCCGCGTGTAGGCCTGGTTCCACTCCTTGACTGGCGGCATGTGCGCCAGGTCAGGAGGCGGCAACGTTGCCGGCGCCGCCGTCGCCGGTCGTGCGAACAGCTCAGCCGAATAGTCCCGCCCCGCCGCGGCACTCGGGGCAGGCGGCGACTGCGGTGCAAGGCACTCGCCAACGTCACGCCGGACATTGCGGAAATATATCCCCGCGCAGAATCCAGCTATGCCGATGACAAGCATCGCGAGGTTAACGATGAGCCGGATCATGGTTCCGCTATAGCGTTAGCTGCGCCTGAGCGTCGGGGCAAACGGAGCATTCATGGCTTTCTGCGCTCCCGACACTCTCTGCCGGAAGACGCAAGGCAAGGGATGACTTGTACCGAATTTTCAGCCTGTCGCTTGGCGTAAGGCCCCCCCCTCCGCGCGGAGACAGCATCGGGAGAGGTCACTACGCTGTGTGAACCCTCCCTTACCTCTGTTGCCTCCTGTAAGATCGAGCGCTGTCGATCGATCCGAGCCACGGAATCCAAGGCATTTTCACAGGAGATAAGGGAGGTAACGGAGAGCCTGCGTCCGCGCGTTGAGGCACCCATTGGCCGGTCGGCTAATCGAGAGAAAGAGGAAGAGTACGAGTAAGAGAAAGATCGCCGGACGCGGGGTCTCCGCGCCCCTCCCTCCGACCTCGGTGGCCTCTGTGTCCTGCCTGATTTCGGTTGCGTCGTCTCGGTCCCGCAGGGTCGGGCGGCCAGCGCCCGACCCGCCACGGACGCCTACAAGCTGAAGGACGTCGTCAGCACGAAGAGGCGCGGGTCGATGATTCGATACGAGTGGATCCGACCGTCGGGCAGCGCGCCGATCGGCTGCAGCCGACCGCCTTCAAAGGCGTTGCGCACGTTCAACTGCACGCGCATCGAGACCCGGTTCCGGAAGAGCTTGGTGGCGTAGCTCGCGCCGAAATCGAAATACGTGTGCCCCGAGTCGAAGATCGCCCGGTTCGGATCAAACGAGTTCGGGTCGTCCGCCATCGCGTAATAGCCGATCGAGCCCTTGTCCTCCCAGCGCACGGCCGCCGTCACCGCCGTGCGCTTCAGGTACCGGTTGTCCGAGAGCGCCGCGAGCTGCAGCGTCCCGAGGGCGTTCACGCGCCACTGCCGGACCTGCGACTTCGTCTTCCCCTCGTTCGCCCGCGCCAGCTTGTACGGCGCCAGCACCGACCCGATCAGGAAGTCGCTCGCCGTGCCGCCGCTGCCGTAACGCGTCGTGAACCACGGCGTGTTGCTGCGGGGATCAATGATGCTCTGCCACACCGCCATGCGCGAATCGATGTACCGCTGAATCGCCGGCGAGAGGTTCAGGTCGATCGTCTGCTGCTGCGTCACCGTCATCTTCGCCCGCAGGTTGGGCGTGGGGTTGTAGTTGAGCTCGATCTCCTTGCCCTTCGACACGACGTCCGAGGTGTCGCTGATCCGGTACGCGTTCATCCGCGCCAGCTGCCCCACCGGGAAGCCCATCTGCCGCGCCACCTCCGCCTCCACCTGGTCGTTCGTCCAGGTCGGATTCGCCTGCGTCACCCACTCGCGCGCATTGCGGTACAGGTTGAACCGGTCGCTGCCGCCGGTGGTGTTGCTGAAGTCGATGCGCGCGGCGCGTGACGCAATCGTGCCGCTCTCCCCGGCCCGCGACTCCTCCTGCGTGCTCTCGTACTGGTTGTACCGCAGCACGAGCCGGTTGTCGCCGAGCAAGCTGATCGCAAAGCCGTAGTCTTTGCCTTTGCCGTGCGGGTCCGGCAGCAGCTCGCCCACGAGGTTCTGGGCGACGATCTCCGGCAGGAAGCTGTCCGAGCGGTTGTAATGCAGCGTCAGCGAACGCGCCGCGTCGGCCAGGAATCCGCCGACCCCGCCGCGCGCGGCCCGCGCATCGACCCACTTGAAGTTCCGGAGCGGCTTCACCACCACGCCGTAGGTCTTCGTCCGGCCGTCGCGCCGCAGCCAATCCTCCAGCCACGTGCGGTTCGCCACGAGATCCGCGGTGATGCCGTCGGGCGCAACCGGAGTCCCGGTCGAGAGCCGGTTCAGGTTGGAGTCCCGGCGCACGCCGGCGGTCGTCACGATGCGGTCGTCGAGGAGGTGGTTCTGCATCACCGCGCCGGTCGTCTTGATGATGTTGCGCGAGCGCTGCGTGCCGGCGCCGGGCGCGTAGTAGGCCTCGCCGATCGTCGCCGGCTCGCTCACCCACTGCTGCGTGACCGCGTTGTACCAGTTCAGCGCATACGTGCCGGCGGAGGACTGCCAGGCCGGCGGCGCGTAGTCGACGTTGTCGCCCTGCCGGTCGCCCAGGTAATAGCGGTAGTACCCGCGCGCCGCGGTGGTGCCGTTCGCGCGATTGGCGCCGGCGGGGAGCCAGGCGTGGTTGGAGATGACGGCGTCGCGGAACCGGTAGCTGGCCGACTGCGTGTTCTTGTACTCGCCGTACGCGGAGAACGCGTGGTCGCCCAGCCACCGCACCCAGTTCTTCTCCCGGGTCAGGTTCAGCTGATACGCGAGCTGGCCTTTGAAGCTGTCGCGCAGGAACGGGTCGCGCCGCAGCGTGGGCTCGGTGGCGTTGATGTACGGGCGCAGGAAGAACGGGTTCGCCCGGCCGTCGAGCAGCTTCTCGTTCACGTCGATGTACACGAGCATGGGGCTCTCCGAGCTCTGCCCGACGAACTGCCGGCTGTAACGATCGGCCTCCTCGCGCAACCAGCCGCCTTGGAATGCGAGCACATGCCGCGGCGTCCGCACGAAGAACTGCTCGAGCTCCACGTTGAACGTGCGCACGCGGTCCCGGCTCCAGTTGGGCGCGGCAATGTTCACGTCCTGCCAGTCGTAGAGCGAACGGTCGTTCAGGCTCAGGATCGTCTGCGCCAGCGGCCCGACGCGCGGCTCCGGCGCGCTCTCGACGAAGCGCTGGTTGCCCTGCTGCCGGTCGGGCGTCGGCGCGCCGGTGGTTGGATCGGTCGAACTCAGCCGCCCCACCATCCACAGCGGGATGCTGCCATCCGGCTCCACAAACATGCTCGGGCGGGCGTAAAGCGCCGTGCCGCCGGACTCGAGGCCCGGCCCGAGCGCAGCGGTCTCGGTACCCTGGTTGGCATTGTAGGGCACCACCGTCTTCACGCCGTTGCGGGTCACCGTCCAGGTCGAGGGATCCCAGGTGGGCCGGCCGTTCTGCTGCCAGTAGGTGACGCCGTCACGCGGCAGCACGGCGTTGGGCCGGCGCGCCAGGTTTTCGTAGTACTCCACCCAGCCGCGGATCGTGGTCTCCTTGTAGGGCTGCCACGTGATCATGCCGTTGTACCGCTCCGACTGCGCGTACGAGGGCTTGCGCTGGAAGTGGTCGTTCTGGAACACGGCGCTCGCCCGCACCGCCAGGGCGTCGCGCTTGACCACGCGGTTGAGGTCGATCGAGGCGCGCGCGCCACCGTAGCTGTCGCCGCGCAACTCGACGGTGGAGCTGTCGCGACGCAGGTTGGCCCGGGCCGGCAGGACGTTCACCGTCCCCGACGCGTTGCCGAGACCGAAGATCGACGAGTTCGGCCCGCGCGTGATTTCCAGCGCGTCGATGTTGATTGGGTCGATTGGCACGCGGCCGCTGAGCCCGAAGTTGCCGCGTGCCTGGTTGGCCGAGGTGATGCCGCGGATCCGGTTCGCGTTGTTCGGGTTGCCCGCGACGTTGTCGATCACGTTGCCGTTCCGATCGATCGTGTAGTCGGTGTAGTTGCCCGTGCCCTCGGTGTTCGCCTCGTAGAGGAAGATGTCGTTCACATCCAGCAGCGCGAGGTCCTGCATCTGCTGCTTCGTCACGACCGAGATCGAGGCGCCCAGGTCCTCGAGCTTCGAGTTGAGCCGCGTGCCCGACATCGTGTTGGACGCGAAGTAGCCCCGGTCGCCGCTGCCGGAGACTTCGAACGGCGACAGTTGGATGACATTGTCGCTCTCGGAGCTGGCGCTCGCCGCGCGCGTCGGCGCGGTCGGCGGCGCGGAGGGTTCCGCGGCGCGCATCGCGGCGGCTTCGTCGGGATCGAGCACGCCATCTCCGTTGCGGTCGAAGCGCGCCAGCGTGGCGGGATCGACAGGCGCCGGCGCGGTTTGCGCCGGCAGTAAGGACGCGACCAACACGGCCAGGCTCGCAGCAAGCGTGGCGTGGAGGCGCGACCACGCCATCAGGGTGGACTGACGTTTCATGGGTATGTGGGTTCGCCAGTGGCCAGCCGACATCAAGGCGACGTCGACGCGGTCACAGGCAGGGTTGGGGTGAGAACAGGAGCCGCCGGGGGAAAATCGGCGCTCTCAGAAACGGGGGAACGCGCAGCAGAAAGGCGGCGCCGACCGTTGTCGCCAATTCCAAACATCACTTGACAGTTCGGCTGTCCTCCGACCGCCGCCCGATGCGGGCCTTCTCGGCGCCCTCGTGCCTCCGTGGTTCATATCACACGAGATACTGGATCCAGGTTCTTCGACCTGGACTGAAGCCACCTATTGGCCAACCGATCGAGAGTAAGAGAAAGAGTACGAGTAAGAGAAGGATTTGGGCCGAGACGCCGGCTCTCCGTGCCCCTCCTCCGGCCTCCGTGCCCTCTGTGTCCCGCCCGTCCCGCCCGTTTCACCCGGTCTTCTCCGTGCCCTCCGTGTCTCCGTGGTTCAATTACCCAAGCCGTGTCTCCGTGGTTCATGCCATGGCAGCGAGATCCCTCCTGTGGCTGCCTCGTCGCGGCTTGTGACTTGTGGCACCCGATCTGCGCGCCCAAGCTCGTGCCCTTTCACCCCAGCGCCTCGCCCGCGACTGCCACCTCTGAACCGTCACCCCGCCCTATGCGACCGAGCCCTCTCCGCCCCGTTTTCGCTCTCACCCTCGCCCTCTCGTCACTCGCTCTCCTCCGCGCCGCCCCGCCCGCCGCTGAGTCGCGGTACGTCTGGCTCGACCAACCCGCCAAGCAGCTTTTCGAGGCCACTCCGCTCGGCAACGGCCGCCTCGGCGCCTCGCTCTACGGCGGCATCGTCGAGGAGCGCATTCTCCTGAACGAGCAGGGCATGTGGTCCGGCTCTCCCCAGGACGCGGATCGCAAGGACGCCGCCGCCGCCCTGCCCGAGATTCGTCGGCTCCTGCTCGAGGGCCGCAACGCCGAGGCCGAGGCGCTCGTCAACGCCAACTTCACCTGCGCCGGCAAGGGCTCCGGCCACGGCGGCGGCGCCAACGTGCCGTTCGGCTGCTACCAGACGCTCGGCGATCTCAAGCTCACCTTCCTCGGCGCCGACGCCCCCGTCTCCGACTACCGTCGCGAACTCGACCTCGCCGAAGCCACCGGGCGCCTCACCTACACGCAGAACGGCGTGCGCTTCACCCGCGAGGTCTTCGTCAGCAAGCCCGCCGAGGCGATCGTCCTGCGCCTCACCGCCAGCGCGTCTGGTCGCCTCTCCTTCGACGCCCGGCTCTCCCGCCCCGAACGTTTCGGAATCGAGGCGGTCGACTCCGACGGGCTCCGCATGACCGGCCAGCTCAATGATGGCCGCGGCGACAATTCCGGCGTCCGCTACGCCGCCCAACTGCGCATCGTGTCGCGCGGCGGCAAGGTCGCCGTCGTCGATAAGGTCATCCAGGTGCGCGACGCCGACGAGGTCCTCGTGTTCGTCACCGCCGCCACCGACATCCGCACGTTCGCCGGACGTCGCGTCGAGGACGCCCGCGCCACCGCCGCCGCCGACCTGCGCGCCGCTTCCGCCCTGTCGTTCGCCGAGCTGCACCGCGCCCACGTCGCCGATTACCAGGCTCTCTTCGATCGCGTGTCGCTGCGCCTCGGCGCCGCCGATGCCGCCGCCGCGAGCCGCACCACCCCCGAGCGGTTGAGCCATTTCTACGCCGGCAACGCCGACCCCGCGCTCGCGACACTCTACTTCAACTTCGGCCGCTACCTCCTCATCTCGTCCTCCCGCCCCGGCGGCCTGCCCGCCAACCTGCAGGGGATCTGGGCCGAGGGCATCCAGACCCCGTGGAACTGCGACTGGCACGCCAACATCAACGTTCAGATGAACTACTGGCCAGCCGAGGTCTGTAATCTCTCCGAACTCGCCGACCCGCTCTTCGCGCTCATCGCGTCGCTCCAGGAGCCCGGCGCCCGCACCGCCAAGGCCTACTACAATGCGCGCGGCTGGGTCTCCTTCCTCCTCGCCAATCCCTGGGGCTTTACCTCGCCCGGCGAGTCCGCGAGTTGGGGTTCCACCGTCTCCTGCTCCGCCTGGCTCTGCCAGCACCTCTGGGACCATTACCTCTTCACCGGAGACCGCACGTTTCTCGCCTGGGCGTATCCCATCCTGAAGGGCTCCGCCTTGTTCTACCTCGACATGCTCATCGCCGAGCCAAAGCAGGGCTGGCTCGTCACCGCACCGTCCAACTCGCCCGAAAACGCGTTCCTGCTTCCCGACGGCAAACCCGCCCACGTCTGCCTCGGGCCCACCGCCGACATGCAGCTCCTGCGCTATCTGTTCGGCGCCTGCGCCGAGGCCGCCCAGATCCTCGGCGTCGATCCGGAGTTCCGCGCCGAACTGCTCGCCAAGAGCGCCAAGCTCGCGCCCACCCGCATCGGTTCCGACGGCCGCGTGATGGAGTGGCTCGAGGAGTACAGGGAGGCCGACCCGCACCACCGCCATGTTGCCCACCTCTGGGGACTCTATCCGGGCCACGAGATCACGCCGCGCACCACGCCCGACCTCGCCGCCGCCGCACGCAAGACGCTCGACGCCCGCGGCGACGCGAGCACCGGCTGGAGTCTCGCCTACAAACTCGCGCTCAGGTCGCGGCTTGGTGACGGCGAACGCGCCCACAAGATCCTGCGCGAGCATCTCAAGCCCGCGTCCGCGGAGACCTTGAAGCGCGAATGGAGCGGCGGCACGTACGCCAATCTCTTCGACGCCCACCCGCCGTTCCAGATCGACGGCAACTTCGGCGGCACGGCGGCGATCGCCGAACTGCTCGTCCAGAGCAACCCCGGCGAAATCACCCTCCTCCCCGCGCTCCCCTCCGCCTGGGCCGAGGGCGAGGTCCGCGGACTCCGCGCCCGGGGCGGCTTCGAGGTCGCACTTGCCTGGTCCGCCGGTCGCCTCACGTCGGCGACGATCCGCAGCGTCGGCGGTCAACGCGTCACCGTCCGTTACGGCGGCGCCGAGCGCACACTCTCGCTGACGCCAGGTGAAGCCGCCTCGGTTTCGTTCCGCTAGCAGCCGCACCTCCAGGGAAATATCCCTGGGCCCAAACGGGCGCAGCCAGTCTGCCTGGCAGCCTGTCGGACGACGTCCGACAGGCTCCTACAGGAAGAAGTAGCTCTCGCCACCACGGAGATAGCCCTCCGACGGCGGTCGCAGCGCGAAGCGCCAGACCGTCGCATAATCGCTCCACGGGCCTTCGATCTCGCGGTCGCAAATCACCTCGACGCGTGCCGGAGGCTGGATGGGCCGGCGCCGCAGGTGGTGCAGAAACGCCTCATGACCGTCGGCCGTCGCAAAGTAGACACAGCGCCGCTCAAACAGATTTGCCGGCGGCCGCGACTCGCCCGCGACCTGCCCCAGCCACCACGACCGCATCACCCATTCGTGCCGGGCGAGCTCGATGACCGACCTTTCGCAGGCCGCCGAAAAGGACTCCCCCGCCGCATGGCCGTACACGTATCCACCCCACTGGGTGCGGGCGAAGGTGACGACCGTCACGCCCCCGAAGGGGCCGTCGATCGCGACCGCCGAGACTCCAGGCCAGTCCGTGTCGAACAGCCGGCCGGCCACGCGTCCGTCCCACCATGAGATCAGGGAAAAGCGCTCGATCGCCTCAAACACCGCCCGGCGGCGTGCCTGCCCCCCAAACAGACCGGGATACGCGGACATCCCGGTCGATGTAGGATCCACGTCGAAGCCGAACTCCGCCGCGCGTTCCGAGCGGACAAGGGCCGAGAACGCCCAGCGCTCCAGACATTCCGACACCGCCATGTGCCGCGCGACCGATGTCATGAGATGCACCCCCGTGCCATCCGCCGTGCTGCTGAAGATCGATGTCGGCAGACGATGCGCGAGCCCCGGCTTCAGTGCCGCGTTCGCCAGCGTCATCGTCCGGCCGCGCACCGGCAGCTCGCCCATTTCAATGCGGGCCACCGGTCCGCCATACTCTGCCTGGATGTTCCGATACCGGAACGCGGCGAGGCTCAGCATAACGACAGTCCCACTAGGCCAGATCGCAGGAGATCACCGTATCGACGTTGCAGTCCGGCGCGATGCCGTGCAGCGCGGACGTTCCTTGGGGCAGATTGGTTGGGTCCAGCCGCTCCGCTGCCCGGACGAAGCCGCAGGTGAGAAGCAGGGCCGAAACCAGCCCGAGTATGAAACGCGTGTGGGTTTTCATGGCGCTCCCAGCATGTCACCGCACCCCGGCCCCAACCATCCGGCATACTACCGGAATTCCGGTAGTCCCCCCTCGGCAATGATGTTTAGGGCCCCATCGTGAATGCGCCTAGGTTTGCCGCAATTAGGTCCTATTCAGAAGGTTCCACCCCACTGCCTTTTCCCCGTCCGCTCCCGTCGGTTTTCCGGCTCGTTCCCGGGTGCCTAAAGGATTGGCGAATCAGGGAAAATCCGCGATGATTTCGCCCCTTGCGCGCACTCCAGACACTCGGCGTCGCCGTCATCGGCATCTGCACGCTGCTCCAGCCCCCCCTGGCTGGAAGTGAGGCCGCAGTTTCGCGCGCGGGCTACCCGCTCCTCTCCATTCACTCCAACGAGGAAGTCGGCTCGGGGGTGACCGCAAATGCCGCAGTGCAGGACCCAACCGGGGTCATTCACTTCGCCGCGGACGGCATCTTCAGTTTCGATGGCGAGCGCTGGCAGAAGACCACCGCGCCCGGGCTGCAGCGGATCTTTGGCATCGATCTCGCACCCGACGGACGTCTCTGGGCCGCCCAGGACGGCGAGGTGGGCTGGTTCGAACGCCAGCCCGACGGCGGCTGGTCCTACCGGCCGCTCCCCGCACTCGCGGGATTCGACCCCGCGCCCGAAGGCCCGGTCTTCCAGGTACTGGCCGAGAAGCAGGGGGCCGTCTTCCTGACGATGGACACGGTCTACCGGTGGGACGGCGCCAAGCTGCACGCCTGGCGCATGGCGGGCAGCCGCCGGCTTTACGCGTTTCGCGTTGGCGACGAGATCTACGTGCACGATCGCAACGCGGGCCTGCTGCGGCTTGGCGCGAACGGGCCCGAACTCGTCGTGGCGCAGGCTGCCATCGGCGATCCGGCGACCGCCGTCCATTGGCTCGAGCCGCTGCCGGGCGGCGGCTGGTTGTTCGCGACCGGCAGGGGCCTCGTCCGCTACCAAGCCGGCCGCTCCGAACCGTTCGCCCCCGAGGTATCGCGCCGTCTCAGCGAACTTGCGCTCACCTGCGGCACGCGCCTGCCGGACGGGCGCGTCGCCTTCGGCACGCTTTGGGGCGGCATCGTTTTCATGGCGGCCGACGGATCGCTCGACCGCACACTGAGCGAGGCCGACGGCCTGCCCTCGGTCTACATCAAGTCCCTCTTCGTCGACCACGAGGGCAACCTGTGGGTGACCTCCACCTCCCAGGTGCTGCGCCTCAGCCTCGACCCCGCCACGCGCATCTTCGACGAACGCGCGCGGTTGGCGCCCCAGATCCCGTATCGGATCATCCGCGCCATGGGTCGCATCATGCTGGCGAACGCAGGCGGGGTCTACGCGCTCGCGCCCGACGAGCGGCAGTTCGAGCGCATGCCGTCCCTGAGCAGCGCCGTCCACGACATCGTGGCCCGGGGCGACGACCTGCTGGTGTGCGGTTACCGCGGAGCTTGGCGGATCTCACCGTCCGGGGCGTCCACGCCCGTGCTCACTTCCCGCAACGATGCCGCCACCGCCATCGCCTCCCGCGCGCGCCCCGGCGAACTGCTCGTGCTCGAGTATCCGAAATCCCAGGTGGTCGCGGTGCGGCCCGACGGCTCCTCGTATCCGGTCGTCACCGACATTCCCGGCTTCGTGACGTGGATCGCAGAGGACAACCAGGGCCGGCTGTGGCTCGCCAACGAGCGCGGGCACGTGCTGCTCGCCCCGTTCGCGACCGCCCACCCCGTCCGCGCCCAGCCGCTTCCCGCCAGCTTCCAGTTGCCCAACCCGGGCACCCGCACCGGGATTCGCACCACCGCCCACGGCGACGTCATCGTCTTCGGCGAACGGGGGGGCTGGTTCAAGCCGGCCGATGCCGACGTCTTCCTCCCGATCCAGCGGCATCCCGCCCGCCCGGTCCTCGGCGCGTCGGACTTCTCCCTCGGCGATTCCGGCTGGCTGATCTACGCGCCCTCCGAGTCGCAAGCCGCCGCCGTGGCCCAGATCGTGATCGATCGCGGCATCGCGCGCTGGGTGCCGTACGAGGTTCCCGGGCTGAGCACGATTGGCGTCCCGCGCTGCATCTTTACCGAGACTGACGCCGACGGCGCCACGGTGCTGTGGATCGCCGGCACCCGCGCCGTGCTGCGCCATCGCGTCGCGGCCACCCCGGTCGTCGTGCCCCCGGCCGCGCCGCTGCTGCGGGCGTTTGCCCGGCCGCTCGACAGCGAGGCGCTCACGCCGGTGTTTGGCCGGCTGCCCTACACCACGCGGGCGGTCGACTTCGAGTTTGCCGCGCCCGAGTTCGCGCGCCGCAACTCCCTCCGGCTGCAGACCCGCATCGACGGCGTGGACGCCGACTGGGTGCCCGCCGCGCCCGACTCGCGTCGCGAGCTCACCGCCCTGCGCGATGGCCGCTATACCTTCCGCGTGCGCGCCGTCGCGGAGACCGGCGCCGCCAGCGAGCCGACCACGTTGTCCTTCGAGGTCGCGCCGCCATGGTGGCGCTCGGCTCCCGTCGTGGTCCTCGCCCTCGCCGCGCTCTTTCCCGCGATCTACCTCGTGTTCCGCCTCCGCGTGAAGGCGCTCCAGCGCCGCAACGAACTGCTCGAGCAGAAGGTGCGCGAACGCACCGAGGAACTCGCCGAGGCCAGCGCGGCCAAGACGATGTTCGTGGCCAACATGAGCCACGACATTCGCAACCCGCTCAACGGCATCGTCGGCCTCGCGCTGGCGCTGGAGGACACGCGGCTCGATTCCCAGCAACGCGACCTGGTCGCCACGCTCCGCGAGTGCACGACGTACCTCTCGTCGCTCGTCGACGACGTGCTCGACTTTGCCAGCATCGAGGCGGGCCGGATCGAGCTGCGCCCGGGGCCCTATTCCCCGGCGGAGCTCCTGAACTCCGTCGTCGCCGCCCTCAAGGCGCAGGCGGCCGAGCGCGACGTCACCATCGCGATCGAGACCGATCCGGAACTGCCGCCCGTCCTCCGCGGCGACGCCGGTCGCATCCAGCAGATCCTCGTCAACTACCTGTCCAACGCGATCAAGTACGCGGGCGGCGACATCCGCCTCGGCGCGATGCTTGCCGCGAACGCGCCCGGCGAGGTCGAGTTCCACGTCAGCGACGAGGGCCCGGGCATCAGTGCCGCCGAGCAGGCCACGCTGTTCACCAAGTTCACCCGCCTGCCTTCGCGCCGCGAACAGGCGCCGGGCACCGGCCTGGGTCTCGCCGCCTGCCGGCTGCTCGCCGACGCCATGGGCGGACTCGTCGGCGTCGAGAGCGAACCGGGACGCGGCGCCTGTTTCTTCCTGCGGCTACCGCTGATCATCGCCCACGAGGCGCCCGTCGCCGCGACGCCCGCCGCGCTCCCGCGGGCCACCGTCCTCCTCGTCGAGGACACCGACTACAACGCCCTGGCCGCCACCGCCGTCCTCGCCCGCCTCGGGCTCACCTGCGACCGCGCGCGCGACGGCGCGGAGGCGATCCGCCTCTTCGGCGAAAAGCGCCACAACATCGTGCTCCTCGATCGCAACCTGCCGGACCTCGACGGCACCGAGGTTGCCCAGCGCCTCCGCGAACTGGAGAACGACGGCACGCGTTCCGTCCTGCTCGCCGTCACCGCCTACTGTACGCGCGAGGATCGTGCTCGCTGCCTCAAGGCCGGGATGGACGCCTTCATCGGCAAGCCGCTGACGCCGGAAAAGCTGCGGCGCGTGCTCATCGACGCCGGCCGGCGCCTGCTGCTCGCACCGACGATGGACGCGACCGCCGGCGCGCCCGATCACGACCTCAACACGACCCTCCTCGAGTACCTTGCCGAGGGGAAGGAAGGCGGCCTCTCCACGCAGGTGGAGCGGTTTCTCGCCGCCCTGGAAAACGTCGAGGCGGAGATCAACGAGGCTCACGCCCAGGCCGATCTGCCGGCGCTGGCCACCGCGGCGCATCGTCTCCTCGGCCAGGCCCGGATGATCGGAGCCACGCGACTAGTCGACGCCGCGACCGAGCTCGAGAACGCGGCGCGCCGCGCTGACGAAGCCCGCCTCACCGCCGTCCTGGCCCAGATTCCGGCCGAGGTCGGCCTGCTCAAGGGAGCATTGCGCCGTCGCCCTGGGGCGCAACGAGTGTGAAGCCGTGTTCGCGCGCGTAGCGCACGAGCTCGGTCGTGTTCTCGAGACCGAGTTTCCGGACGATGTTCAACCGGTGGGTCGCGACCGTCTGCTCGGAGATATCCAGCCGCCGGGCGATTTCGACGTCGCGCAACGACTGCCCAACGAGCGTGAGGATCGTGCACTCGCGATTGCCCAACACCTTGTCGAACGCGTTCGGATCGCGGTGTCGCAGGTCGCGCAACCGCCGGAACGGGGCCGAGAAGCTGGGCTTCCCCGCCGCCACCGCCTCGATCGCCTGCTTCAACGCCGCCACGCTGTTCGTGTTTTTGTCGACGAACCCGCGCACCGCCGCCCGTTCCACACGGAACACCGTGTAGTCGTCGCAGTGCGACGAGAGCACCAGCACGCCGATCTCGGGGATGACCTGGCGGATCCGCTCGATGACCTGGAACCCGTCGAGCCGCGGCAGGTGCAGATCCAGCAGGACCAGCTCAGGTTGGGTGCGCGTGATCACCTCGACCGCCTGCAGCCCATCCTCGGCCTCGCCGACGACCTCATGTCGGAGGTCCTCCGCGCAGACTTTGCGCAGCACCTCCCGGAACATCAGATGGTCCTCAACGATAACGATCCGCACCGCGTCAGGATTGCGGCGACCCGCCGTTCGCGCAAGCCACCGGTGCCGCCGCCTCGCAGCCTGCTGCTACGTGCTGCTACGGTCGCAGGATTTCGGAACCCATAAAAATACATAAGCCGCTGACCTTTAAAATGTTCAGCGGCTTTGAAATTGGCGCCCCCACGGGGAATCGAACCCCGCTTTGAAGATTGAGAATCTCCTGTCCTAACCGATAGACGATGAGGGCGAAAACAGACGGGCAAGGCTCATGGTTTCGCGGCGGTCGTCAAGTGGTTTTCCAGGGGATTTTTGCGCCGGTTCGCCCGGCCTCCCTGCCTATTCCACTGCATTCAGGCGGGTAGCATGCCTCTTGAACCTGCCGCGTCCGCCAAGTTTCCGCGTGATCGCTCCAAGTGCGTACAGTACCAGCACCAGCCACGCTCAGAAGTGGTACGAAACGCCGGCTTGATGCTGCTCCGGAACGGTGGCCCGTCCGGGCAATCAGGCACGGGTTGCGTGCGGGCCCGATGCTCCGGACCCGCACGGCTGCGTCCCGTCTACCGGCCGGCCGCGCTTGCCGCCGCTTCGGTTTCAGCGGCGGCAAAGACGTCCGCCCAGCCGCGGGCGATCAAACCTGCCCGTTGCTCCGGCTCGAGCCGGGCCAAGTGGGCGACCGCGAGCTCGCAGCGTTCGAGCCAGGTGCCGGGATGGACCGCCTGGGCCCAGCCGCGCATCCGGCGAATCTGATTCTTACTCAAGGGTGATTCTTCGTTCATGGATCTTCTCTTTGGTTGTCTCGTTGGACGCTCGACGCCGTGCGCCCCACCCGCTTCTGCGCGGGAGGCGCCGGCAACGATCGAGCGTGGCGGCCATGCGGGCCCGCCGGCGCCGCGCGGTGCTTCACCGCGTCACGCCAGGCGGGCCCGTGCCCCATCGCAGACCAACGGTCCACGCCGGTTCGGCCGGCGGCTCATGGGCAAACCGGACGGTTCCAACGCGGTGGGAAGGCAGCGGACCAGGCCATCGGGCGGCGCTCCGCCGCCGCTGCCGCGGTCGCACTCGCCCGCACCCCAGGCGCACCCCGCGGCGGCATCAGCACCTGCTGCGCCGCCGATGCCGCGTGCAGGCGTTCGAGCTCCGGCGCCGACAAGGTCAGCGCGGCCGCCCGCACCAGTTCATGCAGCTGGCCGACGGCGTTCACGCCGAGGATGGCCGACGCGACCTGCCGGTTGTGCAGCACCCACGCGAGCGCAACCTGGGCCGTCGACTCGCCGCGCTCCCGCGCGATCTCGTGCAGCACGAAGGACACCCGCGAACGGCAACTGTCGGCGTAGCGCACGGCCAGCCAGTCCCGCCGCGCCGGCCGCAGCCCCTGCGAACCGCTGAGCGCACCCCCTGCCAGGGGCGAGCGCGCAATCACGGCCAATCGATGCGCGTCACACACCCGGGCCAGTTCGGGCTCGAGCCCCGTGCGCGCCAGCAGCGAGTAATCGACCTGCACGCCTTCGAAACGGCAGTGCACCTGCGCCAGGCCGTCGCGCATGAGCTCCACCACCCGCCAGGACGGCGCGTTCGCCAGCACGACATAGCGCACCAGCCCGCGACGAACGATCGCGTCGAGGGCCGTCCGCAAGGCCTCCGGCGCGCCGCCGTCGGGCCAGCGCACCACCAGGATATCGAGATAGTCGGTCTGCAGCCGGCGCAGCGACTCCTCCATCGTCGCGCGCACCTCCTCCGTCACGCCGGGGGTGCCGCGCCCGGTCGGAGGCGTCCACTGCGTGCCGAGCACGAGTTCGCGCCGCGCCACGCCCCGTCGGGTGTGCCAGCGGCCGACGACGATCTCCGAGAACGCCGACAACGCCTGGGCGTTTACGGCGTCGCGCGAGGCGCTCACGGCCTGGACATAGGTGCCGCCGCTGTCGTGAAAGGCGTCGAGAATCGCGCCGGACGTCGGTTCGTCCGTGCTCCAGCCGAAGTGCATCGTGCCGAGACAAAGTTCCGAGAGCGTGAGACTGGTGCAGCCAAAGGGGCGGTAATTCATGATCGATAGGTCCGAGGGTTCGAGGGTGTGCGCGCCGCTGGCGCGCGAGGACACGAGCCGCGGCGTCGGGCGCCGCTCTCGTCCATTCACTGGGACGGCCACGCCGGCGCGGTCCGTCCTCAACCTGCTCAGCTTATCGTCAGGTCAACGGACTCACCGCACCGGCCACACCGGGAAGATGGCACCCCGCGTGGGAATTTGCCGGTGGAAGATGCGTGAACGGGTCATGGCGGGAAAAGTCGCCGCGACCAACGGCCCTGTCGCAGGGCCTGTCAAGCCGTTTGTCGAATTTCCCATTGACATCCTCTTTTTCGGAGCGCGTGGTGCGGCATCACCATGCGCTTCGAACGTTCAGTGAACACTATTTTTGCGGCCCCCGTGCGCGGGGTGCATGCGGGAGTGGCGCTGATCTTTCTTGGGCACTCGGGTGCGCGGGCGTGACGGCTTAGCCGTCCGCGACCGCACCCATCCTGTTGAGGACGTTCCCGTGGCTTGAGCCACGGCTCTCCGTCCGCCCGGAGCCAGTCGCGGCGTCCTACCCTGCGCCTTGCGCGCAGTTGCCTCCGCCCGCGTCCGCTCGAGCCCGCCGTTTATCGGCGTGGTCTCCCGCGCCTCGTGCTCCCCGCCGGTCCCGCACCTTCCGCGGCGCACCCGGCGGCAACCGTCCACCTCAAGCCCAGCTCTGCCATGGAATTCACTCATCGCGTCGTCATGATCGGATTCGGTGTGGTCGCCCGCACCCTCCTTCCGCTCCTCCTCAAGCACCTGAAGCTCTCGCCCGCCCAGTTCGTCGTCATCGACCTGGCCGATCGGCGGGACGTCCTCGAGCCATGGATCGCCAAGGGCCTGACCTTCGTGCACGAGCGGATCACTCCGTTCAGCCTGGCCCGGCTCCTTTCCACGCACGCGCGCGCCGGTGACCTCATCATCGATCTCGCTTGGAGCGTCGACTGCTTCGACATCGTGCAGTGGGCCCGCGACAACGAGGTGCTATACGTCAACGCCTCCCTCGAGTCGTGGAACCCCGGCGACGAGATGGAGCGCAAGACGCCGCTCGAGAAGTCGCTCTACGCCCGCTACGCCCGCCTGCTGCCACTGCAGCAGCGCTGGCGCCATTCAACCACCGCGCTCATCGACCAGGGCGCGAATCCCGGCCTGATCTCCACCTTCGTCAAGACCGGCCTGCTCGACATCGCGACCGCAACCCTGCGCGAAAACAAGTTCGCCAGGCCCGCCGCCCGCCACCTCGAGCGCCTGCTCGAACGCGAGGATTTCGCGCCTCTCGCCCGCGCCCTCGGCGTCCGCGCCATCCATTGCAGCGAGTGCGACACCCAGCGCGCCAACGTCGCGAAGGCGCCCGACGAGTTTGTCTCCACCTGGAGCGTCGAAGCCATGTGGGAGGAGTCGATCTCGCCCTGCGAACTCGGCTGGGGCACGCACGAAACCTGGACGCCTCCCGCCGCCACGCGTCCGACCACCGGGCCGGGCAACCAGATCATCCTGCCCCAGATGGGCCTCAATTCCTGGGTGCGCTCGTGGGTGCCCCAGCAGGAAATCGTCGGCATGCTCGTCACCCACGGCGAGTCATTCAGCCTCTCGCACACGCTCTCCGTCGTGGCGCGCGGGCGCGTCGTCTATCGGCCCACCGTGAACTATGCCTACATGCCCTGCGGCGACACCCTCGTGTCACTGCATGAGCTGCGGGCCCGCAACTACGAGCTGCACCCGAGGACGCGCGTCCCCACCCATGAGCTTGTCGCGGGCACGGACACCGTCGGCGCGCTCATCATGGGCCATCCGTTCAAATCCTGGTGGACCGGCAGCATGCTCTCCATCGCCGAGGCCCGGAAGCATGTGCCCGGCGCCAACGCCACCACCGTGCAGGTTTCCGCCGGCGTCCTGGCCAGCGTCCTCTGGACTCTGCGCAATCCACGCCAGGGCATCCGGCTTCCGGAAGATCTGCCGCATAGCGAAATTCTGGCGACGGCGGCGCCGTACCTCGGCGAACTGGTGTCGATCCGGTCCGATTGGACGCCGCTCAGCCGCTACCGGAATTACTTCTCCGAGGAAACCGCGGCCGACGTCGACCACCAGGACCCGTGGCAGTTTCGGAACTTCCTCTTCCGTCCCTGACCTTCCGCCCTCGCCCGCCGCGCCGGCCTGCGCTCAACGGCCGGCGTGCGCGTGCTTCGCGAGGTAGACGAATGGTGCGTCAGGGAAATCCGAGAACAGGCCGTCGATGCCCACTTCGTTGAAGAAGAGATCGAAGAACGCTTCCGGGGTGGCGCAGAACTTCGGCAGCGCATCGCTCCGGAAGGTGTAGGGATGCACGACCAGCTTCCGTTCATGCGCGAGCCGCACGACGTCGTTCGGCCGCGCCTTGCCGTCGCTGTCCACCGTCACGAGCAGCGCGAGCGCCGGTCCGATGCCATCGGCATACTTCGCCACTTCGTCGAGCGCCGCCGCCGTCAGCAGCTTGCCGTTGTCCTCCGGCTTCGCCCCCTCGCCGTATTTGCCGACCAGCAACACCATTCGCCCGGCGAAGCCGAGCTCCGTCCGCAGCCGCTTGACCTCGGCGAACTCGAAACACTGGAGGAAAAAGGGATCAGCCTTCGTCCGATAGCCGTAGCGCGCGAGGATCGGCAGCACGATCGCGCTGATATCCTGCCCCTGCTCCCGGTGCCACGCCGGCGCCTTCAGTTCCGGGTAGATTCCCGCCACGCGCCCCGTGCTCTGGTTCAACCCCTGGATCAGCTGGAGCTCCTCCTCCAGCGTCGAGATGGAGAAGGTCGAACGGCCGGCCGGGAACCGACCGGGAAACACGCGTTCCCCCGTCTTCACGTCGAACCGCTCCGTCACCCGGAGCTGCTTCAGCTCCGCCAACGTGAAATCGATCGCGTAAAACCGCCCGTTCGCCCGGTGCCGGTCGGGGAATCGCTTCGCCACGTCCGTGACGTTGTCGATCTCGATGTCGTGGAGGACCACCGGCACGCCATCCTGGCTCAGCACCACGTCCTGCTCGATGAAGTCCGCCCCCAGGCCGTGCGCGAGCGCCTTCGCGGGCAGCGTGTGCTCGGGCAGGTAGCCGCTCGCCCCGCGATGCGCGATGACCAGCGGCCGCGCCGCGGCCACCGTCGCCGCGGCGCTCATCAGAGCCAGGAACAGAACCAGATGCTTCTTCATTCCCCGCACGCTAGTGCGGAGCCTGAGCCCTCGTCCACGCCGGACTCGTCCTCATCCGCTCGCCTGCGCCGCGCCGGCGCCCGCGTCGCGGCAGGCCTGCTTCACCGCCAGCACGTTCTCCAGCGGCGTGCCAAACGGGATCACCGCGGTGCCCATGATGAACCCGGGCAGCGTCGCGCCGCGCGCAATCTCCTCCCGCGCCGCCGCGTAGATTGCATCCGGCGTTCCCGTCTCGAGCAGATGCGGAGACAGGTTCCGCCGCAGTGCCCGGCCCGCGCGCCGCGCGACGCCCGCCCACGTGTCGTAGTCCGCCGTGAAGTCGCACAGGAGATTGTTGCCGCCCGTCGCCACCAACAGTTCGGCGATCGCGGTCGTGTTGCCGCCAATCACGAGCGGCACGTCCCGCACGCCCTGCGTCCCCGCCCACGCAATCAGGTCGCGCGTCACCGGCAGCACGAACTCCTCGTACATCGCGGGCGACAGCAGTTGGGGTGAGGCCTGCGAATCGAACACGATCAGCTCCACGCCGGCGTCCACATACCCGGTGGCGTACGCTCGAATCACGCGCGCCGCATAGTCCAGGCATTGGTGCACCCACTCCGGCTGCTCCAGGCAGGCGATGAACAGGTCCTCGGCCCCGACCAGCGCCACCGCGAGCGAGAAGGGCCCCGAGATCGCCCCCCGGATCCAATGCTCCCCGCCGAGCGCGCGCCGCACGTTCCGCGCGGCCTCGAGATTCACCGGCATCCGCCCCGCGCGCCCCGGATGCGGGATCGCCGCGGCGCTCAGGTCGTCCCCCGGCCGCAGAATGTGGCGCGTGATGCCGGGAATGCTCGCATCCTTTCCCTCGTAGAAGGCCACCTCGCAGCCCACCGCCTCGGCCTCGACGTTATAGACGTCGACGCCCACCGCGAGGGCATCCGCCCCGATCGCCTCCTGCTCCGCCAGCAGTGCGCGGGTCAGCAGCGCCGGATCGCGCGCAATCGCCGAGGGCGTCTGGTCAATGAACCACGCCTTCTGCTCATAGATCGCCGGCAGAAACAGCGGCGCCGGCGCCGGCGCCACACAGCGCAGGACGCGTTCAACCTGGGCCCGGGTGGCCGGCAGACGGGGTGAGCAAGGCATGGCTCAGCCTAGCAGGAATCCGGCGCCGGTGTCTTGGCGCATCAGGCCGGCCCGGATTGGCGGATCGGGCAGTCGCGGCGCGCCCGATTGTGTAACCAGGTAGTTACTTGGCTTGACGCCGCGGCCCCCCCGGCCTGATCCTGCCGTCCACACCTCCGCCCTGCCGGCGCCCCGCCACCCCAAACCATCCTGCCGTGAATCCCGCCGCCGCCTCGCTCGACGCCCTCACTTCCACGCCCCTGCCCCCGGCGACCGACGCCGTCCGCCGGCTCGACGGGGACTACATCGTCCTCGGCGTCGGCGGCAAGATGGGCACCTGCCTCGCCCTCATGCTGCGGCGCGCCCTCGACGCCGCCGGTCGCACCGCCGCCCGGGTCACCGGCGTCTCCCGGTTCAGCCGCGGCGATCTCCGCGCCTACCTCGAGGGCCAGGGCATCACGACGGTCGCCTGCGACCTCGCCGATCCCGCCCAGGTTGCCGCGCTGCCGCGCGCCGCCAACGTGCTCTTCCTGGCCGGCCAGAAGTTCGGCACCAGCGACGCCCCGGGGGACACCTGGGTGCAGAACACGTTCGTGCCCGCGCTCGTCGCGCGCCATTACGCCGGGAGCCGGCTCGTCGCGTTCTCCACCGGCTGCGTGTACCCCTTCGCCCCGGTCACCGGCCCCGGCTCCCGCGAGTCCGATCCGCTGGCCATCATCGGCGAATACGCCGGCTCCTGCGTCGGTCGCGAGCGCATCTTCGATCACTACGCCCGCCGCCTCGGCTCCCGGCTCCTGCTCTTCCGGCTCTATTACGCCGTCGACCTTCGCTATGGCGTGCTCGTCGACATCGCCCGCCGCGTCCATGCCGGCGAGCCGGTGGACGTGACCTCGGGCTGGTTCAACTGCATCTGGCAGGGCGACGCCTGCGCCCGCGCGATCGCCTGCCTCGAGCAGGCCGACAATCCCCCCCGCGCCCTCAATGTGACCGGTTCCGAGAAACTCTCCGTGCGGGCGGTCGCCGCCGAATTTGGCCGCCGTTTCAACCGGCCTGCGGTTCTTGTCGGCCAGGAGGCCGAGACGGCCTGGATCGGTGATGCCAGCGCCTCGTTCCGGCTTTTCGGTCCGCCCACCGTCCCCGCCGCCCAGCTCATCGAAAGGGTCGCCGACCACATCAGTACTGGCGGCGAACTCTGGGACAAACCCACGCACTTCGAATCCCGCGACGGTCGCTTCTGATCACGCCCATGAACGTCCGCCAATACCTCCTCGAGGGTCACGCCATCCCCGCTCACCCGCTCGCGCTGGACGCCCGGCGCCGGTTCTCCGAACGCCACCAGCGCGCCCTCACGCGCTACTACGTCGCCGCCGGGTGCGGCGGCCTCGCGGTCGGCGTCCATTCCACGCAGTTCGAGATCCGCGCCCCCGAACACGGGCTGCTCCGACCGGTGCTGCAACTCGCCGCCGAGACGGCCCGCGCCGAACAAGTGCGCTCCGGCCGCCCGCTTGCCCTCATCGCCGGCGTTTGCGGCGACCGCGCGACGGCCCTCGCCGAGGCCGCCCAGGCGCGCGAGCTCGGCTATGACGCCGCCCTCGTCAGCACCACCGCGCTTCGCGACCGGCCCGAACCCGAGGTGGCCGCCCACCTCGCCGCGATCTCCGAGGTCATCCCGGTCATCGGCTTCTACCTGCAGCCCGCCGCCGGCGGTCGGGTCTTCTCCCTCGATTTCTGGCGCGCCGTCGCGGCCATCCCCAACGTCGTCGCGATCAAGATCGCCCCGTTCAACCGCTACCAGACGCTCGAGGTCATCCGCGCGGTCGTCGAGGCCGGCCGCGACGACCTCGCCCTCTATACCGGCAATGACGACACGATCATCGCCGACCTCCTCACGCCGTTCACGTTCGCCCATGCGGGTCATCCCGTCCGCCGCCAGATTGTCGGCGGCCTGCTCGGCCACTGGGGCGTTTGGACCGAGGCGTCCGTGCGCCTCTACCGCGAGGCGCGCGCGCACCTCGCCGGCCAGCCCTCCGGGCGCGACTGGCTCGCCACCGCCGCCGCGGTCACCGACATGAACGGCGCGCTGTTCGATGCCGCCCACCGGTTTGCCGGCTGCATCCCGGGCATCCTCGAGGTGCTCCGGCGCCAGGGGCTCGTCGCAACCAACTTCTGCCTCAACCCGCACGAAACGCTCTCGTCCGGCCAGGCCGAGGAGCTTACCCGCGTCGCCCGCGCGTATCCGGACTTGGTGGACGACACCTTTGTTGCCACCCACCGCGACGCCTGGCTGCGTTGACTCCCATGCAACCGGAAGACGTCGAGGCCCTGCTCGCGTGGATGGTGTCGGTCGACACCGTCAACCCCGCGTACGGTGGTCGCCCAGGCGGCGAAGTTGAGCTCGCCACCGGGCTCGAGGCCCGCGCCACGCGCTGGGGATTCACGGCCCGGCGGTTCCCGCTTCCCGATGGCCGCTTCAACCTCCTGATCGCCCACGCGCCCAACCCCGGCGGCAGTTGGCTCCTCTGCGAAAGCCACCTCGACACCGTCGCCACCACCGGGATGACCGTGCCGCCGCTACAGCTCACCCGACGGGGCTCGCGGCTCCACGGACGCGGCGCCTGCGACACCAAGGGCTCCGGCGCCGCCATGCTGGCCGCCCTGCAGCTCGCCGCCCGCTCCGGCCAGACCCAACGCAACCTGGGCGTCCTTTTCACGATCGACGAGGAGTCGGGCATGACCGGCGCGCGCACCCTGGCCGCCGAGGTCCTGCCGCGGTGGTCCGGCCCGATCGAGGCCATCATCGTCGGCGAACCCACCGGGCTTCAGCCCGTGGTCTCCCACAACGGGGTGATCCGTTGGACAACGGTCGCCCACGGCCGGGCCGCCCATTCCTCCGATCCTTCCCGCGGCCAATCCGCCATCAGCACGCTGGTGCGGGTCGTGGCCGAGCTCGAAGCCCGGTATGTGCCGGCCGTCGCCGCGCGCACCGACCGCCTCACCGGCGCCGCCGCCTGCAGCATCAACGTCATCCGCGGCGGCGCCCAGGTGAACATCGTGCCCGCCCGCGCCGAGATCGAGGTCGACCGCCGCATGATTCCCGGGGAGACCGCCGAAAGCGTCCTCGCCGAGCGCGACGCGCTCCTCGCCGGCATCCAGCCGCCGCTGCCTGGTCGCATCGAACACCTCCCGGCCCTCTGCATCCCGCCGCTGCCGGCCGCCGCAAACCTGCGCTTCCTCGAAACCATCGCCCCGGAGTTCGCCCGGCTCGGCCTTGCGGCGACGCCCACCGGCGCGCGCTACGCCACCAACGCGAGCTACTACGGCGCCGCCGGGATTCCCGCGCTCGTCCTCGGACCGGGCGACATCGCCCAGGCGCACACCGCCGACGAGTGGCTCGACCGCGCGCAACTCGCCCGGGCCGTCCAGTTGTACTCCGCGCTGATGCTCCGCTGATCCCGCCATGCCTCGCCGCCTCCGCTCCCCGTCCGCTTCCCGCCCCCGTCACGTCCGCGAGCGCCTCCTGCGCGCGGCCACCGCCCTGTTCGCCCGCGCGGGGTACGATGGGACCACCGTCGACGAGGTCGTCGCCCGTGCCCGCGTCAACAAGCGGATGGTGTACCACTATTTTGGCGACAAGGACGGCTTGTACGAGGCGGTGCTCGGCGAGGCGTACCGCTCCCTCGAGGTGCTCGAGCACGACGCCTTCGCCCGGGGCAAGGACCTCGAAAACGCCACCGCCCAGATCGTCCGGCTGTATTTCGAATTCAACGACGCCCACCCCCAGTTTCTCCGTCTCCTCCTGTGGGAGAATCTCAACGGCGGCCGCGGGCTCCGACGCGCGGGGCACGGCGTCACCAAGGACCCCGTCCTGCGGGCGCTCGACGCGTTTCTCCACCAGGGCATCGCCGCCGGCCGCATTCGGTCCGACATGGATGCCCGGCAACTCCTGATCAGCCTCATCGGGCTGTGCCAGGTCTACAGCTCCAACCGCTACACGCTCTCGAGCGCGCTGGGCGTGGATATCGGCGCGCCCGTTTTTCGCGAACAGGGCATCCGCCACGTCACGCGGCTCCTCCTCGAGGGGGTAAAGGCGCCGCCGCGCGCCCACTGAGCCGGCGTTGCCGGCGCTCGCGCCGACAATTGGGCCGCGCTAGTCAGGTCGGCCCGCGCGCTCCTTCGTCCGCCCGCCCCAGCGCGCGTAGATCGCTTCCAGCACGCCGAACTGGTCTGTGAGCAGCCCTTCGTACCCGCACGGCCGGTCGTCCCAATACCGCCAGTCGACGCCGCTTTGGTTGCCGCCGAACACCCGGGCCTCGGCGAAGCCGACGCACAGGCGTTCCAGCAACCAGTCCGCTTCCGCCTGCAGTCCGCATCGGTACAGACCCATGACCAGGTGCCGGGTCTGCGAATGCGTCCGGCCGCCGTTCTGGTAATAGCCCAGCGGGTAGCCCTGCATGATGTCCGCCAGATCGTAGTCGGGGATCGGCCAGAGGCTCCCCGGCAGGCCCAGCGCCGGGTCGGGCATGCCCACCCGCTTCGCTTCGGCGAGCAGGCGAAGGAGCATCGCTTTCGCCTCCTCGCCTTCCACCAGTCCGGCCGCCACCGCGGCCCCGTTGACCGGCAGAAAAGCGTAGTCGTGCAGCTTGCCTTCACGACACCGCCAGCCGCCCAGCCAGCCCGTGGCCGGATTCCAGAAGGTCTGCCGGTAGTTGTTGTGCAGCAGATCGGCCCACCGCGTCAGCGTGCGCGCCACGTCGGTCTCGCTCAGCCGCTCCAACCCGGCCGCCAGACTGCGCAATGCGCCGTACAGGATCGCGTTCGCAAACGCGTCCTTCCACCCGAACGAAATCACGTCGAACCAGCAGGTGCTCCACTGGTTCGTGCCGCTCACCCCGGTACGGTACGCGCTCTCGATCAGCCCGTCCTGATCGAGGTCGCGCCCCCGCGCGGCCTGCAACTTCTCCAGGATCCAGGGCCGAAACTCGCGGTACCACGCCGCCGTCGCACCTGCCCGCAGGTAATCCCCCAGGCCCCGCAACGCCGACGCCCCGGTCATCAGGTACTCATCGTCGGCATCGTGCGCCTTTCCGTCCTGGATGAGTTTTCCCGCCGCGTACCCCGGACCCCCAGTGAGCCACCGTTCCAGCGAAAGCCGGAGGAACTCCGTCGCCGGCAGCCCCGGCAGCACGTCTCCCATCGGCCGCGTCACCGCCGCCCACGTGTCCATGCAGATCGGGCAGTGCATCGACGCGCCGTTGTTGCTCAGCGTCGCCGTGTCGGCCCGCAGCGTCAGCGCGGTCCATTGCGTCCGGCCCAGCGCCCGGCGCACCACCGCCGGCGCGCCCCGCCGCAGCCGCGACGCCGGCCGCGCCGGCTCCAGGGTGAATGTCGCGCGGTGCGTGCCGGCCGGCAGCCGGTACACGCCCTCCGCGGTCCGCTCCTCGCCGACCTTGAGCTCGAGCGTATTGAGATCCTGATGACGGAAGCAGTCGCTGCGCCCCCAGCCGTCCGGCGTGTCCGCGGCGACCCGCCACGCGCCGTACTTCGGCAGCACCAGCAGCGCGGGCAGGGCCACCGCCCCGCTCTCGCCGTCCGGGATGAGCTGGCCCAGCACGTGGGCGGGCGACGCGCTGTTCCGCAGTCCGATGCACCAGGCGGCACTGTGCCAGCCGTATTCCGTCTTCGCCGCCGTGCGCACCGCCTCGAGCCGGAGCCCCGCCGCGCTCACGCGCCAGGTGAGATCGTACGCCTGCCCGCCCGCCTTGAACGTGTACCGCACCGTGGCGCCCCGTACCACGGTCCGCCCCTCGAGCGCGCAACGCACGGTCGGCGCGATCACCGGCGCCGCCGCGACCGGATGCCACTGCGGCCCCTGGGGAAACTGCGGCGGGCGGCTCGCCACGAGGTTCGTCCCGGCATTCGCCGGATCCTCGACGTGCAGCCCGAGGAAGGAGAATCCCGGCCGGTTCAGCGTGAAGCCGACCTCAAAATCGCGCGTGCGATACCGCACCGCACCGTCGACCACCTGCGCGCTCACCCCGCGCGGCAACCGGCGCAGGTCCACCCGGTCGATGGCCAGGACCCGTTCGCACCGTGGCGGTAGCCCGGCCACGAGTTCGCCCTCCAGCACGAACGCCGACATCACGAGGTTCCACGGCGTCCACCCCCCGTCGATCCCGCTGCGGCGCAGTTCGATGATTACGCCCGCGACCTCGACGCCGCCGAGCTCGATCCACTGCGTGGCCCCCGCCCGCGGCGCCTTGAGGTCGTCGCGCCGGCACAACTCCTGCCAGCGTCCGCCCCGCCAACCGAGCACGCGGAGCCCCACCACCCAGTCGAGGTCCTGCCGGCTCCCGCATTTGTGATAGCCCTGGCCCCGGCGCACCCCGAGCCGAAGCAGCCGCGCCGCCCCTGGCAACCGCACCACGCGCTGGTGGATGATGCGTTTTTTGGCCATCCCTTGTTCCGCCGGCAGGGGCGACGTCCAGACCGCGCGACCCCGGTCGAAGCGGGCGTGCGTGAACAGGTCCCCCATCGGGGGTTCGAGGTCGGAAAGGGCGAGCAGGTCTTGCGGCATCGGGGGGAGATTGGAGGGTGGTGCGCCGGGCGTCGTCGCGTGGTCGGCCCATCCGCCGAGCGGGCGCGCGCGTTCGTCCCAGCCGCTCCATCCTAGGCGGTTTGCGCGGCGGCCGGAATGTACGATTTGGGAAATGTTTGGTGCGCCTTGGGGATTCCCGCGCTTTGCCATTGCCCGGCCCCGCCGGTTGACCTCAGCCGTTTCGCCATGCCCGTCATGGAACTCCCCAATCTGACCGTCACTGCGATCCATTACCCGGCGAAGGCCACGCCCGCCGAGATCACCGCCGCCCGGGAGCTCGCCCGGCTCACCGGCGGCACCGCGACCGCCGCGGCGAGCGCCCCGCGCCGGGGCGTGGGCATCGCCCTCGCCTCCCGCCGCTGGTCCCGCCGGCTGCCCGCCGCCGCCCGCACCGAAGCCGCATGGATGTGGCTCCGCCTCGATGAAAACGGCTCCGGCGAGATCTGCGCCACCCACGGTTCCTTCCTGTTCGCCGCCGTCCGCCTGCTCGCCAGCGGCCTCACCGAGGTGAGCCGCGAGAAGCTGGCCCGCGGCCTGTGGCTGCCGGCCTCGTTCCGCTGGCACCGCCCGCATTTCGACGCCTGCTACACCCAGTACTGGCGCTCCGCCCGCAAGTTCGACCCGGAGCGCTACGTCGCGACGCTCGCGGAGGCCGGCTTCACCCATGTCGAGGTCAATGGCCTGCAGGCCCATCTTCCGCATGAGGACTTCGTCGCCTGGGAATACTACCCGCAGTTCTACACCTACGCGCCGGGCTTCAACCACTTCGTCGACACCGAACTCACGCGCGGCGTCTGGCCCGCGTTCTACCTCGACGCCAATCTCAACCACCTCAAGTCGCTGGCCGCGCTCGGCCGGCAATACGGGCTGCTGCCTGGCGTCTGCATGTTCGAGCCGCGCTCCATGCCCGAGCGGTTCTTCCAGAAGTACCCGACGCTCCGCGGCGCGCGCGTCGACCACCCGTTCCGCTCCCGCCTCCCGCGCTACACCATGGCGCAGGACCATCCGATCGTGCAGCGCCACTATCGCGAGGCGCTCCAGGCGCTCATGCGCGCCGTGCCGGACCTCAGCTACATGTCGGTGTGGACCAATGACAGCGGCGCCGGCTTCGAACACACCGCCTCCCTCTACGTCGGCCGCAACGGCGGCCCGTACATGATCCGCGAGTGGCGCAACCACGAGAAGGTCGCCGAGGCCGCCGGCCAGAGCATCGTCCGCTACCTGCAGAATCTCCGCGGCGCCGCGGCCGAGATCAACCCGGACTTCGACGTCGTGCTCCGCATCGAGCCGTTCAAGGTCGAGCACGATCACATCAAGAAGGGCATGAGCGAACACATCACCTGGGAGGCCCCTTCGCTTCTCGTCCGCGGCTACGCCCTGCCCTACGCCCACCCGAAGTATCCGGACAACGCCGGCGTCGCCGGCAGCATCTTCCACTCGTGGCTCGATGCCTCCGAGGCCAAGCCGCTCGCCGAATCTCGCCAGGCCGGCGCCGAGCCCGCGCTCAACTACGCCGCCTCCGGCGTCAACAACCACGAGCCACTCCTCGGCCTGCCCTTCCCGCGCCTGCTGCACTCCAAGCTCAAGGCCATGCACGAGCTCGGCCTCCAGCGTGCGAGCTGCATGGGCGGCCTCAGCAATGTCAGCCAGGCCCCCTACTGGCCGCACCCCGCGGTGATCCAGGCCGCGCAGTTCTTCCCCGAGAAACCGGTCGAGGACGTCCTCACCGAAACTGCCACCCGCTTCGTCGGCACGGACCACGCCAAGACCCTCACCGCCGCCTGGCAGGAGTTCGAGGACGCCCTCGTCTGGCAGCCCGCCGTCGGCCTCTACTGCGTGTTCGGCTTCTGCTGGCAGCGCACCTGGGACCGGCCGATCGTGCCCGACATCGAGGCCATTCCGGCCGGCGAGCGCGCGTACTACGAGCGCCACGGCTGCTTCCAGCACAACAACCCCAGCCTCGGCGATCTCGGCAAGGATGTCCTCTTCGACCTGATGACGCGCGACTCCGCGACCAAGATGGCCGGCGACATGGACCGCGAGCTCCTGCCCCGCGTCCGCATGCTCCTCCGCCGGCTCGACGGCATCTGCGGCGCCGCCACCGGCCAGCCCGCGACGGTCTTCAACGACCTGCGCGACCGCGTCCGCGCCTACCTGCACTGGGCCACCGCGCTGCGCAACGTCTGCGCGTGGTGTGAGTGCGTGTACGGTTATCGCGCCAGCACCAAGCAGGCCGACAAACGGGCCTACGAGAAGAAGCTCCAGGCCGTCATCGACCTCGACGTCGCCAACACCAAGGGGCTCATCGAGCTCCTCAGTGCCGGGCGCACCGAGGTCACGGTCGTCTCCGGCATCGCCGACAACACGTTCTTCTACGGCGAGAATCTCGTCGAGAACCTGCAGACCAAGCTTCGGCTCACCGAGAAGTACCGGCATCGGAAGCCGCGCATCGATCCGGACGCCTACTGGCGGCCGATCCCCGGCACCGCGTGGCCCAAGGGCTGGCTCAAGACGTCCTGACCCGCGCCACTCCGATCATGCCGTCGCCCGCCCGACTTCTCGGCACCGTTCTCCTGCTCGGCCTCGGCGTCGCCCTCCGCGGCGCCGAGGGACCTCGCTTCTACGTCGCGCCGAACGGTTCCGATCAGTGGAGCGGGCGCTTGGCGGACCCCGCCGCCGATCGCAAGGACGGGCCGTTCGCCACGCTCGAACGGGCCCGCGAGGCCGTGCGGGCGAGCGACCGCTCCCTCGGAATCACCGTCACGCTCCGCGGCGGCACGTACAGCCGCACCACCGCGCTGCGCCTGGACGCCGCCGACTCCGGCCTGCCGTCCGCGCCCGTCTTCTGGCAGGCCGCGGCCGGCGAACGACCGGTCCTTTCCGGCGCTGTCACGCTCGCCGTCTTCGATCGCGTCACGGACGAGGCCATCCGGCAGCGACTCCCGGCCGCAGTGCGCGACCGCGTGCTGCGAATTGACCTGCGCGCGCTCGGCCTCACCTCGTTCCCCGGCTTCGACCCCCGCGGCTCGCCGGGCCTCGAGCTGTTCTTCCACGGGCAGCGGCTCCCGCTCGCCCGCTATCCCAACGAAGGCTGGCTGCTCACCGGTCCCGTGCCGCAGACGGGTCTGCGTCGCTTTCACGAGGGCCTCGACCGCGAGAAGCGTTTCGACGGCATCCCCGCCGGTCGCCACTACGGCCGCGTGAAGCTCACCGATCCGCGGCCCGCGCAGTGGGCGCCGGACGCCAATCGGTACGCGCACGGCTTCTGGACCTGGGACTGGTTCGATGCCTTCCAGCGGGTGGAGTCGATCGATGCCGCCAACCAGGAGCTGATCTTCGCCGAGCCGCATCACCAATACGGCTACACCCAGAACCAGCGGTTCTATTTCCTCAACGTCCTCGAGGAACTCGATCGCCCCGGCGAGTGGTACCTGGATCGCGCCCACGGCGTGGCCTATGTGTATCCCCCAGAACCCATCCACGCCGGCGCACTCGAGGCCTCAGTGCTCGCCGAGCCGTTCATCCAGCTCGACGGCGCCAGCTATGTTTGCCTCGGCGGGTTGGGCTTCGAGGCCGGCCAGGCTGGCGGGGTCGTCATCCGCGGCGGCCAGGCGTGCCGCGTCGTCGGCAGTTCGTTCCGTAATCTCGGTGCGCTCGCGGTCGAAATCGACGGCGGCACTGGCCACGAGATCCGCAGTTGCGACTTCAGCGAACTGGCGCGCGGCGCCATTCGCGTCAGCGCCGGCGACCGCCCCACGCTCGCGCCCGGCGGCCACCGCATCGTGAACAACCACATCCACCACTTCATGCGGTGGCTGAAGACCGGTCAGGCTGGCATCCACATCGAGGGCGTCGGCCAGTACGTCGCCCACAATCTCATTCACGACACGCCGTTCGAGGCCATCCAGGTCCGCGGCAATGATCATGTGATCGAGTACAACGAGATCCACCACGTGACCCAGGAGACGGGCGACGCGGGAGCGATCTACACCGGCCGCGACTGGACGTACCGCGGCAACGTCATTCGCTCCAACTACCTCCACGACCTCAAGGGCCCCGGCCTGCACGGTGGCACCGCCATCTATCTCGACGACAACTGCAGCGGCTTTCTGGTAACGGGGAATGTCTTCGTCCGCGCGGGCCGCGCGATCCAGGTCGGCGGCGGCCGGGACAATCACGTCATCGGCAACGTCTTCATCGGTTGCGAACCCGCGGTGCACATCGACGCCCGCGGCCTCGGCTGGGCCGCCAAGAACTTCAACGGCCAGGATACCGTCCTGTTCGATCGCTTCCACGCCATGCACGCTGACCGCCCGCCCTACTCCGTCCGCTACCCGGAGTTGGGCCGCCTGCTCGCCGAACAGCCCGCCGAGCCCCGCGGCACCCGCGTCATCGGCAACATCTCCTGGGGCGGGCGCTGGCTCGATGTGTATGACTACTTCGCCTTCGACTTTCGCTCCTGCGTCGAACTGCGCGGCAACGTCATCGCCGATCCGCTGCTCTGGCGTCGGCTCGCCCAGAACGACGGCAAGCCCGACCCGTACTTTCTCAACATCGACCGCCAGGAGGGGTACGTGATGATCCGCCAGGGCGACCCCACCGCCGCCCAGGAACTCGCGGGCAACCGCCTGCAGGAGAAGCCGCCGGCCAAGCTCGACGAGCGCACGCTCGTTTTCTCCGCCCGCGACGAGGCCCGCCTCCGCCAGGACGGCTTCCCCGGCATTCCCGCCGCGCGCATCGGCCTGCAGACCGACGAATGGCGCCGCAAGGTGCCCGCCCGCGTCGCGGCCCGCTGAGCCGCTCGCTCCGGCGCTCTTCCGCTTCACCTCCAGCCCGGCCGCTCCTCCGGCCCCTTTCGTCATGCGTTCATTCTCCGCTTTCATCCTGTTCCTCATCGGCGCGTCGTGCGCTCTCCACGCCGGCGAGCCCGCGCGCTTCTACGTCGCCACGGACGGCTCCGACGCCTGGAGCGGCCGCCTCGCGGCGCCGAATGCCGCGCGGACCGACGGTCCGTTTGCCAGTCTGGAACGCGCCCAGTCCGCCGTGCGCGCGGCCGGCCCATCGGGCGGCGTCGAAGTCAACGTGCGCGGCGGCGTGTACGCCCGCCGGCAAGCGCTGCGACTCGAAGCCGCCGACTCCGGCACCGGCGATCATCCGGTCGTCTGGCGGGCTTTTCCCGGCGAACATCCCGTGCTCTCCGGCTCCGTCGGCCTGACCCGCTTTGACCCGGTCACCGCGCCCGCTGTCCGCCAGCGCCTGCGGCCCGAGGTCGTCGCCCACGTGCTTCACGCCAGCCTGCCGGCCCACGGCGTGAGCGACTACGGCCAACTGGAGCAGCGCGGCTCGCCCGGCCTCGAGTTGTTCTACCGCGGCGAGCGCATGCAACTGGCCCGCTATCCCAACGCGGGCTGGCTCCTCATCGCCGACGTGCCGCAGACCGGCCCGCAACGGCTCAACGAGGGCCTCGACCGCGAGCGACGCTTCAAGGGCATTCCCGCCGGCCGGCACTATGGGCGGATCACGTTTTCGGATCCGCGCCCTGCGACCTGGGCCGCCGATCCCAACCTCTACGCCCACGGCTTCTGGACCTGGGACTGGAGCGACTCCTTCCAGCGGATCGCCGCGATCGACGCTGCGAAGCGCGAAATCACCTTTGCCGCACCGCATCATCACTACGGCTACACGCAGAACCAGCGGTTCTATTTCGTTAACGTCCTCGAGGAGCTCGACCGCCCCGGCGAATGGTACCTCGATCGCGCCTCCGGTGACCTGTACTTCTACCCGCCCGGCCCGGTGACCACGGGCGACGTCGAGGTCTCGGTGCTCAATGAGCCGTTCTTCACGCTCGTCGGTGCCCACGACGTCCAGGTCGTCGGTTTCGCCTGCCACACCAGCCGCGGCGGCGGTGCCCGCATCAGCGGCGGCGAAAGCTGCGCCTTCCTCGGCTGCGAGTTTCGCAACCTGGGCGCCTTCGCGGTCGAAATCGACGGCGGTCGCAGCCACGAGGTCCGCAGTTGCGACGCCTTCGATCTCGCGCTCGGCGCCATTCGCGTGGCCGGCGGCGACCGTCCGACGCTCACGCCGTCCGGTCACCGCATCCACAACAACCACCTCCACCATATCAGCCGGTGGCTCCGCGCCGGTCCGGCCGGCATCGCCATCGAGGGCGTGGGCCAGCAGATCGCCCACAACCTGATCCACGACACTCCGTTCGAGGGACTCACGCTCAAGGGCAACGACCACGTGCTCGAGTTCAACGAGGTCCATCACGTCACGCTCGAAACCGGCGACGCCGGCGCGATCCACACGGGTCGCGACTACACCTGGCGCGGAAACGTCATCCGCCACAACTACTGGCACGACCTCAAAGGCCCCGGGCTCCACGGCGCCACCGCCGTGTACCTGGACGACTTCTCCAGCGGATTCACCGTATCCGGAAACCTGTTCTACCGTGCCGGTCGGGGCATCCAGATCGGCGGCGGCCGCGACAATATCGTTGCCGGCAACGTGTTCATCGAGTGCGAGCCGGCCGTGCACCTCGACGCCCGCGGGCTCGGCTGGGCCAGCAACTACTTCGACGGCCGCTATCCGTACCTGACGGAGCAGTTCGCCGCGGTCCACGGCGACCGGCCGCCCTACACCGACCGTTATCCCGCGCTGCGCACCCTGCTCGGCGACCAGCCCGCGCACCCGAAGGGCAACCGCATCGTCAACAACCTCTCCTGGGGCGGCCGCTGGCTCGATGTCTACGACTTCTTCGCCTTCGATTTCGCGCGCTGCGTCGAGCTGCGGGACGACGCCATCGCCGACCCGGTGCTGCTCCGGCGCCGTGCGCAGGACGACGGCAAGCCCGACCCATACTTCCTCAACATTGACGCCACCGAAGGCTACCTCGCGATCCGCCGCGACGACCCCGCCGCCTCCCGGGAGCTGCCCGGCAATGCGTTCTTCGCCGAACCTCCCGCCCGCTTCGATCCCGTCACCCGCACCTTCGTGGTGACGAATCCCGCCGCCCTCGAGCGCCTCGGCATCGCGCGCCTCCCCATCGAGAAGATGGGTCTGCAACCCGACGAGTTTCGCCGCCGTCGCTGACGCGAAGACCGCCCTGCTCAAGCCCGCCCCGCCGACACCGGTGCGAGGATCCAGAGAGCACGAGGGCAACAATTATATCCACCCCGTCGGCAATGCCTTGCTGAATAATGTCCAGATACTCCGAATAATGTCCGGATACTCCGGCGATAATGTCCAGATACTCGCCCCGGACATCAGCCGTGGGGGCTTCCTTCTTCTGCATTCTACATTCTCAATTCTGCATTTGCCTTCTCACCGCCCCCGCACCCGCCGGCGGTACTCCGACGGCGTCACGCTCATGGTCTGCTTGAAGGCCTTGGAGAAGTGGTACACATCGCAGAACTCCAGTTCGTCCGCGATGCGCTTCAGCGAGTGCTCGCCGTGGTAGATCGCCGCGCAGGCCCAGTCGATCCGCCGGCGGCGCTGGTAATGCCCGGGCGACTCCCCCGTCAGCGCCGCAAACCGCTTCCGGAAGTTCTCGTAGCTTAGCCCGACTTCCCGCGCCACCTGCTGCGGTGACGTCCAGCCGCCTTCGCTGCGATCGCCCAGCAGGCGCAGGCTCTTCTCCAGCCACGTCGCGCCCGCGCCCAGCCGCTCGTTCTCGAGATCCGCCGCCCGGAGTTCCGTCAGCACCTGCAGAAAGCGCCCCATCGCCCGCAACGGCGCCCCGACCGCGTGGTGGGCATCGCTCTTCACGACTTCAAACAGCCGCTGCTTCCAATAGTCCGGCATGCCCACGCGCAGCACCGGGCGCGCCGGGTCCAGCAGTTGCTGCTCGCGCCACAGGTCGAATTGGGCCCCAGCAAATACAAAGTAGACTTGCGTCCATTCCCCCTGGTCCAGCGGACCGTAGGCGTGCGCCAGCCCGGGGAACACCAGGATCACGTCCCCGGGCGCCAGTTCCGTCCTCACCCCGCCGCGATCCTGGTAATACGCCCGTCCGCTCACGAGCAGCACGAGGGTAAAGTAGTGCAGCACGCGCATCGCCGCCGGATCGATCCCGTGCACGTTGTGCAACATGCCCGCCAGTTCGATCTGCCCGGTCGCCGTGCGCAGGGGACTCTCCAGCCAGGGCTGGGCCCGGAATTTCAACATGGTCCCAAAATCTACATTTCTTCTCCCAGTTCAACCATTTCGTCCGCGCGCCCGCCCGTGTACCCTCTGCCCCGTGTCCGTATCCAGCTCCCCGCTTCGACGTCCCGCCCGCGCCCGGCACCGGCGGCCCGCCGGCTGACCACGGACTTGCCCGCTCCACGCTTGCCGTCTGACATAACGCCTCCCCTTTGATGAAAACCTATCACGCCGCGATCATCGGCACCGGTTCGATCAGCGACGCCCATCTGCGCGCGATCGACAGCACCCAGGGCCGCGTCGTGCTCGACGCTGCGGTGGACATCAACGCCGCCCGCGTCGGCGAGTTCGTCCGCCGCCACGGCATCGAACGGCAGTACACCGACTACGCGAAGATGCTCGCCGAGGTGAAGCCGGACATCGTGTTCGTCGCCACCCCGCCCGCCCAGCACGCGCCGATCAGCATCGCCGCCATGGAGGCCGGCGCCTGGGTCTTCTGCGAAAAGCCCCTGTGCGGCTCGCTCGCCGAGCTCGACCAGATCCGCGCCGCCGAGGCCCGCACCGGCTGCCACACCGCGTGCATCTTCCAGATGCGCTTCGGTTCGTCGTCGGACCACGTCCGCCGCCTCGCCAGCGCCGGCCACTTCGGCCGCCCGCTCGTCGGCATCTGCAACACCCTTTGGTTCCGCGATCCCGCGTACTACGCCGAGCCGTGGCGCGGCCGGTGGGAAACCGCCCTTGGCGGGCCCACCATGGTCCTCGGCATCCACGCCATGGATCACTTCCTCCACCTGTTCGGCGAATGGACCGAGGTCCGCGCCGTCGCCGCCCGGCTCGACCGCGATATCGAGGTCGAGGACATCTCCATGGCGATCGTCACCTTCGCCAATGGCGCCCTCGGCTCGATCGTCAACAGCGCCCTCAGCCCGCGCCAGGAAACCTACGTGCGGCTCGACTACCAGCGCGCCACCGTCGAGCTCACCCACCTCTACGGCTACAACCGGGATCACTGGAAACTCACGCCGGTGCCGCCTGTTCACGATGACGACCTCGTCCAGGCCTGGCAGTCCTTCCCGCCCGACGTGCCCTGTTCGCACGGCGCCCAGCTCAATGCGTTTGTCGCGGACATGGACGCCGGCCGCCGGCCGCTGACGTCGGGCCCCGAGGCGTACAAGACGCTCGACCTGCTCGCCTCGATCTACAAATCCGCGTTCACCGGCCAGATCGTCCTGCGCGGGTCGATCAAGCCGGGCGATCCCTTTTACGAGAAGATGCACGGCTCGTGCTCCCCGCGCCGGCTTGGGCCCCAGGCGGAGAAATGAGTCGCCTTCGCGGCTGAGCGTTCCTCGGCTGTCGCGCTCCCGCCCTTGCTCTCGCTCGCCAACCCGTACCTCCGCGTCGACCTCCTCGATCCCACCGGCATCGAGGATGCCGCGACCCTCGGCCAGCGATTCGGCTGGGGTGGCTATATCTGGCAGGTCTACGAGCACGGCCGCACGCCGCTGCTCGCCGGGCCGCAATGGCCGGACCCGCAGCCCTCGCCGTTCAACGGCCAGGGACTCCCGGAAGCACTGCGCCATCGGACGCGCGACGGCCAGCCGTTGACCTGGTCCGGCAGCGAGGGCGCCGCCTTTGGCATCGGCGCCCTGCGCGCCGATGCGGACGGCACCACCCACCTCACCGCCTCCTGCGCGTGGGAAATCGAATGCACGCCTCATCGCGCCGTCTTCTTCACGCGCGACGCGGTCGCCGGCTTCAGCTACTCCCTGCGGCGCGAGATCGAACTGGCCGGCCGCACCTTGCACTCGCGCACGCTCCTCAAGAACGAGGGCCGGTCTCCCATCGCGTTGCAGTGGTTCGCGCATCCGTTCTTCCCGCTCGTGGACGGCCTCGCGTCCGCCGTCCTCCCACGCGGCGCCACGCTCCCCGAGAATCCAGGTTTCACCGTGCAGGACGGCCGTCTGCTCCAGCGCCGCCGTTTCACCGGCGAAAAGGACGGCCATTTCGACGTGCTGCAGTTTGACCCCGCGCAGCCGTTTCAGGTCCGGTTCGCGCACCCGCGGCTCGAATACGTCGACCTGATCGCGGACTTCCCCCCGTCTGAGGTCGTGCTCTGGGGGAACAGCAACACCTTCTCGATCGAGCCCTACCTCGCCCTGCGGCTCGCGCCCGGCGAAAGCCGCGCATGGGGGCTGCGCTACGACTTCGGCCGCGCCAAGGTCTAGGCGCCCGTCGGACTTCTTCAGGCAGGCCGCCAATCAAAAGGGCTGCGCCCCACTGGAATCCCGACGCGCGCTGCTCGTTGTTCCAGCAGCTGTGGGCGATGTCCGTCCGGCCTCTGGACCGCACCTCCCGTACGCGATCGATGCCACGCCCTGAACGGTGCGGCGGAGCCTGAGCCCCGCAGGGTTGCAGGGGAAAACCTGCAACCTGCAACTTTCCAACCTGCAACGTTCCGTCGCCTGCGATTTTTCGCGCCTGCCGCCAGCGCTACGCGCCGATCGTCAGGACGAACTTGAAGACGACGATCACCAGAATCACCAGGCCCCAGCACGCCACGAACCCGATCGCGTCCTGCCGGTTCCACTTCGTGAATTCCCAGTTCGTGCCGGGAAACAGCTTCGTGTGCTCGAACCGCTGCGGGTTCGCATAGCTCATCTCCACGTCCATCGCGTCCTGCTCGAGCGTCGGCGCCACCGGCGTCTTCATGCGCGCATAGAACCGCGCCACGCGCTCCGGCTCGGTCGGCTTCGTCAGCAGGCTGACCACAAAGAGAATCGCCAGCGGGAACAGCGCATCGACGACGAAGCGGGTCGTCATCAACTGCGCCGCCGAGAAGCCCGCGACGTCCACGCCACAGAGCGAGAGCAGGTAGACCTCGACCCGGAAGAGTCCGACGCCAGTACGGGGTGATTTCGGATCCAGCGGATTCGTCCGCACCACGCCTTCCTCGAAGTAGAGCGAGATCGGCTCGATGCGGCGGGTCTTGGTGATCGTGGTCCCGACCGTTTGGGCGCGGCCCGCCGCCACATCGGCCTCCGTCGCCGACACCGTCGTGGTCACGACTCGCTCCCGCGTCATCTGCGTGAGCGTCTCCGACTGCGCCAGCTTCGGCGTGGCCGACACCACCCACGGGATCACCGCGATGAAGATGAGGGTGGCGATCACCTGCACGCGCACCGCCATTTCCGTCACTCGGCGCCAGCAGAAGATCATCGTGATCGGCGCGCCCCACACGACGAGCAGCACGATCGTGAACTTCAGGAGCGCGATCACGCTGTTCAGGTACAGCGCCACGTAAATGCCGGCGCCAAGCGCGATCGGCACCGCCAGCCGCGCCACGACCATGTAGTGGCGTTCCGAGCGGCCGGGATTCAGGGGCTCGTACAGGTTCTTCAGCACCAGGCCCGACAGCACCACTGACTGCGCGCCGAGCAGCGCCAGCTTGCCGCCGAGAAGGCCGATAATCATCAGCCCGATCAGGCCGACTGGGAGCAACGTGCGAGTCATCAGCCCCCAGGTCTGGTCGGGATCCGCGAGGTTCGGCCCGAACAGCGCCAGCGCGATCAAGCCGCAATAGCACCACGCGATCGTGATGAACCGCTTGCTGAATCCGCCGGTCACCGCGCCAAGGCGCGCCGCCATCTCATTCTTCGCCGCCCCGGCGATCGTCATGTTCGCCTGCGATCCCACGATGCCCACCACCTGGATCAGCAGGAGCGCCCCGATGGAGTACCAGGTGTACTCGCTCGCGCTGTCGCCGCCAAAGACGTTGAACAACACCGCGGGCACCTTCGCGTGCAGCCCCGCCACGCCGCCTATTCGGGCGAGGCCAAAGGGTATCAGCACAAACGAGATGATGATCACCAGCGACGCCTGCACCGCATCCACCACCGCCGAGGCCTTCAGCCCGCCCAGCATCACGAACACCGCCACGACCGCCGAGGAGATCATATAGAAGATCACCGGATGAAGGTAGGTGACGTAAGGCTGCAACTCGCCCCGCTCGTAATAGCCCTTGAGCACGTCGTAACGCTGGGCCTGCTCCGCCGCGAGCGGCGCGGCCTGGCGCGCCTTCCGCAGCTCCACGAACTGGCTGTAATCCGCCACCATCTGCTGCTCAGCCGCCGTGTAGTTCGCCGGCGCTTTCGCGAGCAGCGGCTGCAGCGTCTTCAGGGCGACCACGTTGCCGGCCGCGATGGTGATGACGATCATCAGCACCGTCGTGACGGCATAGAGCGAGGCCAGGAACTTGCGCCCAAACCGGTCGGCGAAGAGGTCGGCCATCGTGGTCAGCCGCACGCGCCGGAACCACACGCAGCTGAACCAGTAGTACGGCGTCAGGAACAGCGTGATCAGGGCGAGCCACGCCCCGCCCGCGCCCTGCCGGTACACCGAGCTCGCGGTCGTCGTGGCCTGGCTCGGATCGGCCATCGTGCCGAACGAGAGAAAGAACTGGAACCATTTTCCCAGCGAACGGCCGCCCAGCAGATAGTCCTTCTCGCTCTTCACCCGCCGCGAGGCGATCTGGCCGATCGCGAGGACGGCAATGAGGTAGGCGATCACGATGATCGCATCGATGAGGTGCAGGCCGAGCAGGGTCATGGCGGAAAGCAGGAGTGAAGCGAGGTCGGGATAGGGTTGAGGAAAGGCTCAGGGTTCGCGGCGGTCGCTCCCGGCGGGCGGCGCGGGGAACGGCCACCAGCCCACGTCGCGCATGCGCTCCTCGATTCCCGTCTCGGCCAGGAACGCGCGCACCTCCCCGGGCGCCCGGCGTTCCGGCCGGAGCGCGCTGTCGCTGGCCAGCGCCAGCACGAGGGACGTGATCACCGCGGACGAGTCGTGCACGAGCTTCTCGGGCAGCTTGTCGATCGTATCCGCGAAATCGTGATAGTACCGCACCGCCGCGGGATCGATCGGGCCGTGAAAGGTCACCGTGCGGATCCCCGCCACCTGGTACGGCGTGTGGTCGCTGCCGAACCAGTTCTGGTTCTGCACCCCGCCCGGGAGCCGCTCCGCCCCGCGCGCGTCATTCCAGCGCTCGAGCCAGGCCACGAGCGACTCGTTGCCCAGCGCATTCACCGCCTGCGGCACGCCGACCATGTCGAGATTCATCATCGCCACCACCGGCGCTTCGCCGAGCTGCCCGGCTGCGTGAATGGAACCCCAGAGCCCGAGCTCCTCGCCGTTGAACCACACCAGCTCGATCGTCCGCCGCAGCCGCTCGCCGCGCAGCGCGTGCGCCAGCGCGAACAACTGCGCCGTGCCCAGGCCGTTGTCGATCGCGCCCTGCCCCTGGTCCCAACTGTCGAAGTGCGCGCCCACGATCACGCGCTCCGCCGTCTTGCCCGGCAGCCGCACGATCACGTTCGCGGTCTCCACCGGCCGACAGTGCGAGCGGATCTCCACCCGCACCCGGACGTCTTTGCCGCGCGCCAGCAGGCGCTGCATCCAGCTGCCCTCCTCCTGGGTGAGGCTGAGCGCCGGCACGGCCAGCGGCTCGCCAATAAAGCTTCCAGTGCGCGCCAGCAGCCGGCCGCCGTCCACCCGGTTGACGAAAAGCAGCGCCCGCAGGCCGCGCTCGCGCGCCACGCGCACGATGTCCCGCAGGGGCACGCCGCGTCCGCCATCGAGGAGCCCCACTTTGCCCGCCACGTCACCGACCGGGTACTCGCTCGCCCGCCCATTCCCGATTGCCACGACCGCCGCCTCGAACGGCCCCGCCGGCTGGCTGTAGCCGAAGGCCACCGCCCGCAGCTCACGCGCGACCGGCGTCAGGAGCGCCACCTCGTCCCGCCCCCGCTCCCAGCCCGGCATCGAGAACGTCGACACTTCCGGCTGCAGCCCGAGCCCGCGCAACTCCTGCACGAGGCGCTCGAGCGCCGCCTGGTTGGCGGGACGGCCTGTCACCCGGCCACCAAAATCATCACAAAGCCGCGTCAGCATCGCGTGCGCCGCCTGCGCCGCGGGGCCCACCCGGTCCACCTGCTCCACGGGATCCGCCCGCAACAGGTTCGCCCCGAGGGCCGCCACGACGAACATCGCCGCCAGCGCCTGATTTCGGCTCCGTCCGGTCATGGCTGCGTCACCCGGTCGGTCACCGTCAGCGTGTTGAAGTCGACCACGTGCTCGAGGCGACCATGGGTCATCCGCAGCTTGCGGCTGCCGACGTCCGCATGGAGATACGGGCTCTCAAAGAGCGGCCACTTGGCGAAGTCCACCGGCTTCCCGTCAATCTGCGGCGTCTCGCCATAGGCGCACACCATCGTGTGCCCGCGCAACGTCTTGAAGGTCACCTTGGGTTTCGGCTCGAGCGCCACCGTCAGCGGCAGCGCGCGAATCGCCGCCTTGAACGCGTCCCAACTGGCGAACTCATGCGCAGCCGCGACCTGCAGGATCGTACCGTTGCGCCGGTGCGGGCTCACGAGCCGCTTGCCGCCCGCCGCGATCGGCCGCCACTCGTACGGCGCGAGCGGCCGGTACGCGAGGTAGGCGTTTCCGCCCTGGGCGAAGATCCAGCCCGACGCGTCTTCCTCGAGGCGGACGAGGTCCTTCGAGAAGAAGCCGTTCACCTGCTCGTACTTGGTGCCCGGGCGGATGTCATACAGCGCCACGATCGTGTCGTGGTCCTGGCAGACCTGCTCGAACTCCGATCCGCCGAGGAGTTTGTCCTCCTTGTCGTAGGACGGCTTGTTCTGGAGCGTCACCAGGGTCGGCATCCAGTCGGGGAACTCCGTGAAGTACATCTGCATCTCGTCGATCGAGACGTGCGGGTGCATCGAGAACATCGTGTTGTGCACGCCGCGGGGATCCGCCACCGCCCAGGTCACGTCCCACGAATGCTGCTGGATCGGCTGCAGCATGCCGCCTTGATCCGAGCCCACCGCGTAGTCGCGCGTCACATACGTTTGTTTGTACACCGGCGCGTTGCGCACGTCGCTGTTCCGCCACCGGTGCCGCGTCCGTTTGTGCTCCCGGCTCAGGTACGGTCCGGCGCGATCCGTGCCGAGACGATAGATGACCTCAGGGAGCGTGTAGTCGGAGGCACTCGCCGCCGCGGCGAAGAAGATGCCCCAACCACCGTAGCCCGCGGGCGCCGGGCAGTTGTCCAGGAACAGCCAGCCGAAGAACGAGGACAGCCCGTTCCACTTCTCCAGCACCTGGCGGTCGTCGGTCCGCGCATGGGCGCCCACGTACGCGCCGTTCAGCGTGTCGATCGCGTAATCCGCGAGAATCCAGTCGAGCATCATCCGTCCGCGCTGCCGCATCTCCGGATCCTTCGCCCACGTCGCCAGATAAAGCATCGGGATGCAGTATTCGCCGAGGTAGTGCGTGCAGTCGTACTCCCCCTGCCCGACCGTGGTCGCGAGGTCCATCCAGCTGATCAGGTACGCCTTGGCTTCCGCCAGGTTCTCGGCCGAGGACTTGCCGGAGAACCAGGTCTCGCCCGGCTCGTTCGGCCACAGCTCGGCCATCAGGTAAAGCGAGGTGTAGTACATCGCCCAGTGGTTCTCCGTGTCGCCGCGCAGCGGCATGTACTCGCGCCACGCGCGACGCATCGCCGCCTTCGCCTCCGGGGTGAGCTGGTCCCGCCCGAGGTACGCGATCGAGACGCACGGAAACATCCAGAACATGTCGCCTGAGGGCGCCTTCATCAGCTCGACCACCTGCGCGGAACACCAGGCGGCGTCCTCGTGCCGCGCGAGCTTGGCGGCGATCCCCGGCAGCCCCGCCGTCTTGGGATCGTCGGGCTTCACCTGGGCGGCGCGCCAGTCGAGCACCTCCCGCACGCGGGCGCGGTAGCCGACGAAGCGATCACTGGGCGTATCCGCGCCGAAGGCGTGGGCCGCAAACGCGGCGAGCAGAAGAATCGAAGTAACGAGCTTCACGGGCAAAGGGGGTTGGGGGTTACGAGCGCGGCACAAAGACGAAATCCCAGACGGTGGCGGCGGTGAACCACTGCACCTTCCACGTGCGGCCGAAATCGTCGGAGGCATAGACCGGGCTCTGGTTCACCGAGGCATACAGCCGTCCCGGGAAATCCGGATCCACGCCCACCCGCCAAACCTGGGCGTTGGGCAGACCGTCGTTCCGCGGGGTCCAGGTGGCGCCGTCATCCTCCGACACCAGCACGCCGCAATTCCACCCGGCCACGATCAACCGGCGCGGGTCCGCCGGATCGAAACCGACATTATGCAGGGTATGCGCCCGGCCGACACCGGTCAGCTCCTGCCACGTCTTCCCGCCATCCGTCGAGCGCTGCAGGCCCTCGGCCTGCGTCGCCGCCAGAAACACCCGCGGGTCGTGCGGAGACTGGCGGACGTCGTGCACCGTCTTCGTGGAGGCGAACACCTTGGTCCACGTGGTCGCGCCATCCTCGCTGAGATAAATCCCGAGTTCCGTGCCCGCGAGCACCCGGCCCGCCCGCGTGCGATCCACGATGATGCTCTGGGTATAGGCACGTTTGATTCCTGCCTGCGCCCGATGCCAGGTCTCCCCGGCATCGCGCGAGACCGCGATGCCGTCCGGCAGCGCCACATACACGTGGTCCGGAGCGTGGGGATCGACGTTGATGTCCTTGCCTTCGGTCATGTCCCAGCTCGTCACGATTTTCCAAGTACGGCCGGCATCGGTCGAACGCATGACCCCGTTGTTGCCGGCAATGTAGATGCGTCGCGGATCGCGCGGATCGACCGCGACCGCGTCGATTCGCGGATGGTTGAACCCGATGTGCACGGGGTTCGCCCGATCCTCGACTTGGTAGAGCCCGTTCCGCAGCACGACCTGCGACCCGATGATGAACGGCTTCGACTGGCTTACGCAGACAAACAACGTATGCGGCGGCGGCGGCGCCGCGTTGGCGGTCAGCGCGACGAGGCCGAGGAACAGGATCCAGGGGTGTTTCATGCTTGTTTTGGGAATGGGACCGACACTGCCGCGCCGGAGCTTCTCCCCCGTGCGGAACGGCGTGGTGCCGGCGGCAGTGAAAGGGGGATGCAGGCGCGACATTGGGTTAGGCTCGGGCGAGTGCCGAAACGGCCGCGACCACGCGGTCGCACTCGTCCGGCGTGTTGAAGACGTGGGTGGATACGCGCAGCGCGTCGAGTTTCTCCTCCGTCACCGTCCGGCAGCGCAGCCGGTCACGGCGCATCAGTTCGCGCTGGAGCACCTCACCGGCATGGCCGGCGAGCTTGAAGGTGGTCATCGCGCCGCACAGCTCCGGCCGCGAGGGCGTCAGGACCGTCACGCCCTTGATGGAGGCCAGCCCTTCGCGCACCCGCCGCGCGAGTTCCCCGGCCCGGCGCGCGATGCGCTCGCGGCCAATGGCCTGCTGCCAGCGCACGGCCTCAGCGAGCGCGCCGATCGCCGCCGCGTTGCGGGTGCCAAACTCGTGCCGGCGCGCCCCCGCCGCGTAAACCAGCCGTCCGCAGAAATCGAAATCGCAGCTCGTGTACGCGCCCGCGTCCGTCGGCGCCACGTCGTCAAGCCGCGCCGCGCGGATCCAGAGCACCCCCGTCTCCCGTGGCCCGCCCAGCCATTTGTGCCCGCTCGCCGCGTACGAGTCACAGCCGAGCGCCTGCACGTCGATCGGCAGCACGCCCAGCGACTGGGCACCGTCCACATGGAACCAGATGTTGCGCTTCCGGAGCTCCGCCGCCATCTCGGCCACCGGCATGACGACGCCGGTCGGCGCCGTCACGTGGCTCACCTGCACGGCCTTCGTGCGCGGGGTGACGAGTTGCAGCATGCGGCGCACGTTCTCCCCCGCCGATGCCGCATCCGGCTCAAACACGCGTACCACCACGCCCCGTCGCCGCGCCTGATTCAGCCACGGCAGCGAACCGCCGGGATGCGCGTGGGTCTCGAAGATCACCTCGTCGCCCGGCGCGAGCGCCAGCCCCGCGGCGATGATCGAGTTTCCCTCGGTCGCGTTGCGGGTGAAACACACCTCGTCTGGCATCCCGCCAAGGAACCCCGCCATCACCTTCCGGGCTTCGTCAAAAGTGCCGTGAGCCGCGTCGACCCGCTCGTTCAGTGCCTCGGTCATCGTGCCCAGCTTCGCCCGCACCGGCGCCGGCATCGGCCCCAGTCCGCCGCAATTCAGGTACGCCAGGTCCGGCGCGATGCCGTAGGCGGCGCGCACTTCCCGCCAGAAGTTCTCCGGCGCGGCGTCGTCATACCCGGGCAATGCCCGCGCAACGGCGGTCCCCGGCTCCGCCGCCGCGACGCGCCCGGCCAACGCCCACGCCGCCGCCCCGGCGCCCACTCCGCGGAGAAACTGTTTGCGGTTCAGCATCACGGCAGATCGGTGAACACCAGTCGGTGGTGAAGCCGGAGTTCGCCCCCCGGCGCCAACCCGCGATCCCGGTCAAACTGGAACGCCAGCGCCGCGAGGGGATTGTTGCGGCGCACAAACCAGTGCACCGGCTCGCCCCCGTTCTCAAAGCGCACCTTCACCCGTCGCAGCGTCGTGTCCATCTGTCCCCGCCACTCCATCCAGGCCGAGGACAAGCCATGGACCGCGGCTTCACCGCTAACCTCACCATCCGCCCAGATGCCGACTTCCGCGTCGCCATGGTCGTCGAGCAGTTCGCGGCGCCCGCGGAACTGCAGCCCGGTGTAGTGCGAGCCCTTCAGGCCCTGCCCGGAGTGATAGTTCGACAAAACGAGTTCGCGCGCGGTCACGTTCCGCAGCACGGATTGCCAGCCGAGGGCCCACGCGTGGTCGGTCACGTCCTCGACGGTGAGCACCCGGCGCTCGTTCAACAGCCGCTCTCCTTTCCCGGTCTCCCAGGCCACGCTCTGCTCGAGCCGCCGCGGCGCCAGGCCCACCCATTCGAGGTGACGCTGCACTCCGTGGTTCTCCTGCCAGCGATAACCCTCGCCCGCGCGGTAGGTCGGCCCGCCCCAGAAGTTCCAGCCATCAACCTGGTTGATGGTGAGGCTGAGCCCGTGATGCCACGGGTGGTCGTTCGGGCGGAAGTTCGTCAGAATCTCGCCCGACCGCGCATACACGGGATGCAGATAGGGGCGCGGGGCCTCGCGCGCCGGCGTGGCGGGAGCATAAACGTAACGAAACAGCGCCGGACCATCGACCTCGCGAACCTCGAGCGCCTCGTCGGCATCGGTGATCAAGTACAGCTCGACGCTCATGGCAGTTCGACCTCCTGGGCGAAGTGCCCGCGCCGGAACTGGCGCCGGGCCCCGTTCGGCAGCACCACCCGCACCCGCGTGTCCTTCGGCGCCTCGATGCGAAGGCCGAATCTTCCCGCCTCGCGCCGCCACTGCACGCGCACCGGCCCACGGGGTGTACACACGGTTCCGGCGGCGTGGCTGAGCCCGCAGCCATGCGGCGCCACTTCGATTTCGGCGAAGCCGGGCGCCAGCGGGCTCACCCCCAGCACGCCCGTGATGAACTCGAGCGCCGGGTGCGCACTCCACGCGTGGCAAAGCGAACGCCAGTAGCTGTTCTCCTCGACGAACGTATCCAGGCCGTACCCGACGGTCTCATGCCACGGCCCGAGGAACTCCGGCATGCGGTCGTACTTGCCGGCCAGGCGCAGCGCCCGGAACACCGCGTGCCAGCAGAAGAACGAGCCCCGCGCCAGCCGCGGATCCTGCGGGAACCGCTCCATCATCCGCGCGCGCTGCTGCTCCCCCGCGGCGCCGCACAGCACCGCCCACGCGTTGCCGTACTGGCTGAGCGTCGTGTGCTCCGACTGGTCGAAGTAGAGTCCCTCGGTCTCGGACCAGAAGCGGCGGTGCAACGCGAGCCGCAGTCGGTCCGCCTCGCGTTTCAGCCGGCGGTGGAGTCCGCGCTCGCCCAGCCAGCGGCACAGGTCGGCCACTTCGTCGAGGGCGACGATGAACTGCGCGCCGATGATGCAGGTCGCGCCGGTGTCCGCCCCCGGCACCACGCCCCGCGGCCAGTCCGCGCACCAGTCGGTGATATTCCAGAACGGCAGCCGCGCCGGCAGCCCATCCGCGTCCCCGTGGCGCCGGAACCAGTCCAGCACCGCCTGCATCCCGGGGAGCAGCGTGCGGACCGTATCCAGGTCTCCCGCACAATAGGCGTAGTCGCGGACCGCGGTGATCCAGTGCAGCGACCACGAGGGAATCACCTGCGTGAGCCGCGAGGGATAACGACTCTGGGTCAGCCCCTCCGGCAGCCGTGACCAGTCGAAGTGGTGCAGCGCCTGCCGGGTCAGCGCGTAGTCGCCGCCGGTCAGCATCACCAGCTTGGAGGTGATCATCGTGTCCCCGGCATACTGCATCTGCTCGTAATGCGGACAGTCCTCGAAGGTCTCGTGCGCGCACAGCCGCATCGTGTGCAGCCCCGTGCGCCAGATCGCCTCCAGCCGGGGGTCGGAACACGCGAAGCTCCCCTGGGCCGTCACCGGGTACGCGGTGAATCGATGCCCCAGCTCCCGGAGCTCGAGCGGCTCGGTGCCCGTCGTGATCTCGACGCCCACAAAGCGAAACGCCCGCCAGTGCAGCGGCTCCCACGTCTCCGCGACCCCCGTCGGTTCCCAGCGGTCCGACCAGCCGGAGATCAGGCCGCGCCGGTCATGCGTCCAGCCGGTCGACTCATCGGCGAAATGCGAGGCGAGATTCGCCAGCGACTGCTGCCGGCCGAAGAGCGTCGCGCCGGGCGTCGACCACGGCAGCCGCAGCGCCTCCGCATACGTCAGGCGAATCTCCGCCCCTCGGCCGCCGGCCACCGTGAGTCGTGGATACGCGGTCGTCATGGCGCCGACATCCAGGATGACCTGCCGCTTGCTCTGCGGGGGCACGCGCAGGGCTGCCCCCTCCCCCAGCAGTTCCGCCCAGCCCGCCGGGGCTGCCGCGCCTCCGGGCGCAAAGACCGCCGCGAACCGCTGCGGCGCGCCTTCCTCCAGCGGCGGAATCATCCGCGGCACCAGCCCGTAGGGGCTCGTCGGATCACGCCGTTCCTCCCGCCGCTCCGCCCGGTAAAGCACCGTCGCCTCCGCCCACGCGCGGTCGTCTTCCTGCACCTGCATCCAGGTTGGCGACCATTCCGCCGCCGTCCGGTGCTCGAAATAGCCGTGGTAGCCTTCGAAGCGCGTGCCGTCGTTGTGAAACCGATACGCCCGATCCGCGCGCACCTTCCAACCCGGCAGCCCGGTGTCGAGGCGCTCGCCCCCCGGCACTTCGCCCTCGAGCAGGAACCCGCCCGCGTCGGTCATCACCGAACACGGCGCGCCCAAGCCGGTCGGCCGGTGCGCCACCCGCGACATGTCCAGCACCAGCGCCGCCAGCACGTTCGCCCCGGCCACCAGATGCGGCGCGAGGTCGTACGTCTCGTAAAAGTGATGCTGCACGTCGCCCTTGGCCGGCCCGCGCCCCACCCGCTCGCCGTTGCAGAAAAACAGATACCGGCTGTCCGCGGTCACATGCACCAGCGCCTGCGCCGGGCGCTCCGCCACCTCGAAACGCCGCCGGAAAAGCCGCACCTGATAATGCGAAGGCGACCCCGCCGCTCCGGCCACGGCATGCGTCCCCTCCGCGGACCAAATCCAGGAGGCACGCTGAACGAACGGAAGGGGTAACATAGGAGGGAGGGGGCCGTCGGGATGAGAACGGCCGGCACGCAAAATTCAACCCCGATTTCACTATTTTTCATCGCGCGTCATGCAAATTACATCGCAGCCCGCTTGCGCGCCGCGTGATTTAGCGGCCAATCGCCCAAAGTGCCATCGTTGAGAGCGCGACACGAGAGAAGCACTCGTCCACAGGCACGTCATAATCTCAGGTTCAAACGCGGTTGGCAGGCTATTGGCTTGACACAAATTCCAACCGTTTTCATCCGTGGCCCTGCAACTTTCATCCGGAACCTCTGCAATTTTCATCCGGATCCTTCCCCAATGCTCCTCACCGAACTCGCCCGCAAAGCCCGTGTGTCCCCCGCCACGGTCTCGCGCGCCATCAACCAGCCGCATCGGGTCGCCCCCGAAAGCCTCGCCCGGATTCGCGCGGTGATGAAGGAGCACAACTACGTCCCCGCTCCGGTGAACCGCCGCCCGGGACCCAAGTCCCGCAAGCCTGAGCAGCGCCGCATCGGCGTGTGGTTCGTCGGCGGCCGCGCGACAAATCCCAACCTCAGCTGGTTCGAACACCAGTTGATGCAGATCCAATCACAGGAGGAGAGCGATCGCACCGACGTCCGCCTGCTGTTCTCCAACACCGCGAACGAACTTCCGCGCAATCTCGGGCAGGAACGCGTCGAAGGCCTGATCATCCAGGGCATGGAGCCCGCGCCGGAGTGCCTCGCGAAACTGCGCGAGACCCCGCACGTCTGGTTCATGACCCGGCGGTCGGCGTCCTACCCCGGCGACTACGTCGAGCCGAACAACGAGGAGAACGGCGAACTCGCGGCAGAATATCTTCATCAACGCGGGCACAAGAGCGTCGCCGTCGTTGCCGTCGATCCGGAGTACAGCGCCATCGTCACCCGCAACCAGGCCTTCACCCGCCGGGCCACGGAGCTGGGCCTGACCGTCCATCCCGTGCTGGGCCGGTCCAACCCGGGCGTCAGCTACCTCGAGATCGCGCCGCTGCACAGCGAGAGCAACCAGCTCGCCCGGCGCCTCCTCGAGCGCACCCCGCGCGCCACGGGCATCTACCTGCCCGCCGATCACTTTTGCGGTTCGTTCTTCCGCGCCCTCCGCGAGGCGGGCCAGCAGCCGGGCCGCGATTACGACGCCATCCTCGGCAACTACAACGAGGTCATCTACCACAACCTCGACCATTCCCCGGCCGCCATCGACATCAACCTCACGACCCTCGTCCGCCGGGTGATCGATCAGGTGCTGTGGCGGATCCAGAATCCGGGCGCCCCCGGCCGCGTGGGCATCAAGGTGTCCCCACGGCTTGTCCTGCCCGGCACCGTCCCCCCCGCCCATCCATTCTGAGCTTTCTTTCACGCCGGCCGACGCCCCCACGGCACCGACCGGCAAAACAAAACCAAGCGACACCCCATGAACACCACTGAGCGTCCAGCCACTGGCCTCTTCAGGAATATCCTGACGGCCGGTATCGTGGCTTGCATGACGGTCGGCACGGTCTCGGCGCAATCCGCCGAGCCTGACGTCCGCCAGCTTCAGCAGGAGAACGCCGCGCTGCGTAAGCAGCTCGCGGAATTGAACGCGCGCCTCGGCGCCCTCGCCCAACCCGCCCCCGCCTCCACCCCCGCTGCCGCCAGCACCGGCCCGGCCCCGCGGACGGTCACCACCGTCTCGGCCCCGGAGACGGCCGCCACCACCAAGCTGGACGACGACACGATCATGCTGTCGCCCTTCGAGGTGAAGAGTGAGAAGGACCGCGGTTACCTGAAGACCAATGCCGTCACCGCGACGCGCATCGGCGCCGAAATCCAGAACATCCCGATGAACATTTCGGTGATGAGCTCGGACTTCATCCAGGACACCGGCCTCCAGACGATCACCGACATCCTCCGCTACACGGCGTCGGGTTCCGGTGACTCGCGCTTCGCCATGCGCGTGCCGACCAATTCGGCCACGCCTCAGGGCACGTTCACGATGCGCGGCTTCACGGTGAATTCGCTCCTGCGTAACGGCGTCAACCGCTACGTCTCTCATAATTTCGACAACGTGGAGCGCGTCGAAATCGTCAAGGGTCCCGCCGCCGTCTTCTTCGGCCAGGGTTACCCCGGCGGCGTCATCAACTACATCACCAAGAAGCCTGACTTCGCCAAGACGTTCGGCTCTATCAGCTATCAGATCGATGACAACGGCGGCGACAAGGCCACCCTCGACCAGAATCTCGCCCTCAATCGCCGCGCGGCCATGCGCGTCGTCGGCGCCTGGACCGACTTCACCGGCGACCGCCGGCACGAGTTCCGCCGCGGCTTCAATGTCACGCCCAGCGTCACGCTCGTGCCGTTCGACAGTGGCAAGCTGAAGGTCAACCTCGAGTTCGAGTACCTGCAGGAAAAGTTCAACGAGAACGACGGCGCGTGGACTTGGCCGCAGGGCTGGTTCGACGCCTATCAGAATCCCAGCGCGGCACTCATCGCTGCTGCTGGAGTCGCCGACGCGGCCGCGTACAAGACCCGTATCTTCAATAACGTCACGAACTACATCAACGACCTCCGCAAGTCGACGAACGACTATACGATGGCGATCTATACCAAGGACGTCATCAAGCCCTACGGCTATTGGACCAATCTCAGTGGCAAACGCATCGAAGACCAGGCGTTCAACTACACGAACTCCGGCGCCTTCACCAGCAACGAGGTCAAGACGTTCACTGCGACGGTCGACCTGGCGCCGGTTTCCTGGATGGACGCCCGGTACGTCCTCACCAACGACAACAGCCGGTTTGACAACGTCAGCGGCACGCTCGCACCCAATGCCGACGGCATCACGTTCAACTGGAATCCCGCTTCCAGCGCGTCCGCCGGCTACTATCGCCGCCAGACGGACCATCAGCTCGATCTGATCTTCAAGAAGGACATCTGGGGCACCAAGCAGAAGCTCCTCATCGGCGGCCAGCACAACCGCACCTTCCAGCAGTACATGGCCTCCGCCGGCGTGGTTTACTACGCCGTCCCCGGTTACAACTATCCTTCCGCCCCCGTTAACAACGTGCCCAATCCGACCGGCACGAACGGCATGGTGCTCATCAACCAGGTGCTCCGTGACCGCACCGGCACGGTTCTCACCGCGACCGAAGTTTACTCGAAGTGGGATCCGGCCATCCACCCCACGCCCCCGCTGAGCAAGCTGCACCCGATCAACCGCAACCTGCTCGACGGCTACAAACCCGAAAACGAGTCCTTCTACGTCAATTGGCAGGGGCAGTTCTTCAAGGACCGGCTCACCACCATTGCCGGCTATCGCAAGGAATCCAGCACCGGCTACGGCCAGTTCCTCACCGCCAATGAGCCGTGGTTCATCACGCCGCCGGATGCGTATCTGCACCAGGACGTCTATCCGACGAACGTGTACAACTACTCCGCCAGCTATGCGGGCGATCCGGAGAACTTCCGCACCCGCAAGGGCGACTCCTGGATGGGCGGCGCCTCGTTCCAGATTCGCCCAGGTCTGTCCGTTTACGCCAGCGTCTCGAAGACGTTCAAGATCAACTCCGGCCTGGCCGGCGGCTTCGATGAACTCACCCTCGACCAACTGCTGACGGACGCGCTCACCAAAAATGGCGGCTCGTTTAACTACCGTGGCACCACGGTGACCAGCGTCGCCTCCGGCCGCGAGGCCCTGGCCAAGAACGGCGCCTTCGACGCCATTCCCAATGAGTCCGGCATGAATTACGAAATCGGCGTCAAGACCTCGCTGTGGGACGAGAAACTCGTGTCCACCTTCTCGCTCTTCCGCGGCATCCGGAAGAACCAGAAGCTCGACGACAGCCAGAAGATCTCCTCGGACCCGCTAAACTACTCGACCACGATGTTCGACTCGACGTCGGCCTTCTACGGTTCCACGAAGCGCAACTTCCGCTGGCGTACGGTCGGTCTGAAGAACCAGATTGAAGGCGCCGAGTTCGACATGATCTGGTCTCCGAACCGCAACTACCAGGCCGTCATCAACGGCGCTTGGCTGTGGTACGCCCAAACCGTGGATTATCCGGTCTATCCGCAGCCGGGCACCGAGAAGTTCAATGCCGCCACCGCGACCAACCAGGCACTGTATCGGATGTACTATGACAACCGCATCGAGAACGTCCCGGAGTTCCGGCTCAATGTGTTCAACAAGTACACCTTCACCGACACGGTTGTGCGCGGCCTCGCCCTCGCCCTCGGCGCGCGCTACTCGTCGGAGACGGTCTATTCCCGCACGTTCGACTGGAATCCGGACCGCGGCGGCTTCATGGCCGGCGACTTCCTGGTGTTCGACGCCAGCGTCTCCTATCCCTGGAAGGCCCTCGGCTACAACCTGACCACGTCCCTCAATATCCAGAACCTGACCGACAAGGTTTACTACGAGGGCACGTACGTCCCGGCCAACCCGCGGACCTGGCAGCTGCGCACCACGCTCCACTTCTGAGCGTAGCGTCAGCTTTGTAAGCTAGCCTTCGAAAAGGCGGAGGCCACCAACGGCCTCCGCCTTTTCTTTGCCCCTTTCGTCCTCCTCCCATGTCTCTCCGTCGTCTTCTCTCGCTCCTTCCGCTCCTCGGCGCCCTGCTCCTCCCGAGCCTTCACGCCGCCGACAGCTCCCCCCTTTCCGGTCAGTGGCGCTATGACGCCACCCGCAGCACCGAGCTCAGCCCGTGGAAATCGTTCGACCTCACCCTCGCCATCGACGGCGACAAGGTCACCATCCACCGCCGCCTCGGTTGGGCCCGCCGCGACTACGAAGACACCACTGAGTTTCGTCTGAACCAGCCGCCGATCGTCGTCCCCGCCCCGTGGTGGCCCGACAACCGCCACCTCGGCGCCTACGCCACCGGCGACAAAACCAAGCGCGTCAGCGGCGTCCTCCTCGAAAAGGGCCGTATCCTGCGCCTCAACACCGACCAGGTCCTCGGCACCCAGCAGGGCCCGCGCGAGGTCAATGTCCTCACCGACTTCAAGGTCTCCGTCAGCGGCACCCAGCTCACCGTGATCGAGCTCCGCAGCACGCGCAGCCGCCCGATCGTGTACGTCTTCAACCGCGTTCCCGCCGCCACCAAATGAAGCGCCTCCTTTCCCTCCTCGCCCTCTGCCTGCTCGCCGCCCCGCTGCGCGCGCAGCATCTCGCCCCGCGCCAGCTCGAGCGGGCCCCCGCGTCCGCCACGCTCATTCCCCTCTCGGAAAACTGGCGGCTCGACGGCGATGTCCCCGTCCACGCCCTCCTCATCTCCCTCCAGGGCCTCGCCAACCGCGGCGACGCCCGTCTCTACCTCGAATACCCGAAGAACTGGCAATGGGAGATCGTTCACCCGCTCATTGGTTTCCTCGCCAAACGCCACGGCGTGAAATGGGACCGCCTCGCCGTCGATGACGCCGACACCGCTCTCTCCCGTTTTGCCCGCTACGCCAAGGGCTGCGTCGTCTGGGACAAACAGGTCCGCTCCTCTCTCATCGTCGCCTTCACCATCGCCGGCGTCGAAGACCTCGTCGTCGTCAACGAGGACCTCCTCCCGCTCGCGCAAAAGCACGGGCTCAAACCCGTCGTCGACCTGCGCGGCAAGTTCACCGGCCAGCCCGATCACCAAATCTACCAGTGGGCCTACGACCAGTACTTCGCCCGCTGCTCCCGCCACTACTACGTGGTCATGGGCGGCGAGTCCGGCGCCCAGATGCAGCCAGGCATCGCCGACTTCGGCATCCAGCAGCGCGCCTTCTTCTCCGACCTCTCCGCCAACCCCAAGCACGTCGAAGAGATCGCCCTCCTGAAGAAGATCCTGTCGCAGCAGAAACCCGCCAGCGTCGTGCTCGGCTGGCACTCCTACGCCAAGGACACCGAGGGCCAGCACACCACGCTCGTCGGCAACTACGGCCTGATCATGGAGGGCCTGCACAACCTCCCCAACGTCTCCTTCACCTCCCAGATCCCGCTCACGCCGGACTTCAAGTTCACCAACAACCACCACGTGAAACCCGACGAGAAACTCGTCGCAGAGAACAAGGTGTACGTCTGCGCCGTCTCCACCGACTCCATCGGCATCGGCACTTGGACGAAGCCCGGCCGCGGCAAGGTGCCCTACACTTGGCAGGTGATGATGAACTGGACGTGGATGAACCCGCCCGCGCTCCAGTTCTTCTACGAGGACAAGTCCCCCAACGACTACTTCATCGGCGGCCTCTCCGGCCCGGGCTACATGTACCCCAAGGCCATCCCGGCCGACAAATTCCCCGCACTCATGCAGTTCGGCGCGAAGCTCATGCAGCAGCTTGATCTGCGCGTTCTCGAAATCATGGACTACTCCGAGGGCAACCGGCACATCGGCAACACCGACCTGCCCAAGGAAGTCGTCGATCGCTATTACGAGCAGTACCCCAACGCCATCGGCTTCATCAACGGCTACGGCACCGCCCGCACCTTCGACCTGCGCCACGGCGTCCCGTTCATCAGCTACGACTACTACCTCGCCGTCGACCGCTCCATCGAGGAGGCCACCGCCGACATCGAGGAACTCATCCAGCTCAACGACCAGCGCCCGTACTTCCTCCTGATGCACGTGCGCGAATCGAACACCATCGAGAAGGTCGCCAACATCTTCAGCCGCCTCAGCGAGCGCGTCGAAGTCGTGCCCATGGACGTATTTCTCAAACTCGCCGCCAGCCGGAAGACCTACGAGACCAACTTCCAGAAGCCCAACGACCCGATCTCCCGGAATCCATAGCCCCCGACCTGACGCTCACCCGCCCGCGGCGCCGTTAGGCCTCGCCGTCGCATCGAGCGCCGCCCCGGCCGGTTCAGTTCCGTCTCACTCTCACTTTCACCCTCACTCTCACTCTGTCCGTGTGTGTGCTCCTGCCGGTCGCGCAGATCGCGGCCGGCAGGACGATGCGGGCTTCCCCAAGTTCGCCCCGCACAACCCAACCGCTTCCGAATCCGTCTTCCGGTCCGCTCATGGCTCCTTCCTTCCTCCGCTCCCGTCTCCTCGCCCTTGGCCTCGGCCTCCTGGCGTTCGGCACCGGCTTCGCCGCTGACACCCGCCGCGCCATCACCGACCAGGACTTCGATGCCTGGCGCACCATCGGCGCACCGATTGTCTCCCGCGACGGCGGCTGGACTGCCTATTCCTACATGCCGCTCGAAGGCGACGGCGACGTCGTCATCCGCTCCCTCACCAGCGAACGCGAACAACGCGTCCCCGTCGGCGCCCTGCCGCCTCCGCCGCTCACCGCCTCCGAGGCCAACCCCGAGCGCCCCGGGCCGCGCAAGGAGATCGGCCTCACGTTCTCCAGCGACTCCGCCTTTCTCGTTTCCACCACTTTCCCCACGCAGGCCCAGACCCTCGCCGCGAAACGCGCCAAGAAGAAGGCCGAGGAGCTGCCCAAGCAGGGGCTCGTGATCGTCCGCCTCGCCACCGGCGAGACCACCCGCATCGAGAACGTCAAGAGTCTCCAGCTCCCCGCGCTCGGCGGCGCCTGGCTCGCCTACCTCAAAGAACCTCTCCCCGAGAAGAAGCCGGCTGAATCGTCCGCCACCCCGAGCCCCGCCGCCACTTCCGCGAGCGGCTCGATGACGAACACCGCCAGCACGGCCACCGCGTCGACCGTCACCACCTCAACCGTCGCGCCCGCGTCAAAACCCGCCGCCAAGGACGCAAAGCAGAAGGAAAAGAAGTACGGCTCAGACCTCGTGCTCCGCAACCTCGCCACCGGCGCCGAACGCACCTTCGCCCACGTCCTCGAATATTCCTTCGCCCGCGACGGCCTCACTCTCGTCTACACGGTCGCCTCCCGCAACGAAGCGGAGAATGGCGTCTACGCCGTTATCCCCGGTAATCCCGCCGCGCCCACCGCCCTCGCCCAGGGCCCGGGCCAGTACGTGAAGTTCACCTGGGACCGCGAAGAGAAGCAGGCCGCCTTCGCGTCCGACCGCGCGGAGCCCAATGCCAAGGCTCCCCGCTTCGCGCTCTACCATTGGACGCGCGGCTCCACCGCCGCCATTGAGGTCGTCCGGCCCGGCACGCCCGGGCTCCCGGCCGAATTTGCCGTGAGTGGCGACGCCGCCGCGTCCTTCTCCTTCAACGGCGCGAAACTCTACGTTCCCGCCACCCCCGCCCCAAAAGCTCCCGACGAGCGCCTCGAGTCCCTGCTCGATGACGACAAGGTCTCCCTCGACCTCTGGCACTGGCGCGACGACTACGTGCAGCCGGTCCAGCGCCAGCGCGCCGACCGCGAGCGCAAACGCACTTTCCTCGGCGTCTTCGATCTCGCCACCCGCCGCTACACCCAGCTCGCCGATCCCGCCCTGCAGTCCGTCACCGCCAACGACGACGGCACCGCCGCGTGGGGCCAGGACGATCGCGACTACCGGCTCCGCGCCGACTACGACGGCAACTTCTTCGATCTTTACCTCGTCAACGCCGCGGGCGAACGCCGCCTCGTCACCCGCGAGCTGAGCGAGAAGTCCGGGGTCCGCTGGTCACACACCGGCCGCTGGCTCGCCTTCTTCAAGCAGCGCGAGTGGTACGCCGTCGACGCCCGCAACGGCACCATCATCCCGCTCACCCGCGGCCTGCCCGTCGCGTTCTATGATGAGACCGCCGACCACCCCGAGGATTACGCGCCGTACTTCAACGTCGCTTCCTACGGCACCGCCGGCTGGACCCGCGACGGCGAGTCCCTCCTCCTCTACGACCGCTTCGACCTCTGGCAGGTCTTCCCCGACGGCCGCCCTGCGCGCAACGTTACGAACGGTTTCGGCCGCGCCCAGCGCATCCAGCTCCGCGTCCAGTCCATCGAGCCCACCACTCCCGGCGAGGACCGCCGCGGGCTCGATCCGTCCCGTCCGCTCCATCTTCGCGGCGAGAGCGAGGACACCCACGCCAGCGGTTTCTTCCGTCAGGCGTTCGCCGCCACCACCGCCCCCGACCGGCTCTTCTGGGCCGACGCCAACGTCCGCTACGCCACCCGCGCCTTCAGCACCGACGCGCTCCTCATCACGAGTTCGCGCTTCGATGAGTATCCCGATCTGCAGCTGACCAACGCCGATTTCGCCGCGCCGCGGAAGATCAGCCAGGGCGGCGCCCAGCTCGCCCCGTACCTCTGGGGCTCGGCCGAACTGCTCACCTACCGCAACGCCGACGGCGTCACGCTGCCCGCCGCGCTCTACAAGCCCGCCAATTTCGACCCGAAGAAGAAGTATCCGATGATCGTGTACATCTACGAGCGCCTCTCGCAGGTCGTGCACACGTTCACGCCGCCGCTTCCGGGCACCGTCGTGAATCCGCCGCTCTACACCAGCAACGGCTACCTCATCCTGATGCCCGACATCACCTACACCGTCGGCTATCCCGGCCAGAGCGCGCTCAAGTGCGTCCTCCCCGCCGTGGACGAGATCGTGCGCCGCGGCTACGTCGACGAGAAGGCCATCGGCATTCAGGGCCACTCGTGGGGCGGTTACCAGATCGCCTACCTGCTCACCCAGACCGACCGCTTCGCCGCCGCCGAGGCCGGCGCGCCCGTCGGCAACATGACGAGCGCCTACTCCGGCATCCGCTGGGGCTCCGGTCGCCCGCGTCAGTTCCAGTACGAGCGCGCGCAGAGCCGGATCGGGCCGTCCCTCCAGGACGCTCCGCTCCTCTACCTCGAGAACTCGCCCGTCTTCTACGCCCACCGCGTCACGACGCCCGTTCTCCTCCTGCACAATGATCACGACGACGCTGTGCCGTGGTATCAGGGCATCGAGTACTTCCTGGCCCTCCGGCGCCACGGGAAGGAGGCCTACCTCCTGAATTACCTCAACGAGTTCCACGGCCTGCGCCGTCGCGCCGACCAGCGGGATTTTGCCCGCCGCATGCAGCAGTTCTTCGACCACCACCTGAAGGGCGCCCCCCGCCCCGACTGGATGGTGCGCGGCGTCCCCTTCCTCGAGTCCGAGGAGGAGAAGCTGCCGTCGCTGCCCGCTCCGGCCCCCGCCGCCGCCCAGCCCTGATCCCATTTCAACCAACCAACCGAGTCCGCCCATGCGCCTCCTTCTCTCCCTCCTCGCCTTCGCCGCCGTCGCGCTCAGCGCCGGCGCCGCCGATCCCGCCCCGGCCCTCGCCGGCCGCTGGCGCCTCGATCCCGACCGCAGCTCCGCCCTCGACGGATGGCAGAAATGGGACCTCGTCATCAGCCTCGACGGCACCCGCGTGAACCTCCGGCACGACATGCAGTGGATCGACACCAAGGTGTCCGAGACCAACGTCGTCGACACCGCCCGGCCCACCACCGTCGGCAACTTCTTCCGCGTCGAGCAACGCCACATGGCGCTCTACCCGGTGAAGGATCACCCCACGCCCGTGTCCGCCACCTGGCTCGACCACGGCCGCACGCTGCGGGTCGAGGCCGAACCGCTCATCGAGGGCTCGCAGGGCAACTTCCCCATCCGGATCTACGCCGAATACCGGCTCCTCGAGGGCGACTCCCAGCTTCTCCTCATCGAACTCCACAGCACGCGCCCGCGCCCGCTCGTGTACCGCTTCACCCGCGTCACCGCCGACCAATAGAGCCATGCGTCACTTTCTCCTTTCTCTCGCTTTCCTCCTCGGACTCACCGTCGCCTCCGCCGGCGAGCCGGCCCGCTCCGCGGCCTACATGCGCTGGGACCTCGACTGGCGCGTCGCCGGCGGCCTGCCCGAAAAGGTCATGCTCGTGAGCCTCCAGGGCCTCGCCAACCGCGAGTCGCCCCAGCTCTACATCATCCATCCGGCTGACTTCCAATGGGAGATCACCCAGCCGTTGTTCGAGTTCTACCAACGCAAGCACGGCGTCCAGTTCACCGAGCTCAAGACCGCCTCCGAGGCTCTCGCCCGCTTCGCCCATTTTGCCAAGGGCTACGTCATCTGGGAACCCGCGGTCAGCGCCTCCCTCAACGTCGCCTTCACCATCGCCGGCCTCGAGGACGCCATCGTCGTCACTGCCGAGCAGGTCCCGCTCGTCCAGGCCCAGGGACTCAAGCAGATCGACGACCTGCGCGGCCGCTACACGGGCCAGACCGACGCCCAGATCTACGGCGACGCCATCAACCGCTACTGGTCCCGTTGCACGCACGACGCCATCATGCTCATGGGCGGACACCGCGGCACCGTGCGCCAGCCCGCCGTCGCCGACTGGGGCATCCGCCGCCGGATGTTCTTCCACGATCTCTCCGCCAACCCCAAACACCCCGACGAGCTCGCGCTCGCCCAGCGGCTCTACAGCGAGCTCAACCCGCTCGCGTTCGTCTTTGGCTGGCACGCCTACGGCAAGGACACCGAGGAGCAGCACACCACCTTGCTCTCCACCTACGGCCTGAAAATGGAGGGCCTCCACAACCTTCCCAATCTCAGCTTCAACTGCCACTTCAGCTTCACCCCCGGCTTCAAGTTCAAGAACAACCACCGCGTCGCCCGCGACGCCAAGCTCACCGCCGAACCCAAGGTCTACCTCGCGTTCGTGCAGTCCGACAGCATCGGCATCGGCGTCTGGACCAAGCCCGGCCGCGGCAAGCTGCCGTTCGCCTGGCAGGTCACGATGAACTGGACGAAGTTCACCCCTGCCGCCCTCGAGTACTTCCACGAGAGCGCCACGCCCAACGACTACTTCATCGGCGGTCTCTCCGGTCCGGGCTACATGTACCCGAACCACATCCCCGCCGACCGCTTCCCGCTCCTCATGGCCGAGGCCCGCGAGATGATGGCCCAGCTCGATGAGCACGTCATGGAGATCATGGACAACTCCGCCGCCGACGGAAACGTGGGCAACGCGGACCTGACCAAGGAAGCCGTCGACCGCTACTACGCCGCGTTTCCCGACGTGATCGGGTTCATCAATGGCTACGGTCCCGCGCGCACCCGTGACCTCCGCGACTCCCGCCCGCTGATCTCGTACGACTATTACATCAGTCCCAAGCGGCCGCGCGAGGAGGTCGCCGCCGACCTCAACGAGCTCATCGCCGTCAACCGCAACCGGCCCTACTTCCTCCTGATTCACGTGCGCGAATCGAACGACGTGAACTCCCTCGTCGAGATCACCCGCCAGCTCGACGGGCCGACCGAGATCGTCCCCGTCGACGTCTTCCTGAAGCTCGCCGCCAGCCGGAAGACCTACACCACGCGCTATCAGGATCCGGCCGAACCGAAACACTTCTCCGGCTACCAGCGCTGATCGTCCCCGCCCCCGATGCCGCTCCTCTCCGTCTTCCGCCGCCGGCGCCCCGCCACCCCCGCCCCCATGCATGATCCCGCTCTCATCGGCATCGATCTTGGCGGCACCAAGTGCGCCGTCAGCGTCACCGACGGCGACAAGGTCCGCGAGGTTGCCCGCTTCGCCTCCGATCTCCCCCGGCCCACGCTCGAGCGCCTGCACCTCGAGATCGAGCGGCTGCATCCCGGACCCGACGTCGTCTTCGGCGTGTCCTGCGGCGGCCCGCTCGATGCCGCGCGCGGGCTGATCCTCTCCCCGCCGAATCTCCCCGGCTGGGATCGCGTCGACATCTGCCAGGCGCTCACCCGCCGTCACGGCGGCCGCGCCGCGCTCATGAACGACGCCAACGCCTGCGCCCTCGCCGAGTGGCAGTACGGCGCCGGCCGTGGCGCCCGGAACATGGTCTTCCTCACCATGGGCACGGGCATGGGCGCCGGTCTCATCCTTGACGGCCGCCTCTACGAGGGCACCAACGGCAATGCCGGCGAGGTCGGCCATATCCGACTCCAGCCCGAGGGTCCCATCGGCTACCACAAGGCCGGCTCCTTCGAGGGTTTCTGCTCTGGTGGCGGCATCGCCCAACTTGCCCACCGGGTCTGGCCCAAGGCCGCCGCCGGCGAGCTTTCCGCCCGCGAGGTCGCTACCGCTGCAAATCTCGGCGATCCCGCCGCGCTGCAACTTTGGACCGATGTCGGCACCCACCTCGGCGAGGCGCTCGCCATCCTCGTCGATGTCCTCAATCCCGACCGCATCGTCATCGGGAGCATCTACGCCCGCTGCGAACGCTTCATCGCCCGCGCGATGCAAGACGCCCTGCGCCGCGAGGCGCTCGCCCCCAGCCTCGCCGTTTGTTCCGTCGTGCCCGCCGCCCTCGGCGAGCAGATCGGCAGCTACGGCGCGATCTCCGTTGCCCGCCACGCCGCCCAGGCTCCGCGCTAGCGCGCCACCGTTCTCCTTTCCCCTCACGTCCGGTGCCCGGCCCGGCCGTCGTGCGTCAGTTTCCCTTTCACCCGATTCTTCGCCATGAACCCCTCGCGCCGCACGTTCCTGCAGACATCCGCCACCCTCGCCGCCACGCTCCCGCTGCTCCGCCTGCCGGCCCTCGGCGCCACGCCCGCCCCCGCCACGCCCGCCGCCTCCGCTGCCGACCCCGCGCGCGGGCTGCTCTTCGACCCGGCTGACCTGCCCCGCATGCGCGCCAACCTCGACCTCCCGCGGCTCGCCGAGGTCAAGGCCAAGCTCCTGGGCGTCAACTTCGCCGCTGAGACCCGGTTCCTGCGCGACGAGCTCCGGCTCAACAACCACGTCGCCGACTTCCTTCGCGCCTGGCAGGTGCTCGAAACGTGCAGCTTCGCGTACGCCGTTTACGGCGACCGCCGCCACCTCGACGTCGCGCTCCTCGCGCTCGAACGCCTCTGCGACTACAAGCGTTGGGACTACTTCCTCGAGGGCGGCAAGGACACGATCGGCCTGCAGCGCGCCCCCGAGGCCACGATCGCCGCGCTCTACGCGCTCGACTGGCTCCGCGACGCCGTGCCCGCCGCGCTCCGCCAGCGGGTTGAGGACAAGGTCCTCCACGAGGGCGCTCCCGCGTGCTACCGCACGTTGTACGGCATGCAGCACCCGGACCGCGTCCGCGGCTGGGGCTTCGACCCGGAGGACGACTACGCATTCCGTTTCGATCTGAGCCGGTGGCCGATCATCCTCAACTCGACCAACCTCAAGGTCATCCCGACCTGCGGCCTGGGCTTCGCCGGACTCTGGTTCCACGGTCGTCACCCCGATGCCGCCAAGTGGCTCGATCTCTCCCGTCAAAGCGCCCGCGCGTTCTCCGTCATGTACGGTACCGACGGCGCCTACGAGGAGGGCGTCGGCTACTGGGGCTACACCACGCTGCATATGGCGATGCTCGCGGAGGCCGTCTATCGGCGCCTCGGCCTCGATGACCGCACGCTCGTCAACTACCCCGGCACGATCCGGTACGCACTGTCCCTCGCCATGCCGTGCGGCGGCGCCGCCATCACCGATCCCAACGCGCAGCGGCCCTACAACGCCACGCCCAAGGGCAACTACGTTCCCGCGCTCGACATCGTGAATTTCTCGGATGCCGGTATCGGCATGGACGTCTCCGTCGCCGCCTGGGTCGGCCTCGCGGCGCAGGATCCACTGAGCAATTACGTCGCGAAGCACACCGGCTCGCTCAAGCAGTTGCACGCCGCGGTCTGGTACCGCGCCGACGCCCCGGAACAGGCGCCCGGCCCCGAGATGCTCGATGTGCGGCTCAGCAACGACTGGATCGTCTCGCGCACCGGCTGGGGTCCCGATGACACCGTCGTCGCCCTTCGCAGCGGCGGTCCGTCCAATCACGAGCACGCCGACCGCAACAGCGTCATTTTCAAGGCGCACGGCGAACGGCTCTTCAGCGACCCGTTCCGCGCCGGCTACTCCCCCAAGATTCCGCGCTGGCTGTTGCGCCAAACCCAGGCCCACACCGCCCTCCTGATCGATGGCCACGGCCACCAGTATCACGACGGCCGCGAGGGCACCAACTCCTCCTGGGCCAACGCCACCGTCGTCGACCACCGCACCGGCCCGTCCTGGATGACCGTCACCAGTGACGCCACCGAGGCCTACGCGCTCGTCGACCCCGACGTCCTCCTCGTCACGCGCACCCTCGTTTTCCTCAAGCCCGAGGTGCTCGTGATCGCCGACCACGTGAAGCTACGGCAGGCCAAGCCTGTGCAGATCCGCTTCCAGGTCTTCAACGACGACGGCCGCGGTGAGGCCGCCGTCACCGACGCAACCTTCCGCATCTCCCGCCCGCTCGCCTCCGCCCAGGCGGTCGTCGCCGGGTCCTCCGCGATCGTCCTGCGTCAAGCCCGCCTCGCCCTCGAGGACGAGACCGTCTTCCCGTTCGTCGAGGCCGCGTTCGCCGCCGCCACCGAACACGTGATCCTCACCGTCGCCACCGCCGCCCCGGCCACGAGTGCCCACGGCATCGCGACCATCGATCGCGCCGGCACCACCTGGCGTATCGGCGGCACGCACCGTGACCACGCGATCAAGGCCACCCTCACGTTCGACGCGACGAATCGCCCGACCCTCACTTTGTGACCTTACCTCTCGCCTCCTCGCTCGTCGGCCGGGTCCAGCATTCGGACTTCAATACGGTCAACGCGTACGACTACGCGTTGATCGGCCTCTACTTTGCCGTGGTCATCTTCGTCGGCTTCTTCGCCGCCCGACAGACTCGCGGCACCGACGACTACTTCAAGGCCGGCGGCAAGGTGCCGTGGGTCCTGGCCGGCTTGTCCAACTGGGTCACCGGCTTCTCGGCCTTCATGTTCGTCGCCGCCGCGGGCTTCACCTACCGGATCGGCCTTGGCGCGCTCCTCATCTTCACCATGGCCACGTGGGCTTACCTGGCCGGGTATTTCTACTTCGCCAAAATGTGGCGGCGCGCCCGGCTCGACTCGCCCCTCCAGTTCCTCACCAAGCGCTATTCGCCGTCCACGACCTACTTTTACTCCGTCACTTCGATTCTGCCCCAGATCGTCGGCATCGGCCAGGGCCTCTACATCCTCTGCATCTTCGTTTCCACCGCCCTTGGCTTCGGCGACCGCGTGTTCACGCTCCTCGGGGTCAGCTTCAACGGTCTGCAGGCCTCCATCCTCGTCGTCGGCGTCGTGGTCGTCCTCTACACCGTCGTCGGCGGCCTCTGGGCTGCCGTGCTCACCGACGCCGTCCAGTCGATCATCATCGTCGTCATGACGGTGATCATCTTCCCGGTCTCCTACGCGTACCTCGGCCACGGCGGCGTGTTCGCTGGTTTCCGCCGCATGCTCGCCGAGGTTCCGCCCGAGTATCTTCTCCCCAACGGCCCCGCCTCGAATCCGTGGTTTCTCCTCGGATACTTCGTCAACGTCATGCTCGGCTACAACGTCGCGTGGCACCTCGCCCAGCGCTACTACAGCGTGCCCGACGAACGCGGCGCCCGCAAAATGGCCCTGCTCTGCGCCGCGCTTTCCTTCCTCGCCCCCCTGATGTGGGTCCTGCCGGTCATGGCCGCCAAGGTAATCTTCCCCAACATCGACGCGCTCTGGCCCGCCCTCAAGGACCCCGCCGAGTCCTCCTACGTCAGCCTCGCCATGCTGCTCCTGCCGCACGGCATGGTCGGCTTCGCGGTCTCCGCCGTGCTCTCCGCCACCCTCGGCCAGGTCAACGACGCGTGCAATTGGCTCTCCGTCACCGTCACGCGCGACATCTACGTCCCGCTCCGCCGCCGCGCCCATGGCGTCGCGCCCACCGAGCGCCAGCAGATGCGCGTCGCCCGGCTCGCGATGTTCACCATCGGCGCTCTCGGCGTCGTCGTGGCCTTCTACATCCCGCGCTTCGGCGGCGCGTTCGAGTTCGCCCTGCAGTACTACTCGCTCACGTCCGGCTTCATGATGCCCGTCGCCCTCGGCATGATCTTCCGCCGCACGCCATGGTGGTCCGGCATCGCCTCCTGCTCCGCCGCCTTCGCCGTCGCCATCCCGCTCATGGTCTTCGGCGTCTGGTCCGAAAACGCCCTCGCCCGCAACGTCCTCAGCGAGGCCGTCGTCGCGACGCTCGTCTTCGCGCTGTCCTCCTTCTGGTACCGCGCGGACGCCCCGGGCCAGGAACAGCTCCACCAACTCGACCGCGACCTGCGCACGCCCGTCCCCGACGCCGCCCAGGTCACCGTCGCGGGCCTCGGTGTCTACGGCGTCATCGGCACGATCTCCATCATCCTCGGCGTCGTCCTCATCGCCTGCACTTGGCTGCCCGCGTCGCCCACCGCCCCCGGCTACTACAACGCGATCGCTGGCTCACTGCTCATCCTTCTCGGCTTCCTGCTCCGCCGCGTCGCGGCGCGCTCCCAGTCCGCGCCCCGCTCCTGACCATGCGCCTGCCGGCCCAGGTTTATCAGCAATTCGACGCCGACCCCGCCCGCGAGGTCCCCGGCGAGGGCTTTGGCGGCTGGCGCACGGTCGAGGTCGAGCTGGAGCCCGCCCGCACCGCGCTCGTCGTGATGCACGCGTGGGACTGCGGTCGCCCCGACGCATTTCCGGGCTGGCGGCGCGTCGTGGAATACATGCCGCGCGCGGACCAGATTCTCGCCGAGGTCTTTCCCCCGCTGCTCGCCGCCGTCCGTTCCTCGCCGCTGTCCGTCTTTCATGTCGTCGGCGGGGGTCGCGACTACTACCGCCACCTGCCCGGTTACCAGCGCGCCGTCGCGCTCACGGCGGCAGCGACCGCGCCGCTGCAGGTGACGCCCGACGCAACCCACGAACGCTTGTGCGCCCTCCGCCGCGCCACGGTCGTCCCCGGCCCGCACAACCAGGCCGATGTCGCCGCCGGTTTCGCCCAGATCGATTTTGCCCCTGCCGCGCGTCCCGTCGGCGATGAGGGCGTGGCCGAGAACGGCGACCAGCTCGCCGCCCTGTGCGCCGCTCAGGGCATCAACCATCTCATCTACGTCGGCTTCGCCCTCAACTGGTGCCTCCTCATGTCGCCCGGCGGCATGGTCGACATGGCCCGCCACGGCTGTCTCTGCTCCACCATCGCCGAGGCCACCACGGCCGTGGAGAACCACGAGACCGCCCGCGAGGAGCGCGAGAAACGCCAGGCGTTGTGGCGCGTCGCGGTCGAGTTCGGCTTTGTTTTTCACCTCCAGCCTTTTCTCCGGGCGCTTCCCGCCCGTTCTCCATGAATGCATCGCCTCGTCCGTGTCCGCCTCCCGGCCTGGGTTCCGCGGCCATCGGTCCTGAAGAAGAAGCCCTCGTTCTCGACGCGCTCCGGCGCGGCGAACTGTTCCGGTATTACGGCAACGATCCCGCGCACCCGCCTCCGTTCGCGGCACGACTTGAGGCCGAGGCCGCGACGTTGTTCGGCGTGCGCTACGCCCTCGCCGTCAGCAGCGGCACCGCCGCGCTCGAGACCATTCTCGCCGCCTCCGGCGTCGGCCCCGGCTCCGAGGTGATCGTCCCCGCCTGGAGCTGGATTTCCTGCTTCACCGCCATCGTTCGCTGCGGCGCCCGCCCGGTCCTCGCCGAGGTCGATGGCTCCCTCTGCCTCGACCCCGCCGAGATTGACCGGCTCACCACGCCGCGCACCCGCGCCGTCCTCGTCGTTCACTATCAGGGCGCCAGCGCGGACCTCGACGCCATCATCCCGGCGGCCCGCGCCCGCGGCTTGCTCGTGATCGAGGACTGTGCCGAGGCCCCCGGCGCCACCTACCGCGGCCGGCGCCTCGGCTCCCTGGGCGATGCCGGCATCTACAGCTTCCAACACAACAAGCCGATGACCGCCGGCGAGGGCGGCCTGGTCGTCACCAACAGCGCCTACCTCTACGAACGCGCGGTCCGCCTGCACGACCTTGGCCAGTTCCGGCCGTACCACGCCACCATCACCCCGCCGGTCGAAGCGGCCTTCTGCGGCGCACAATACCGGATGTCCGAGCTCACCGCCGCCGTGGCGCTCGCCCAACTGCGCAAGCTCGACGCCATCCGCGACCACTGCCGCGCGCTCAAGGCCCGGATCGTCGCCCAGCTCGCGAAGCTCCCGGGCATTCAGCTCCGGCCGCTCGCCGACCCCGAGGGCGATTTCGGCTTCGAGTTGTACTTCTACGCGCGCAATGCGGACACCGCCGGAACGTTTCGCGCCCGGCTCCAGCAGCGCGGCGTCGCCTGCCAGCAGCGCACGGGCACGTATCCCCAATACCGTCGCGACTACGTGATCTCCGGCCGCGCCGCCCACCGCGAACTCTCGCCGTTCCGCAATCTCGGTCCCTGGCCCGCCCCCGGTTACCGCGCCGAGGATTTTCCGAAAACCGAGGACCTCACCTCCCGCTTCGTCGCCCTCCCTCTCGGCTGGAAGTACACGACTGACGATGCCGACCACATCGCCGCCAGCGTTGCCGCCGTCCACCGGGACTTGGCCTAAAGCAGTTTTCGCTCCGCGAAAACTGAAGTAGGCCCGGTTCTCGTTCTCGCGCGCTCGTCTCGCGCTACCGAGCTCGCCACCTTTTCCCGTCCGCCCACTTTCACCCTCACTCTCACTTTCACTCCGAAGGTCATTTCGCAGGACACCCGCCACTCTGGGCGCGCGATTCTGCCGTCGATCCGCCCCTTTTGCGCCCCTTCGGGGCGCGCGAAATCCGTAGGGATTCGCATCGGGATCCCCAAACGGGGCGCGATCATCCGCCCGTGACGCGTCTCCGCTCTCGGAATGTCCGCCCCCCGCCTCCGCGAAAGCCGACGATCAGGAGGGGCCGAGGGTGACAATTATAAACGGCTACCCCGTCCCGACTTCCGGGATAATGTCCAGATACTGGATCATAATGTCCAGATACTCGGGAATAATGTCCGGATACTGCTTTCGGTTTTTCCGCAGGAAAAAACAAAAGACCGACGCAAAACCTGCGTGAACGACTCGAAGAATTCTCACGGACTCTCGCGCCGCGGTTCACACCAACGCACGAGTTCCGCGAAAAAATCGCCGATCCCATCGCCAGATTGAGAACGTGTGAAAACGAGAACGATCACTCGCCCCCAACTTTTCCACGTCGAACTTCGGCGCCTGCAACCTTTGAACCTGTAACCTTTCAACCTGTAACCCCGGCGCGCCGTTGCGCGCGCTCCGCCACCACACGAACCGCGCGCGCGACTTTCGCCACGTACGCTTCGCCCATCGCTTCGTTGATCGTGAGTTTGATGCTGTCCTTCAAGATGGCCTCGGCTTCCGGACAATGCACGGTCCGATAGTCCATCTGCGTCAGGCCGAACTCGCGAATGGGCCAGTGCCCACCGAAGAAATTGTGGTTCTGGAACACCGGATACTGGTACACCGGCCGCGGGATGTACCCCGCCGTGCAGCTCACGCCTTCCGCGTTCAACGCGGCCGCGAACTCGTCCCGACTGACGCGAAAGTGTCCCGGCTCCAGCCGCAGCAGGAAGAACCAGAAGCTGTGCGTGTCCCCGCGCCGAATCATCGGCAGCCGCAGCCCGGACGTCCCGTCGAGTTCGGCGAGCAGTTGCGAGCCCGCCCGCACGCGTGCCGTCACGATCTCCTCGAGCTTGCCCAACTGTGCCGTCGCCACCGCGGCCTGCGGCTCGCTGATCCGATAGTTCGGCGCCAGCTCCAGCGGATCCCGGCCGCCTGCCTCGCGATCGTAAAACTTGTCGCCCCACTTGCCGAGCCCGCGACCCAGCGCGTCGCGGTTCGTGCCCACCACGCCGCCATCGCCGCAGCTCACGTGCTTGAACTCGTTGAACGAGTAACACGCCAGATCCCCCTGCAGCCCCACGGGCTCGCCCTGCCAGCGCGCGCCCCAGGCCTGCGCACAGTCCTCGATCACGGCGAGCCGGTGCTCCCGCGCCAGCGCCATCAACGCCTGCATGTCGCAAGGATTCCCCGCCAGGTGCACCGGCATGATCGCCCGCGTCTTCGGCGTGATCCGTCGCCTCACGTCCGCCGGATCCAGGTTGTACGTGCCCGGCTCCAGGTCCGCGAACACCGGCACCGCTTGCTGATAGAGAATCCCGATCACCGATCCCATATCCGTGATCGCCGGCACGATCACTTCATCCCCCGGCTGCAGCCGCAACGCCGCCACCGCCACATGCAGCGCCGCCGACCCTGACGAGGTCGCGAAACAGTACGTCAGCGGATACCTCCGACGAAATGCCTCGTAGAGCGCCTCTGTCTGCGGCCCCTTCCAGTAAAACAGCGACCGCTGCTTCACCATCGTCGTCAGCCGCGCCAACTCCGCGTCCCCCCAGCGCACCGGCAGCGGCTGCGGTTCATCGACGATCGGGTGCCCGACTTCGGATGCGCTCATGGGGTCAGAAAGCTCTTCAGGTTCGCGGCGGCAATCTTGGCCTTCAGCCGCGCCGGCGCCCGCGCGGACTCCAGCTTCGCGCCCGCCGCCGCCGTAATCAGGAACGGCGTGTGCGAGGCAAACACGAGCTGCTCGGCCGCCACTTTCGCCAGCAGATAGTCCGTCGTGTCGAACCACTCGATAAACGAGGCGTCCGCCTGCAGCTGCCGGAATCGCGGCAACAGCGCCAGCACGTCCGGCCGGCCCAGCCCGCTCGCCAGCAGCAGAAGCCGCGGATGCCGTTCGAGAAACTGGGTCAGCTCCGCCACCGGCACGGGCCGGATCGCCACCGCATGGTGCTCATGGCGTTCATCGATCAACCGGATCGTCACCACCAGCCGCAACCCGCGGCGCGCCAACTCCGGCAGCAACGAGTCCACCGCCGCCGAATTCAGCCCGTACCCATGATACGCCGGCAGCAGCCGCACCGCCCGCACCCGCGGATCCGCCGCCACGTCCGCGACCCGCTCCCGCCAGTTGCCCAACGCCGGGTTGATCACGGGCACCGGATGCAGCCCCGTCACGCGCCGGGTGTCCCGCAGCAGCGCGCGATTCGCCGGCCCCGGCTCCGGCGCAAAGACCGCGTCCACCGGCGAGACCAGCGCGTCCGCGATCCCGTGACGCCGCAAATGCGCCGCCAGCGTCTTGGCGGAGAACGCCGGCTGGAAGGTGAATGGCCACCGGCCGATCCACGTGTTGGCATCAAAGAGCTTCATGGCAGCCGGAGAAGTTCGCGGGCATTGTCGTGCAGGATTCGCCGCTGCTCCGCCGCGCTGAGCGCCGAGCCCGTCACGCGCGCGATCGCCACCGCAAAGTCGCGCACCGGCACGTCGGACCCGTAAAGGATCCGCCCTGCGCCGAGCTGCTCGACTGCATACTCCACGATCCCGGACTCCGGCGCCGCGCCCGACGTGTCCACCCAGACATTCGGCAGGGACTTCACGGCCAGGACGCCCCGCACGCCGCAACCGGTGAGATGCGCCATGATGATGCGGACCTCCGGATGCCGGCGCGCCAGCGTCGCCACATCCTCCGGGTCGGTGTGAAAGCGCCGCTGCCGGATCTTGGTCATGCTCCAGGCGTGCTGCAGCACCACCAGGTCGTGCTCCGCCGCCGCCGCCATCACCGGCCGCATGCACGCGTCGCGCGCGTTGTTGGCGATCTCGAGCTTGATCCCGCGAAAACCAAGCGCGCGACAGCGCTCCACTTCGCGCCGCACTGCCCGCTCCCCGAGCACCGGGTTCAAATAGCAGAAGCCTGTGACGAACCCGGGATACGCCTGCATCAGCCAGGCGGTGTCATCGTTGACCCGCCGGACCTGCGCCTCATTTGGCAACCGTCCGTCGACGAGCACATCGCCCAACGCCACGAGGTGCACGATGCCCAGCGCCTTCGCCCGGGCGATCACGCCACCGACTTCCGCGCGACCGCAGAAGTTTTCCTGCATGATGGGGTGCGTGTGAACGTCGATGATGCGCATCAGGAACGGTCGCCAACTCTGCCGCCCCCTCCCGCAACGTCAACCGCCGAGTAACTCTCTGGTTACCTACCTTGGTTTCTTTCTCTTCCTCTTACTCTTCCTCTCGAGCAGTTTTCGCTCCGCGAAAACTGAGTAGGGTCGGTTCTCGTTCTCGTGAAGTCATCTCGCCCACCCCAGTCGCAGCCTCTCCCTTTCCGCCCACTTTCACTCTCACTTTCACTCTCACTCCGGGCGCCCCGCGCCCGGCCACTCTCACTTTCACTCCGGGCGCCCCCGCGCCCGGTCACTCCGGGCGCGCTCTGGCGCCCGGCCACCCCGACGGCTTGCTCCCCGTCTGCCGCCTGAACCAGCGCGCGAAGTACGCCTGGTCCGGCAGCCCCACGGCCGCGGCCGTTGCCGACACACTGTGCCCTCCCGCGAGTAGTTCTTTCGCCCGCTCCAGCCGCCGTCGCGCCCGGAACTGCCCGAGCGACAACCCCGTCTCCTCCTTCACCAACCGGTTCAGGTGGTCGCGCTGGTAGCCGCTCCTCCGCACCATCTCAGTGAGCGATCCGTCCAGGCTCACGTCCTCCAGCAGCTTCCGAATCGCCCACGAGGGGCGCCGCGCCGCCGGCATCGGCGTCGCCAGCCAGCCCGCCGCCCGCAAGCACAACAGCAGCGTCTGCAACACGATCGGCGCGCCTTCCCAGTGCACCGCCTCCCCCTGCGTCGCCTGCAGCCGCATCAGCCGCGCGATGTCGTCGCGGATCTGCGACAGCGCCGAGCGCTGCAGACTGCACACCGCCAGCGGATGCCGCCGCGCACCTTTCAGCCGGAAATTGATCATCAGGCAGAGCGGCGCCCGCCGCTCCGACGCCTGAAACGCATGCGAGATCCCCGGCGGCAGCAGGATCAGCGTCCCCGGCTCCACGTGCGCCTCCGTTTCCCCCAGCACCTGCCGGCCCTTGCTGCTCAGGTACAGAAGCGCCTGAGAATACCGGTGCTGATGCGGCTGGATCGACGCGTGCTCCGGCAGGTGCCGGTGCAGCGCGAACGCCGTCACCGCCAGCCCGGGGATCCGGATCGCAGGTTCATGAATGAGCAGGGAGCGGAAGCGGCGCATCGGGTTGCACTTCCTTGATGCCGAATTTGTCCAAATTTGCACCGAGAAAATCCTCACGCCTTCCGCCCGGTTCGAGGTACACTGTGCCCATGTCCGACACCCCCGCCCCTGTCGTTCTCGTCACCGGCGCCAGCCGCGGGCTCGGCCGCGGTATCGCCTGCCAGCTCGCCGCCGAGGGCTGCTCCGTCGCGATCAATTACGCCGGCAACCTCGCCGCCGCCGAGGAGACCGTCGCCCTCTGTCGCGCCGCCGCCCCCAACCCCGCCCAGCGCTTCATCCCGATCCAGGCCGACATCGGCTCCGGCGCCGACCGCGCCCGCCTGGTCGCCGAAACCTGCCGCCACTTCGGTCGCATCGACGCGCTCGTCAACAATGCCGGCATCGCCCCCAAGGTCCGCGCCGACATCACCGAGGCCCGCGAGGAGGACTTCGAGAGCCTCCTCCACACCAACCTCGTCGGCCCTCATTTTCTGACCCAGGTCGTGGCGAACTACTGGCTCAAGGAAAAGCCCGCCCCCCGGCTTCCCGGCGGCTTCAAAGTCGTCTTCGTCACCTCCGTCTCCGCCGACACCGCCTCCATCAATCGCGGTGACTACTGCATCTCCAAGGCCGGCCTCGCCATGTCCGCCCACCTCTGGGCCGTCCGCCTCGCCGCCGACAACATCCAGGTCGTCGAACTCCGTCCTGGAATTATGGCGACTGACATGACCGCCGGCGTGCGGGGCAAATACGACGAACTCCTCGCCACCGGCCTCGTGCCGCAGCGCCGCTGGGGCACCGCCGAGGATGTCGGCCGCGCCGTTCGCGCCGTCATTGCCGGCCACTTCAACTTCTCCACCGGCTCCGTCATCTCGATCGATGGCGGCCTCCACCTCCGGCGTCTTTAGCCCGCCCCACCGGCGCGACGTCTCAGCCGCTCCCGCCGGCCGCTCCGACCAACCCGATCTTCCCCGACCGCCGCTTCATCTTTTCCGCGTCCGCGTCCCGCCTCCGCCATGATCCGCATCGACACCTCCCTCACCCCTGAATCCCTGCGCGCTGACGTCCAGCGCGTGTTCGACGCTTCCGCCCGCAAGATCGTCTCCCTCCAGCGCGCCTGGGATCCCGCCCAGGGCACGCCCGTCGTCACCGTCGACGGCAGGTACACCTCGCGCGGCTGGACCGAGTGGACGCAGGGTTTCCAATTCGGCGCCGCGATTCTCCAGTTCGCCGCCACCGGCGACCGCAAGATGCTCGCGCTCGGCCGCGAGGGCACCCAGCGCTACATGGCGTCCCACGTCAGCCACATCGGCGTCCACGACCACGGCTTCAACAACGTCTCCACCTACGGCACCCTCCACCAGCTCGCCCGCGCCGGCCGCTTCGATTGCAGCGAAGGCGAACTCAGCTTCTACGAGCTCGCGCTCAAGCTCTCGGGCGCCATCCAGGCGTCCCGCTGGACCGATCTGCCCGAGGGCCAGGGCTACATCTACTCCTTCAACGGCCCGCACTCGCTGTTCGCCGACACCATCCGCTCCCTCCGCGCCCTCGCCCTCTCACACCGCTTCGGCCACTGTCTCATGGGCGAACGTGACCGCCGGATTTCCCTCCTGCAGCGACTCATCCAACACGCCGACACCACCGCCCGCTACAACGTGTACTTCGGCACTGGCCGCGACGCCTATGACCTCCGCGGCCGCGTCGCCCACGAGTCCATCTTCAACCTGAACGACGGCTCCTACCGCTGCCCCAGCACCCAGCAGGGCTACTCGCCTTTCTCCACCTGGACCCGCGGCCTCGCCTGGATCATCTGCGGCTACGCCGAGCAGCTTGCCTTCCTCAACGCCCTGCCCGGCGCCGAGCTCAAACCTTTCGGCGGCAAGGCGTCCGTCATCGACCGCTTCCTCTGGGCCGCGACCGCCGCCGCCGACTTCTACCTCGAGCAGACGCCCACCGATGGCATCCCGTATTGGGACACCGGGGCGCCGAACCTCCACCGCCTTGGCGACTACCTCGCCCGCCCCGCCGAACCGTTCAACGATTTCGAGCCGGTCGACAGCTCCGCCGCCGCCATTGCCGCGCAAGGACTCCTCCGCCTCGGCCGCTTCCTGCAGGGCCAGGGCCGCCGCCGTGCCGGCGATCGCTACTTCACCGCCGGGCTCACCGTCGCCCGCACGCTCTGCCAGGAACCCTACCTCTCCACCTCGCCAAAACACCAGGGGCTGCTCCTTCACACCGTCTATCACCGCCCCAACGGCTGGGATCGCATTCCCGCCGGTCGCAAGGTCCCGTGCGGCGAGGCGTGCATGTGGGGCGATTACCACCTGCGCGAACTCGCGTACTACCTGCAGCAGCTCGCCGACGGGAAGGACTACACCTTCTTCGGCGCCTGAGCTCCGCCCCTCTGCTCGGCCGCCGTCTCTCTCCCGCGCGGTCACTCCTCCCTTCACCTCTCCCCGGCGTCCATGAACTCCCCGTCGCTCGACCGCCTCTGCATTCACTCGATCACCACGAAGCCGTGGTCGCTCTACGAGGCCGTGCCCCGCTACGCCGCCGTCGGCGTCAAGGGCATCACCGTTTGGCGGCAGGCACTCGAGGGCCGCGACCCGCGCGGCGCCGGCGCGTTCATCCGCGACCACGGGCTCTCGATCGTCTCGCTTTGCCGCGGCGGCTTCTTCCCCGCGCTCACGCCGGCCGACCGGCTCAAGGCCATCGATGAGAACCGCCGCTGCATCGACGAGGCCGCCGCCCTCGGCGCCCCGCTCATCGTGCTCGTCTGCGGCGCGGTCCCCGGCCAATCCCTCGACGAATCACGCCGGCAGATCACCGAGGGCATCGCCGCCGTCCTTCCCCATGCCGCCGCCGCCGGCGTGAAGCTCGCCATCGAGCCGCTGCATCCCATGTACGCTGCCGATCGCTCCGCCGTGAACACCATGGCCCAGGCCCGCGCCATGTGCACCGCCCTCAACTCCCCGTGGGTTGGCATCGCCGTCGATGTCTACCACGTCTGGTGGGATCCCGACCTCGAGGCCGAGATCAAGCTCGCCGGCCGCAACGGCACGCTCGCCGCCTTCCACGTCTGCGACTGGGTGTTCCCGTTCGCCGACATGCTCAACGACCGCGGCCTCATGGGTGAGGGCTGCATCGACATCCGCACGATCCGCGGCTGGGTCGAGGCCGCCGGGTTCACCGGCTTCAACGAGGTCGAGATCTTCTCCAACCGCCTCTGGCAAACGGACCAGACCGACTTCCTCCTCCGCATCAAGCAGGCCTACCTCAACTGCACCTGAACCCCTCCCCGGCTCCTCTCGTCCCGCAACTTCTTCTCCCTTCCATGAAACAACACCATGTCGGCATCATCATGAACGGCGTGACCGGCCGGATGGGCACGAATCAGCACCTGATCCGTTCCATCCTCGCCATCCGCAAAGAGGGCGGCGTGAAACTCGCCAACGGCGACGTCATCGTCCCCGACCCCATCCTCGTCGGTCGCAACGCCGACAAGCTCCAGCAGCTCGCCCGCACCCACGATGTCTCCCGGTTCACCACCGATCTCAGCGCCGCGCTGAAGGACCCGTCCAACCAGATCTATTTCGACTCGCAGACCACCGACCGCCGCGCCACCGCCGTCCGCCAGGCCATCGCCGCCCGCAAGGCCATCTATTGCGAGAAGCCGACCGCCGTGGACGTCGACACCGCCCTCGCCCTCTTCCGCGAGTGCCAGGCCGCCGGCCTCAAGAACGGCGTCGTCCAGGACAAGCTCTGGCTCCCCGGCCTGCGCAAGCTGAAGCTCCTGATCGACTCCGGCTTCTTCGGCAAAATCCTCTCCGTCCGCGGCGAGTTCGGCTACTGGGTCTTCGAGGGCGACCTCCAGCCCGCCCAGCGCCCGTCGTGGAACTACCGCAAGGAGGATGGCGGCGGCATCGTCATCGATATGCTCTGCCACTGGCGCTACGTGATCGACAATCTGTTCGGCAACGTCACCGCCGTCTCCTGCCTCGCCGCCACGCACGTGCCCGAGCGCATCGACGAACGCGGCCAGCGCTACGCCTGCACCGCCGACGACTCCGCCTACGCCACCTTCGAGACCGATCAGGGAATCCTCCTGCATTTCAACAGCTCCTGGTGCGTCCGCGTCCGCCGCGACGATCTCCTCACGCTCCAAGTCGATGGCACCAAGGGTTCCGCCGTCGCCGGCCTGCGCGAGTGCTGGACGCAGCGCGCCGAGACCACCCCGCGCCCGATCTGGAATCCCGACGTCCCGCAGCCGATCGACTTCTACGCCGGCTGGCAGAAGGTCCCCGACCCGATGCCCTACGACAACGCGTTCAAGGTCCAGTGGGAGATGTTCCTCAAGCACGTCGTCGCCGACGAGCCGTTCCGCTGGAGCCTCCTCGAAGGCGCCAAGGGCGTGCAGCTCGCCGAGCTCGGCCTCGAGTCGTCCGCCAAGCGCCAGTGGGTGAAGCTCCCTCCGCTCGGCTAATGTAGAATGCAGAATGAAGAATGTAGAATGTCCGGAACCGCAGCTCCCCCACTAAGGATCGAGACATTCCAAATTCTGCATTCGCCATTCTGCATTAGCGAAGCGTCAGCATTAGCCGTTACGCGCGCTTAGCGCGCGTAACGGCGAAAAGCATCACCCCGACCAGCAACAGTCCGGCGGCGGAGACCTGGAAGATCAGGCCGAGATCGACCTTCGCGTCCTTCAACCAACCGCCCACGTAGATCATCAGGCCGCCCATCGAGACGCTCACGAAGTTGAGCAGCCCGTAGCCCGTCGCGCTGTACCGTTCGTCGACGATCGTCCGCGTGATCGGCATCAGGTTCGCATCGAAGAATCCGCGGCCGAGGCCGTACACCACGAGCCCCGCCACGGCCAACAGCAGCGTCCCGCCGTTGATGCCCAGAAAGAGCGCCGGGCCCACCACGCAGAAACCGATCGCCGGCACGAGCGCGCGTGCCCTCGGCTGCGATCGGCTCCATCGGTCCGCCCAGATGCCCCCCAGCAGCACGCCGAGGAATGACGCCACCTGGATGTAGCCCGTCGCCGTCATGCCCGCCGCCCCAAGCCCGAGCTGGAAGTGTTCCCGCAGATACGTCGGCAGCCAGCCGTAGATGCCCCAGTTCGCCACGCCCACGAGCGCGTTTACCCCGAGCAGGATCAGGAACGCAGGGTGCCGCACCAACTCGCCCAACGCGCGTCCGAGACCGGGCGTGCCCGCGTCGACCACGACTTCGCCGCCACGCTTCGCCGCGGCCGGCGGCACGTCGCGCACGATCCAAAGACACACCAGCGCGTAGCCGATGCCGAAGAGGCCAAAACCGTAAAACCCGATCCGCCAGCCCCAGTGCTCTGCGATCACGCCGCCCACTCCACCCAGCGCCGCCCCGGCGTACACGCCGCTCATGTGCAGCCCCGTCGCCAAAGACCGGGTACGGCCAGGATGCAGGTCCGAGATCAGCGCCAGCGCCGCCGGGATGTAACACGCCTCGCTCAGCCCCATCACCGCGCGCGAAATCAGCATGCCTTGCAGCGAATGCATGTGCCCGGTCGCCCACGTGACCGCCGACCAGATGAACACGCTCGCCACGATCACCCACCGCCGGCTGAACCGGTCCGCCAGGTAGCCGCCGAACGGGCTGAACACGCCGTATGTCCAGAGAAACACCGAGGTCAGCAGCCCGAACTGCGCATCCGTCATCGCGATGTCCGCTTTGATCGGATCACGCATCGTCGTGATCATCAGCCGATCGAGGTAGTTCAGCAGCGCCACCACCCACAACACCGCCACCGTGAGCCACGCTTTCGTCAGCGGGCCCGATCGTTCTTCGGTCATTTTGATTCTCCTATTGGGTTGCCCACACCGCCGGCGAACGCACTCCCGGCTTCGCCTCCCCGCCCGGGATCACCACACGTCCGCGCCACATCGTGGCGGTCGTCGTCACCAGCGAAAAGGGTACGTCCGCCTCACGCGTCCACGCGTTGCGCGCGGGATCGTACGCCAGCACGTCGCGGGGAAAGCCTTTGTGGTCCGTCGGCTTCACTCCGACCTGCGCCCCGTCGTCCCCGCCGATCACCCACAGCCGTCCGTCCACGAGCGGCGCCGGACTCGGCGCGGCCACCGCCGCGCGCGGCAGGTCCGCCAGCCGCTGCCAGCCGTCCTGCTCGCGATACCGCCACGCGTCCCGCAGCCACTCGCGACGCGTCTTGCCCGCGCCGTCCGGTACGAGCTGCGCGCCGCCGAAGACATAAAACGCATCCTCGCCCGCCCCGGCCACCGCCAGCATCCGCTCCGCGCCGGGAAAGGCCGGCAACGCGCGCCAGCCGTGCGCGACGTCGTCCAAGTTGAGGACATATGCGCCGCGCTCCGCCACCGTCGCATCCGGCCGGGCCAACCCGCCCATCACGTACACGCGCCGCCCCATGCGTGCGCCCGCGGCCATCGCCAGCGGACGCGGCAGCTTGGGCCAGGATGTGAAGCGCGCTTCGCCGTTCACAAGCTGCAGGAGCCACACGTCATCAAAGTTCCGCCGCGCGTCCCCGCCGCCAACCAGCAGCACGCCGTCATCGACGTTCACCGCCACGCCGTAGCCGCCCGCTGTGGGCAACCGGCCGGCTTTACGCCATGCCGCCTGAGGCGCCTCCAGCACGAAGACACTGTCGTACCAAGTCTTCGTCCCGTTCTCCCACGGCGGCCGGTCCGGAAAGTTCGCCCCTCCCGCCACGAGCAGGCAGTCACCGCTCACGCCCGCGTAGCTGCCGGCAAAGCCGATCGCATCCGGCACCGGCGGCAGCGCCACCCACTGGGGAGAGGTCGCCCCCGTCTCCGCCGCGGCCCCGAGCCCGGCAGTCACCGTCGCGGCAATCAGGGTCATGGCGGCGCGTAACGTCACTTGCTCGCGTAGTCGAAGAAGCCCACGGCCCGCAGCCCGGCCTCGAGCCGCTTCTCCTGTTCCGGAGTGAGCGACCGCAACGGCAACCGCACCGGCCCGCAGTCGAGCCCGATCATCTTCATGATCGCTTTTCCCGCCGGGAGCCCGCCCGCGCCGTTCATCACGTCGATGAACGCCTGCGCTTTCGCCTGCTCGCGCTTCGCGGTCGCCAGGTCGCCCGCGCGGAACGCCTCGATCACGCGCCGGTACAGCGGCGCCGCGTAATTGTAGGTGCTGCCCACCGCGCCGGTCGCCCCGAGTTCGAGCCCCGACAACAGGATTTCATCGCGGCCGAACAACACTTCAAACCGCTCCTGCTGAAAGGCCTTCGCCGCTCGAAAATCCGCCAAGTCCTCGTAGGTGAACTTCACCCCCGCCAGCGTCGGAATCCGGTCCGCCGCCCGCGCCAGGAACTCCGCCGCCGGCACGGTCACGTGCGTCATCGACGGCATGTAATAGTAGAAGAACGGCAGCTTCGGCGCCGCCGCCGCGACTTCACCACACCACGCGACGAGTTCATTCGCCCCGGGTTTGAAGAAGCACGGCGCCACGGTCGCGATCGCGTCCGCTCCTTTGGCCTGCGCATGCGCGGCCAGCGCGCGAGCATCGCCCAAGGCAAGATGCCCCACGTGCACGATCACCTTCAGCCCCGGCTGGCGCGCCTTCAGCCACGCCTCCGCGATGCTCATGCGCTCCGTACTCGTCATCGACGCTCCCTCTCCGGTCGTGCCGCAGATGAACGCGCCGGAGACACCATTGCGGGCCAGCAGCGCAGCCTGTTGGGGAATCATGTCGAGGTTCACCTCGCCATTGGCGCGAAACGCCGTGAACGGGGCCGCCGTCAGCCCGGGAAGTCGAAAATTCATAGGGTACGCGTCCCATCCTCCCCCGTCCCTCCCCCCTCTCAAGCCCCCGCAAGTGGCACCAAGAGAATACCTCTCGCCGCCAACCTCTTTCTCATTCTCTTCCTCTTACTCTTTCTCCCGAGGGATTGAGCAGTTTTCGCGGAGCGGAAACTGGAGAGAAAGAGAAAGAGTATGAGTAAGAGAAAGATCCTCCCGCCACTCCCCGCGCCTCGCGCTCGGCTTTCCCACTTTCACTCTCACTCCGGGCGCGTCGCGCCCGGCCATTCGGCCACCCACACCCCGTCTGAATCCACTTGCCGCATCCCGGCTCCCCCGCCCTTGTTTAACGGCTTAACCCCGCCCCACCAAACGCCACCCTCCGCCCCTGTCGCCGCCCCGCTCATGACCCCGCACGTCACGATGAAGACCATCGCCGCTCAGGCGGGCGTCACCCAGGCCACCGTCTCGATGAGCCTGGCCAAAAACCCGCGCATCCCGGCCACCACCCGCGAGCGCATCCAGGCCATCGCGCAGCGACTCGGCTACCAGCCCAATCCCTACCTTTCCACCCTCATGCGCGTGCGGCGGCACGGCAAAGTCCTCAGCGAACGCCCCGTCCTCGCCCTCGTCTCCGGCCAGCCCACTGCCGACGGCTGGCGCAACCACCCGGCCCCCACCATCCGCCAGATGCGCGAGGGCGCCCTCGAACGCGCCGCCGCCCGCGGTTTTCGCGCCCAGGATTTCTGGCTCCGCCGCGACGGCATGTCCGACGAGCGTTTCTCCGAGATGCTCCACGCCCGCGGCATCGAGGGCGTCCTCCTCAGCCCCCCCGCCGAGGGCGCACGTCCGCCGCAGCTGAAATGGGAGTACTTCTCCGCCGTCAGCCTCAGCGTCCCGCTGCCCAACCTCACCCTCGCGACCGTCTGCAACGACCACTACTTTTCCAGCCTCCAGGTCGCCCGCGAGTGCCACGCCCGCGGCTACCGCCGCCCCGGCTTGATCCTGCTCGAGTTTCACCAGCAGCGGTTCCAGGGACGCTGGGAGGCCGGCGTCCTCATGGCCGGACAAATGCTCCCCGACCTTCACGTCGCCCCACCGCTCTATCTCACCGATCGCAACGATCCCGCGCCGCTCACGCGCTGGCTCAAGGCCGAGCGCCCCGACGTCATCATCACCCCTTCAGTCGAGACCGTCCCCGTCCTGCTCCCCACGCTTGCCCGTCTGCGCCGCCGCGTCCCGGAAAGCATCGGGCTCGCCGTCCTCGCCGTCCCCTCCCTCGGCTCCCCCATCTCCGGCATCTTTCAGAACGGAGCCCGAATCGGCGCCACCGCGATCGACACCCTCGTCAGCCTCATCGAGCGCCACGAACACGGACTCCCCTCGCAAGCCTCGACCGTCATGGTCGAGGGCCAGTGGAACGAGGGCACCTCGCTGCGCCCCCACCCCTGATCAGCGCGCAGCGCCTCTTTCTCTTACTCATACTCTTCCTCTTTCTCTCAACGAATTGAGCAGTTTTCGCTCCGCGAAAACTGAAGAGAAAGACCTCGAAGCAGCGGGATCAGCCCTCCTCGCTTAACCATGTAAACGCTCCCCCGCTGGCTCGGCGTTTCTGCGCGCTCGATTCTCGGCGTGACGCCTCCCTCGCAACCCCTCCAGTCCCCTCCCGTCCCGCGCTCACTCCGTCATTCGTCGTCGCACCCATGCGCCCCCCCTCGCTCGCCCGCTTTGTCGCCGCCCTCTTCTCTGCTTCCCTCGTCGCCCTCACCTCGACCGGCACGCCCACCCCCGCCTCCGCCCCCGTCCCCGCCGCCACCCGGCTCACGCTCAATTTCAATCCTGACTGGCGCTTCCTCCAGGCCGACGCTCCCGGCGCCGAGGCGCCCGCCTTCGACGACCGCGCCTGGGTGCTCGTATCCGCGCCCCACACATTCAACGACGTCGACACGTTCGACAACTGGTCCACTCCCGGCCACCGCGGCGAACAGCTCCAATGGAGCGGCCTCTCCTGGTACCGGAAATCCTTCACTGCGCCCGCCGCATGGATGGGTCGTCGCGTCGTCATCGAGTTCGAGGCCGTCCGCCAGATCGCCGAGGTGTTCTGCAACGGCCACCGGCTCGGCGCCGCCCGCAGCGGCTTCACCCCGTTCGGCTTCGACCTCACCCCGCACCTGCGCTTCGACGCCCCAAACGTCGTCGCTGTGCGCGTCGACAACCGCTTTTTCAGCGATCCCCTCGATCCCGCCACCGCCGCTGAGATCGCCCGGCGCAACGGCACCGCCGCAAAACCGCGGCTCTCCTCCACCGCTAATCCCAATCTGCGCGACCTCAGCCAGCACGTGAACGCCCAAATTCCCGAAAACGTCGAGGACCTCCGGGCCGACCAGATTCCCTGGAACAACCCGCACTGGCACCCCGCGCACGGTGGGCTCTATCGCAATGTCCGGCTCATCGTCACCGATCCGCTCCACATCGATCTGCCGCTCTTCTCCTTCCTCCAGACCACCGGCCCCTACGCCTACGCGTCCGATATCTCCCCCGCCCGGGCCAACGTCACCGTCGAGGTGCCCGTCACCAACGGCCGCTCCGCTCCCGCCGACGCCGAGGTCGAAATCCAGGTCCACGACGCCGCCGGCCGGCTCGTCCTCACCGCCCGCGATTCGCGCCCGCTCCCCGCCGGCGGCTCTGCGGTTCTCCAACTCTCCGGCGTCATTGCCGAACCTCGGCTCTGGGAACCCGCCGATCCGCACGTCTACCGCGTCCATTGCGCGCTCGCCGTCGCCGGTCAGCCGGTCGACACCGCCGAGGTCCCGCTCGGCATCCGCACCGTCCGCTGGGATGCCGCCCAGGGGGTCTTCATCAACGGCCGCCACCTCAAGCTTCACGGCTGGGGTCAAAAGCCCACCGATGAGTGGCCGGGCCTCGGCGCTGCGTTGCCCAATTGGCTCCACGCCGAAACCCTCGCTCTCATGCAGCGCGCCGGCGGCAACTTCGTCCGCTGGGGCCACGCGGCCGCCGGCCCCGCCCAGATCGCCGCCGCCGACGCCCTCGGCCTCGTCACCCTCCAACCCGGCGTCGACGGCGAGTCCGACACGGTCCGCGCCGCGTGGACCCTCCGCGCCCAGGCGTTCCGCGATGTCCTGATCTACTTCCGCAACCACCCTTCGATCCTCATCTGGGAGGGCGGCAACCAGAAGGTGAGCCGCGAGCACGGTGCCGAGTTGCGCGCGCTGATGGACAAATACGACCCGCACGGCGGCCGCGCCTACGCCCATCGCCGCGCCGACCGCATCACGGCCGAGTTCATGGACGTCGGCATCGGCACCGAAGGCGGCCGCGAGATCGCCGATCTGCCCGTCGTGGAGGGCGAGTACGACCGCGAGGAATCGCCGCGCCGCGTCTGGGACAACGCCTCGCCCCCGAACTTCGGCTATCCCGAGGCCAAGGGCATGACCTACCAGCTCACCAGCGAGCAGTTCGCCGTTAACCAGATCACCCACTTCAAGAAGATCAGCCCGCCGGAGCATTGCGGCGGCGCGAACTGGATCTTCTCCGACTCCACCAGCGGCGGCCGCGTGCCCGCCGAGGTTGCCCGCGCGAGCGGTGAGGTCGACGGCGTCCGCCTGCCCAAGGAGGCCTACTTCGTATCCGCAGTCCTGTTTCGCGACGACCCGCAGGTCCACCTCATCGGACATTGGACCTATCCCGCCGGCACCCGGAAGAACATCTACGTGGCTGCCAACGCCGAGGAGGTCGAACTCCTCCTCAACGGGAAGTCCCTCGGCCGCGCCCAGCCCACCGACACGTTCCTCTTCACGTTCCCCAACGTGACCTTCGCTCCGGGCGAACTGAAAGCCGTCGCACGCCGCGGCGGGCAGATCGTGGCGACCCACGCGCTGCGCACCGCCGGCGCGCCGGTTGCCCTCCGGCTCACCGCGATCACCGCCCCCGGCGGCTGGCGCGCCGACGGCCAGGACATCGCGCTCGTCGATGTCGAGGCCGTCGACGCCGACGGTAACCGCTGCCCCACGTTCCAGCAGCGCGTCGACTTCACCACCACGGGTCCCGCCGTCTGGCGCGGTGGCTACAACAGCGGCAAGCAGGGATCGATCAACCACCCGTTCCTCGACCTCGAGTCCGGTATCAACCGCGTCGCCCTGCGCGCCACGCGCACTGCGGGCCCCGTGGTCCTCCAGGCGACCAGCGCCGGCTTGCGACCCGCCGAGATCGTCCTCGAGCCGCGCGCCTTCAGCGCGCCCGACGGCCTCACGGTCGAGCCACCTGCCACGCCCGCGTTCCCGCTGCCCGCCACCGCGCCTGCCCACCCTGAATTCGCCCCCGCTCCCGCGCTGCAGAAGCCCACCGCAAATGCCGCGCGGGCCAGTGCCGGCTCCGACACCCTCATCCGCCGTTTCGCCTACACCGGTCCCCACGCCGAAATCGTCCACGTCGAGCGCGGCGCGCGCGACGGCAAGATCGCGTATGTGGATCGCGACGCCACGTTCCGCGCGCTGCCCCAAGAACTAGTCGGCGCCGACTGGATCCAGGTCGCCCAGGCCGACACCGCTTACAGCGCGGTCGACTTGATCGAACTCGCCCTGCCCGCCGGCGTGGTCGTCACCATCGCGCACGACGCCGCGCTTCCTCGCCCAACCTGGCTCACCCAGCAGTTCCAGCCCACCGGCCACACGCTCGAACTCAACGGCCGACCCATGACGTTGTTCGCGCGGACAGTCGCCCAGGACGCCTCCCTCACGCTCGGCGCCAACACCGACGCCGCACCCGTCCCAGCCGCGAATATGTACCTGGTCTTCGTCCGTCGCGGGTCCGATCGCACCGCCGGGAGCCCCGGACACGACCTCCGGTAACGAGGGCTGGAGCTTGCCGCGCAGCTTTCGTTGCCCGCGTAAATATCCACCCGCACCGTCTCGCCCTGCCATGCTCGCCCTCCTGCTGTTCGCGCTCCTCCCCGGGTTTGACCTCGCCAGCCACGAGCGTCCCCGCCTCGTCGCCGCCGCCGATGCCGCGCTCCAGGCGGAGCCCCGCACGATCGTCGCCGCCCGCAACCCGCGCAGCGCCGGCGGGCCCCAGGACTTCTCCTCCGAGGGCGATTACTGGTGGCCCGACCCAAACAATCCCAACGGCCCGTACGTGCAGCGTGACGGCTTGACGAACCCCGACAACTTCGTCGCCCACCGTCAGCTTCTGCTCGCCTTCGCCCGCCACGTGGGTCACCTCACCGCCGCGTATCGCGCCACCGGCGACGAGCGCTACGCCGTCGGCGCCGTCCGCCACCTGCGTGCCTGGTTCGTCACGCCCACCACGCGCATGCATCCGCACCTGCGTTACGCCCAGGCAATCAAGGGCCTCAACACCGGCCGCAGCATCGGCGTCATCGACACGGTCCACCTCGCCGAGGTCGCCCTCGCCGTCGAGGCGCTCCGCGGCAGCAAGTCTCTGCCCGCTGCCGACGATGCCGCGATCACCGGCTGGTTCCGCGACTACCTGCACTGGCTCACGACCGACCGCTTCGGCCTCGAGGAGAGTGCCACGCGCAACAACCACGCCACCTGCGCCTGGCTTCAGCGCGCCTGCTTCGCCCGCCTCGTCGGCGACGCCACCGAACTCGCCGCCTGCCGCCGCGAGTTCAAGGAAGTCCTCCTCCCCCACCAGATGGCGGCTGACGGCAGCTTCCCCGAGGAGGTCCGCCGCACCAAGCCTTACGGCTACTCGATCTTCAACCTCGATGTCATGTGCGCCCTCGCCGTCGTGTGCTCGACGTCGGACGAGAACCTCATGACCTGGTCGCTGCCCGACGGCCGCAGCCTGGTTCGCGGCGTCACGTGGCTCGCGCCGTTCCTGGCCGACAAGCAACTCTGGCTCCGCACCGTCCGGCGCCCCGCCGGCCCCAAGGATCCGCCCGGTACGCCCGCGAAATTCGTGGCTCCCGACGTGATGTACTGGGACGCCTGGCCGATCCGCCAGCCGGCCCTGCTCTTCGGCGCCGTCGCCGCCGGCCGCCGCGACTGGCTCGCCCTCTGGCAGTCGCTCCCCGCCGATCCAACGATCGACGAGGTCATCCGCAACTACCCCATCCGCGAGCCCCTCCTCTGGCTCCCCCGCTAGCCCCAAGGCGCCCCATTCCCGCGCCGCGACTGTCCCCACCACTGTCACGTAATACCTGGATTCCTAAGTTGGACGGGCCGGGCGAGTTTGAATTGTGCGGGTGGGGGGAGGTCAGGGTGGAGCGGTGGCGAAGGCGGGATTCAACTTCGGCGAAGTTGAAAACTGTCGGGCGGAGATGCGTTCGAGCAAGGGTTTGCGCGCGGCGAGACCGCCCCAGGCCGTGGAGAGAAAGAGCACGAGTTTGTGACCGCAGCGGCCCGCGATCGCCCCGCAGGTGAAGAGGGATTGGCGGAGGGTGGCGGGCCGGCGTTGCACTTGGACGTGGGCCGGGGCGACGGTCTGGAGGAGGCTGAGCAGATTGAAGACAAAGGCGACGCTGCGGAAGGCCGCCTCGGTGGGAAAGAAGCGGTGCAGGCAGAAGTCATCGGCGCCGAGGTCTGCCTTGAGCTCGGAGAACCGAGGTTCGATGGCGGCGCGTTGGTCGTAGTGATGCCAGATCCAGGTGGCGGGTTCGCGGCGATTGGTGACGAAGACGCGGAAGTCGTAGCCGGGCACGTCGAGCAGGCGCGTGTAGTGAGGATCCGGGAGCCGGAAACGCACGACGACAAAGCGGCGGGGCTGGGACCACGTCGGCAGCTTGAAGGTGAACTCGCTGAGGGCGGTTTTGGCATCCAGGTCGGTCCACTGATCGAGGCCGTAGAGCTGCCGCTGGATCGTCTCCTTGCGGCGCACGACCACCACGTACGGCAGGGCGCGCTGCTCGAGGAACTCGAGGAGCTTTTGGTCGAAGAAGCCGCCGTCAGCGCGTACGCCGGCCAGCGTCCAGTGGGCCGGCACCGTGGCCAGGGCCTCGGAGAGGAACTCGATGGCGCCGCGGCAATCCGAGGCGTTGCCCGCGCGCAGCCACGCATGGAGGACCTGCACGGGCGGGCTGACGAACGCGAGCAGCGGCCGGTGCATGCGGCCCTTGGGCCGCGTGGGGTTGTGGCCGTGGGCGGCGCCCTCCTGCCGCCCGAACCGCTGGAAGGTCGTGGAATCCAGATCGAGCATGCAGGTGCGGGCCGGCTGCTGCGCGAAGAACCACCGCCAAAGTTGCGGGAAGAAACGGGCCACCTCCGCGGGCCCAAAGCGCTGGAAAAAGTTGCGGACCGTGTCGTCGCCCGGGAAACGCGGGACGCCGCACAGCCGCTGCAACGCCTGGTCGGCGCGCAGCAGCTGCAGGTGAGAAAACCGCCGGGCGCCAGTGACCACCGCCAGCCAGAAGGCCAGCATGATGTGCTCGGGCGCCGAGGCGTTGTTGGACCGATACTGGAACGGCAGAAACTGCCGCACCGCCTCGAGCACCCGCATCCGTTGCATCAACTCGAGCAGCACGACCAGCCCGCCGAACGGCGTCACCGCCCGCGTCGTCTCGCGCAAAACAACTTGGCCTCCATCAGCAATCCGCCGAGTCTCGTACTGCATCGTTCTGTTCCTCCGTTTGCGTTTTGTTCATCACCCAAACCCATAGCGGCCGGAACGGAATGATGCACCTTCTACTTCGGGATCCAGGTAATACGTGACACTTTTCCGCCGCGCGCTCGCGCTCCCAGTGTCACGTATTGCGTGACACCGCGCCACCCGTTCCGCCGTCGTTTTCCCTCTGTCCGCGCGCTCCGCCGCCGTGCCCAGTGTCACGTATTACGTGACACTTTTCCGACGGACGCCCGCCGCGAAGTGTCACGTAATACGTGACAGTGTATTGGTGATTCCATGACGCGATATCGCCCTTCCGACCTACGCGAGCGTGGCAAGGCGCGGCGGGAAGACGAAGGGCGCGGCGGCAGAAATCTTGATCTTTCGAAACTCCGGATGCGCGGGATTCAGCACATAGTTTTCCTCGAGCGGAATCAGTGCGCTCGGCACCGCGAGCACCGCCGTGCGGCCAGCCGCCAGCCACTCGGCGCCAAAACGCTGCGAGGCAGCGCCCACCGGCTCTGCCCTCCAGTCCGCCGGCAGATCCTTCGGTGACGGCCGCGCGATCGCCACGCCGTTCCAGTCGATTTCAAACTGCACGAATGTCATCGCAGGCGGGACAGGCTTCGGCAGGTGGACGAACTTCTCCAGCGCGGCCGTCGCCAGATTGCGGCTCGCATAGACGACCGCGGCTCCCGCGGGGTTCCAGCGCCCGCCCTCGAGCGCCGCCCCGCGCCCCGAGAACGAGTTCGTCGCCCACTTCGCGCGATCGATCCGCCAGGCGTCAGGCATACACGCCGTGGTCGATCCGCGTCAGCAGCTTCTCCACCTCGCGATAGCCCTGCGTGGTCTGCGCCAAGTCCATCGGCTTCGCTCCGCCCAGACCGACCTGCGGCGTGCGCAGCCACTCGCCCGCCGTCCCGCGATCTTCAAACACCTCCGCGGCACGGTTCAGCAGCGCGGCGTAGCGCGCGAGCATGTCCGACTCAAAATGCCCCAGCCGCGCCCGATCGGCCTTCTTGCGGTGGAATGTCGCCCGGCTCACACCGCACAGCGCCGCCATGGCCTCGACCTTCAGGCCGAGCGAGGACGCCACCTGGTCCAGCAGGCTCACGGGCAGCCCCTTCTCGATCATGGCATGCAACTCGAGCGGGTTGCCCAGCGCGGCGGTGAACGCGTCGTGTCTCATTTGCGACATTCATCGTCGCAACTGAGACCGCTGTCAAGCCCCCCCTCCGGAGCTTTCTCTTACTCTTCCTCTTTCTCTTACTCTCAACGGATTGAGGGATTGAGGGATTGAGGGATTGAGGGATTGAGGGATTGAGGGACCGCCAGTTGCTTCCCCACTCTCACGCTCACTCTCACTCCGAAGGTCGTTCTCGTCACGGAGTGCACGGAGGCCGGAAGAGGTCACCGAGGAAAACCAGCACGATGCCGGTTCTCCCTCCGTGCCCCTCCTCCGACCTCTGTGCCCTCCGTGTCCCGCCTAGAGGGATTGAGGCCCCTGCTCCGCTGGCTGCGCGCTCGGCCCGCAAGCACCTCGTCGCCCAATCGTTACAGTCGCGACGTTGCCTGCGCGCATTCCGACCGCCATCCCCCAAGTCCATGGACTGCATGACCGAATCCGCCGCGGCGGTGCGCAAGCACGGCCGCAGCCTGCGTGTCGCCGTGTGTGTCGACACGCGGGATGGACCGGGACGCGAACGCTTGCGCGGGTTGTACGACTACGCCACGCCCCGCGCGTGGCGGCTCTTTCACCTGCGCACGGACGAGCCTTCGCTCCTTGAACAGGTCGTTTCAGGCCAGGTGGACGGTGCGGTGCTCTACGATCGGGACCCCACCGTCCACCGCTATCTTCAACGCGCCGGCATTCCCTGCGTCGAAACCGGCAGCCGCAACCTGGAGTTCGACGACGGGGCCGTGCACGTCGATGACGGCGAACTCACCGCGCACGCCGTGCGGCACCTGACGGCGGCCGGCTTCGAACACCTCGCGTACTGCGGTTACGGGCCGAACGCCGTGTCCGAGCGCCGCGCCCGCGAATTCACCGCGCGGGCGGAAGCGGACGGCCGCTCCGCCCAGGTGTTCGCCGACGGCCAGCCCTCCGGCGGCCACGCCCTCGAACCGCTCATCGCCTGGCTCCGCCAACTTCCCCGCCCCACCGGCGTGCTCGCCTTCGACGACAAGATGGCCGAGCGGGTGCTCGCGGCGTGCCGGTGGGCCGACCTCCGCGTCCCCGATGACCTGGGCGTGCTCGGCATCGGCAACGACGAACTCATCTGCGAACTCGCCACGCCCTGGCTCTCGAGCGTCGCCCTGCCGACGCGCGAAATCGGGCGTCGCGCGGCCGAGATCCTCGAAGGCATCCTCGACGGCCACCGGCCCGCGCCCATCCGGCTGCCACTGCCGCCGCTGGAGGTGATCTCGCGCGCATCCACCGAGCGCCACGTTGCCCGCCATCCCGCCGTCGCTCGAGCAGTCGCCTATATTCGGGCCGAGCACCACCGGCCCATCGGACTCAAGGAAATCGCCTCCGCCTTGGGCGTCGCCCGACGCACTCTCGAGCGGCGCTTCGCCGCCGAGATGAACATGACGCCCCACGACTTCCTCGTTCAAACCCGGCTTCAACGAGCGAAGCGCCTCCTGCGTGGCCCCGCGCCAGTCGTCGCCGACGTGGCGCGCGAGTGCGGCTACCAATGCAGTTCAGCCTTCATCCGCATGTTCGAACGCCAGGTCGGCTACTCGCCCGAAGCATTTCGGCGCCGGATGGCGGCCGCCTGCCCCCCCGGCGGCACCTCGGTCAGAGCGGTTCCAAGCGCAGGAGGACGTAGGTGCCGTCGTTGACGAGCACCTTCGCACCGCGCGCGCGGCGCTGGAGATCGGCCAGGAACACGAGTGCACGCGACGCCGTGAGCCGGTCAATGGGCACGCCCGACTCCGCGGCGCGCTGGAGCTCAGGCCCCGGTCGCACCGCGAATCCACGGTGCTCCAGCAACACGTAATGCGCGCCTTCGGGCCAACGCGTCCAACGCTGGCTTAGTCCCGCCGGGTCGGTCTGAAAGATCGGGTTCCGGCGGTAATCCAAGAGGAAGGGTGTGGAGACCCACGCCACCAGCGGTTCGCCCGCGGGCAGCATCTCCTGCAACCAGTCGAGCCGCGCCCGGGTAGTCGGACGAAAGACCGCGCGGTTGTACGCGAGGTAATCGCTCCGCTCCGCCGGCGTGGCCTGCGCCAAGAACACCAGGGGCAGGCGCTCGCGCCACCACTGCGATGGACGTTGCACGGTCGACGGCAAAAAGCCCCAAACGACGACGCCCGCCACGCCGACGGCGGCCACCGCGTGCCACCGTCCCGTGCCCGCAGATGTCTCCGACTCGAGCAGCCGCAGTCCGCACGGCAATGCCGCCAGCAGCAGCGGAACCGCGTAGCGCGTAGCGCCAAACGGGCCGAACACCGCGGGCGCGCCCGCCTCCATCATCAACAGATAGACGACGCTCGCCGTCACCCCAGCCGAGATCACTCCGGCGAGGGCGGGACGATTCGGATCTCGGCCGCGCCACATCGCAAACCCGCCCGCAACGGCCACCACGCCGGCCACGAGCGCCACCAGCGTGTAGGCCCGTTGCGTCGTGCCGTAGTCCGATACCTGGCCCGAGAATAGGCCGACCTCCAGCGTCGGCCCCGGCGGGATCACCGGTGCGCCGCCGGAATGCAGATACAGCGGCGCGTGCAGCACGACCCATGGCATCAATCCGACCACCGCCCCCGCAAGCGACCAGGCCACGCTCGCCCACCGCGGCGCTCCCCACTCCGTGCGCAGGAGCGCGAGGCAGCCGACGTGCACGACCGCGAAGACGCCGAAGGTCGGCTTGAGGGCCACCAGCGCCGCGTAAACCAATCCGAGCAGTTGCCACGCCAGCGGCCGCGCCTTGGCCTCCTCCAGCGCCACACCGAGCAGGATCGCGGTCGCCATCAACGCCACGCCGCTGAAGAGCGCGGACACGTTCACGATCAGCGGATCGACCGCGAGGAAGATGACCATCGCCGCCACCGCGCCCACACCCCAGCCGCGAACCGGCCGGCCCCAGCCCACCAGCCCGAGACAGAGCAGCAGGCCGAACCAGGTATCCAACGCCCCGAGGTACGTGAGCGGAAAATGCGCCGCGACGAATCCATGTAGGAACGCCTGCGCGCCGAGCGTCTCCGCCCCGAGCGAGCTCAGCGGATTCACCCCGAGCGTGCCCGTCGCGAGCATCCGCACGGGCAGCGCGAAGTACTTCTCCAGGTCGTCGTGCACGTTGTACGCGGCGGGCGGAACGAGGCTGTGCGCGACCAATCCGGCGACCGCGAGCCAGATCACGCCGACGACGATCGCGCCGGGGGTAAACCGCCACGACCGCCATCGGCGTCCCGCGACGCACTCCGCGAACGCCGCCGCGACGCCCACCACCAATACCACGTCGAGCGCCCAGGGCCGGGCGATCCGCGCCAGGTTGAACACGCCGCCGACTCCGATCACCGCCGCCAAGCCCACCCCGGCCGTAAGCGGCCCGGTCAACTCCGGCGCGCGTATCAGGCGTCTGACAACGCGCCCCCATCCCCACAGCGCGATCGCGGCGATACCGAGGCAGGCAAAGGGAATGAGCAGCGGTTGCACCGGACGAGGCAGCGATCCCGGGCGGTTTGGCGATCAGCGCTCCGCGATCCAGACGAAACTCTCGCCCTGCGGGCGAACGTGGCCGAGTCCGGGGAACGGGAAGTGCACCGCATAGATGCGCACGCCGTTCTCCGCCGCCTTTTGCAGCAGCGCGCGGCGCTGGGTTTTGCCCGCGGCGGCGTCCACGTCGAACGCGATCGTCCAGTCGGGCCGCTGCACCGAGATGATCGAATGATGCGCCGCATCGCCGATGTAGAACAGCCGCTCGCCCTGCGAGACGATCTCCGCCCCGACATGCCCGGGCGTGTGCCCGCCGAGGTCCACGGTCGTGATCTCCGGCGCGATCTTCTCGCCCGGGCGGAACGTCGCCACCTTTGGCGTGATCGCCGCGACGAGGGCGGCGTTGGCCGGACGTTGCCGGATCCACGCCCACTCGGCCGCCGCGAGGCGGATGGTCGCGTTGGCAAACGCCAGCTTGCCGTCGGCGTCGAGCAACCCGCCGAGGTGGTCGTCATGCCCGTGCGAAATGAAGATATCGGTCACGTCCTCGGGATTGATTCCCGCCGCCCGCAACGACGCCGGCAGCTGGCCGGCCACCGCCCAGTCCGCCTTGCCGGCGCCGGTGTCGAACAACACGACGCGCTTTCCGGCCCGCACGAGCAGCGGCTGCAGGCTGAACTCGACCTTGTCGGTGGGCAGCCCCGCGGTCTGCAACAGCGCCGCGACCTTGGCAGGCGGTTCGCCGACCCCGACGACCGTGCCGTCGTTTGGCATCGTGATGCTGCCATCGCGCAGCGCGAACGCATCGAGCGCGCCGATCTTGAAACGATGAACGTCACCCTTCGGCGCGCCCTCCGACGCACTCACCGGCAGCACAGCCCAGAACAGGGCTGCGAGACCCACAGGAACAACCCAGCGCAGCAGTTTCATAGCCGCGATCGTGCGCGTAAGCGCATCCTGCGCAAGTGCCCGTCCCGCACAGCTTCGCACCAGTCCGCGCGCTACACCCAGCCCGAATATTCCGGACCTCCCCAGTTCCCCCGCGTACGCTTTCCATTTTTGCGCCAGCAAAAATGGCGGAGAGGGAGGGATTCGAACCCCCGGTGAGCTTGCACCCACAGCGGTTTTCAAGACCGCCGCAATAGACCACTCTGCCACCTCTCCGTGGCGCCGACTTGTGTGGCCAGAGAGATACGAGGCGCCCCACCCCGCGCAAGCCGATTAACCGCCGATCGTCTCCGACGACGCCACTTCAGCTCCGCAGCGATGCAAACAGGAGCATCACACACAGGATTGTTGGGCAAACGGCGAGCAGCGCGCCGACGATCCACAGCGCCAAGCGCTCGACGGTGAAGCCCGGCACGACGCACGATTCATGCGGATTCTCGGGACAATAGTAGATCGGAACACGACCACCCTCGCCATATGGGAACTTCGCCTGCATCCCCTCCAGGCTCCTGGCCGACCGGGTCTTGTGGTCGCCCCAGTACGTTTCAGATCCGAGGCGATATCGATACCGCACATACCAACGCCACCGGTTCGACGGGCCGTCGTTTAGGTACCTCGCTCGTAGAACCGTCATCGACGTGATCTCGGCGTCCGTCTGCGGCCAACGACGCGACCTGAACGCGACCGAGACTGCGGGCGCCCCCCTCTTGAAAGCCAGCCACGCGAACGCCCAGAAAGGGAGCGGCATCAGCGCCACAGTCCACAACGCGCCAGAAGTCATTTGAGAGCGCCTAGTTGGCCGCGTAACTGACCTTGCGACAAGCCCGAACCCGGCGGGCCGCGCCGTCGCGGCGACCGGCGAGATCGCCAATGACGGATGTTGCCGGCGGGGCGTGCGACGGTATTCGGTGAAGGCCTCCATGGAACGAGCAAGCCACCGCGCCAACACCCACGCCTGGATCGAGGTCGTCACCTCGGCCATCCATGGGCGCGGTGTGCGCGCCGCACGGGAGATTCCCGCCGGCACGCGGATCATCGAATACACGGGTGAGCGCATCACCAAGGCGGAGGCGCGGCGCCGCGAGGAAGCCCGCCTGCGACGCGCCGAACGCGGCGGCGACGGCAGCGTGTACATCTTCAACCTCAACCAGCGCTACGACCTCGACGGCCGCACCCGGCGCAATCCCGCACGGCTCATCAACCATTCCTGCGCGCCGAACTGCGAGTCCCAGACCGTGCGCGGCCACATCTGGATCGTCGCCCGCCGCGACATCCCCGCCGGCGAGGAACTCACCTTCGATTACGGCTTCCCGCTCGCCGAATGGTCCCTCCACCCCTGCCGCTGCGGCACCCCGCGCTGCCCGGGCTACATCGTCAGTGGCTGGCAACGCTGGCGCCTGCGCCGGCTGCTCCGCGCGAGCCGCCGCGGCACCGCCAAAAAATCGCCCGCGAAACGTTAGCGTCCCAACGGCGGCGCGCCCGTTTCACCCCGCGCCGCGGTCCCGCGCTCAAGTGGCCGCGTGATTTGTCAGCCGGAGCGCGACCGCTACCGTGCGCGCGTGAAATCCCTGGCCGACTACGAGCAGAAGATCGACCGCCTGCACGACGATTGCCCCGTGCGCGCCGCGATTGACGTGATCCGCGGACGCTGGAAACCGTCGCTCCTCTTCGAGCTCAAGACCGGCCCGCGGCGTTTCTCGGAGCTGCAGGCCGCCCTCACCGGCATCACCGCCCAGGCGCTCACCGTGCAACTGCGGCAACTCGAGGCCGACGGCATTATCCGCCGCACGCTCTATCCCGAGACGCCGCCCCGCGTGGAGTATGAGGTGACCCAATACGGCGCGAGCCTCTCGGCCGTGATGGATCAACTCGAGGCCTGGGGAGTGGCCTATCTTGCCCGCCGCGCCCAGCCGGCGAGGGTCAAACGCCCCGCCTCGGTCCGGGTTCGCCTCTGATCTCCGGCCGCGCGGCCCCCGCGTTCCGCCAACGGCAAAACGCCACCATCGTCCGAGGCCGCTCTCCCCGTCCCCACGGCGTTGCTTCGGCACCGCTGCGCAGCTACGTCGCGCCGTCGTGCCCTCCCCGCGCCGCGCAGGGCAACGCCGCCCACTCACTTTCTCGTGAGCGACTCACAATTTTGAGACGAAGCACGCACGGCGGAGCGCGCGTAAGCTGCGCCCGCCATGAACAACCTCCTCGTCATACACTCCAGCGGACGCGTCACCCGCTCCATCACCCGCCGGCTCACCACGCGCCTCGTCGCGGCCTGGAAAACGCACCACCCCGATGGCCAGGTCGTGGAGCGCGACCTCACGCAGTCCCCGCCGCCCGTTGTCAACGAGCCCTGGATCGCCGCCGCCTTCGCCGATCCGAAGCGGCGCACGCCGGCCATGCTCGACGCCTTGGCGTCGAGCGACGCGCTCATCGCCGAGATCGAGCGGGCCGACGCCATCGTGATCGGCGCGCCGGTGTACAACTTTGGCCTGCCGGCCCAGCTCAAGGCCTACATCGACCAGATTGTCCGCGTCGGCCGTACCTTCGGCTTCAACGCCGAAGCCGCCCAGCCGTACACGCCGCTGCTGCAATCGAAACCCGTGGTCGTGCTGACCTCGGCCGGTGACGGCTCGCTCCTGCCCGGCGGCGCGCTCGCCCACCTCAACTTCCTCGAACCGCATCTCACGACCGTCTTCGGGTTCATCGGTCTCACTGACGTGACATTCGTGCGCGTCGGCCACGAGGAGTATCAGGACGAGCGGCTCGCCCACTCCCTCGCCGCCGCCGAAACCGCGGTCGAAGAACTCGCCGCGCGCGGCGCACCCGCAGCCGTCGCCGCCTGAGCATCACCGCCCCGCGCAAACCTCGGGTCCGTTCGTGATTCTTCCCACATCCTTACGCCCCAATCTTCGAACCAGCGTTCACCGCGAACGCTCGCGAACCGGGCCGCGAAAACCCGAGGTCGGCGGTGTCGCTCACGCGTTCGTCTCCCGCGCCCGACGTCGCCCGGTTTTCGCGCCTGTTCGCGCCTTTCGCGGTTCACCTGTTCTGTCCGCGATTCACCACGCGCTGCGGAGATGGGAATCCGAGAGAGGGATGCCAATGGACACGAATGGCGCAGGTGCTCCTATCTGCCACTTGGTCAGCGGTCTTCATTCGTGTCGCTTCGCGTCCATTCGTGGTCACTTCCACATCTTTACTCCGCGATTCCCAAACCAGCGTTGACCGCGAACACTCGCGAATCGGGCCGCGAAAATCCGATGTGGTCGACCTCGCTCACGCGTTCGTCTCTCGCGATCGACGTTCCCCGATCTTCGCGCTTGTTCGCGCCTTTCGCGGTTCACGTGTTCCGTTCGCGGTTCACCCGGACCGCGCCTTTCGTCCGCCGCCGCGCCGGCTACTTTCCCGGCGCGACGTCGAACCACGCGAAGTCGGCGTAGCCGCGTTTCGTGGTCCCGGCGGGAGCCTGGGCAAACAGGCCCACCTTGGCGCCGACCCACTTGCTGACCGTCGCGTGGAAAGCCGCACCGATCGGCTGGTAGGTGTCGCCGTCGAAACTGTAGCTGAACGCACAGGTCGCATCGTCCCCCACGCTTACGCGGAGCCAGACTTTCGCTGCCTTCGCGGGCACGCGCGCGAGCTCCCGCTCGGGATTGCCCTCCTGCGCGGCGTTGCACGTGACGTGGACCAACGCGAGTCCTTCGGCAGTGCGGCGCAGCCCAAGCCACGCGTAACTGTAGCCAAACACCACCAAGCCCGCTGTCTCGCCCTCCGCGGCCGGCGCGAAGCTCAGCTGCGTCGTCGTCACGAACCGCGGCGCAGGGAACTTCTGCAGCAGCAGGTTCGGCGCGAGCCAGAGCGAGTTCGCGTCCGCCGGCGCCGGCACCGCGTGCAGGCGCAGGCCCGCATCCTTCGGCCGCAGCTCTAGCCACGATGTCTCCGGATTGGCCTGCCACTGCCACTGGAGGCCGAGCTTCGCCGCGCGAAAATCATCCGAGGTCGCCGGCACCGCGATCGGCGCCGGGGCCACGCCGGGTTTCACGTGCCGCAGCACCGGCTCGCCAACACCCGCCACGCCAGGCGTGCCCATGCTCGGCCAGCCGTCCGCGTCCCATTGCATCGGCTGCAGGTGCATGATCCGGCCGTACGCCGCGAGGTCCTGGAAATGCAGGAACCAGTGCTGGCCGGTCGGGGTGTCGATCCACGCGCCCTGGTGCGGGCCGTTGATGGGCGTGCGCCCCTGCTCGAGCACGATGCGCGAGTCGTAGGGACCGTAGATATTCTTTGACCGAAACACGGCTTGGTAGCCGGTCGCCACGCCGCCGGCCGGCGCGAACACGAAGTAGTACTCGCCGCGGCGATACAGCTTTGGGCCCTCGAGGGTCTGCCAGCCGGTCAGCTTGTCGGCATCGATGATCACCTTGCCCTCATCCACCGTGCGCAGGCCGTCGGCGGAAAGTTTGTGCAGCGTGACGCGGTTGCAGATGCCCGCGCGGCTCTTCGCCCAGCCGTGCACCAGGTAGCCCTGGCCGTCGGCGTCCCAGAGCGGACACGGGTCGATGAGCCCCTTGCCGCCCAACACGAGGGTGGGCGCGGACCATTGCCCGCGCGGGTCGTCCGCCGTCACCACATAGAGGCCAAAGTCCGGGTCGGGATAGTAGATCCAGAACTTGCCCGCATGATGCCGGATCGACGGCGCCCAGACGCCTCCGCCGTGGCGCGGCGTCTTGAAGTGCTCCACCGGCGTGAGTTGCGGCAGGGCGTGATTGACGAGCGTCCAGTTCACCAGATCCCGCGAGTGCAGAATCGGCAGCCCGGGCGCGTGACCGAAGCTCGAAGCGGTCAGCCAGAAGTCGTCGCCCACCCGGATCGCATCCGGATCCGAATAGTCGGCGCACAACACCGGGTTGCGGTACGTGCCGTCGCCCGCATCGGACACCCAGGCGGGCGGCGGCAGGACATGGGCGGCGGCCGCCGCGTTGGTCGCATCAAAATCAGCAGGTGAAGCCATCATCGGAGAGCCGGTCCCAGTTTCGCGTCACTGAGTTTGGGGACGAGCGTCTGCTGGAGCCATTCCAGCATCGGCGCGCGGTAGGAGGTATCGATCTCGTCGCCCTTCACCAACGAGTGCGGCACGCCCGTGCGGGTGATGAGCTCGGCGCGCACGCCGGCGGTCCGCAGGCGCGCGATGAACGCGATGGACATGCTCAAAGGCACGGTCTTGTCGGCGTCGCCGTGGACGATCAGCACGGGCGGCATCTTGGCGTGCACGTGCTGGAGCGGAGAGACGTCGCGCAGGACCGCGCGGGACTCGGGCGTGAGGTCCTGCATGAGGCCGAAGAGCTTCTGCAGCGAAGTACTGAGGCCGCCGCGGCGCTCGGTGTCGGAGACGAGATCTGTGACCGGGGCGAAGCCGACGACGGCCTGCACCTGCACGCGCGGATCGGTGCGGGTGGCCGCGTACATCGCGAGGTGTCCGCCGGCCGAGTGGCCGAAGAGCGCGATGCGCGCGGGGTCGCCCTGGTACTCCGAGGCATGGGCCTTGACCCAGCGAATGGCGGTCTCGACGTCCTCCTCGCACGCCGGCCACGGATGCTTAGGCGCGAGCCGGTAGTTGATCGAGAAGAGCGTGTACTTGGCCTGCAGCAGCAGGGCGAACCACGGCGTGATGTCCGCGCCGTCGCCCGGCTTGTTGCTGCCGCTCTTGTCACCGCCGCTCCAGCCGCCGCCGTGGATCAGGATGGCGACGGGAAACGGACCGTTGCCGTCCGGCTGGTGCACATCGAGGAGCAGCCGCTCGTCGTCGACGCGACCGTACTCGACGTCGCGTTTCACCTGCGCGGCCGACGCGCCAAGCGCGGTCAGCAGCAGCGCTGCGACGAACGTCCGCTGGCACGCGCGGGCGAAACCGTGACCGGATGCAGACTCCGCCCGCGCAGAGGTGCCCGCGGGACGACCAACCTGGAACGTGACAATGTTCATACGGAGCGGAACGAGATGAGGACGAGCGAGAGAGGAAGGCGGAGCCGTGTAAGCCCGCGGTTACTTGGCCGCCTCGATCTTCGGCACCAGCAAGTGCAGGAAGAGCAGTGCGACGAGGTACATGACCGAGGCGACCGCGAAGATGCCGGAGTAGCTGCCGGTCGCCTTGAGGACAGCCGGGATGACTTCGGCCCACACGGCGCCGGTGAAATAGCCGACGAAGCCACCGAGCCCGACGAGGGAGCTGATGGCCTGGCGGGGCATGGTGTCGGACGCAAAGCTGAACTGGTTGGCCGACCAGCCCTGGTGGGCCGAGCCGGCGATGCCGACAATGAGCACCGTCAGCCATACCGCGGGCACATGCGGGGCGATGAAGATCGGGGTGACGGCCAGCGCGCAGATGAGCATCGAGATCTTGCGGGCACCATTGACCGTCCAGCCTCGCCCGAGCAGGAAGCCCGGCAGCCAGCCCGCGGCGATGCCGCCGAAGGACGCGATCACGTAGAAGATGGCGGTCCAGTTGCCGATCTGGGTAAGCTCGAGGTGATACTGCTTATGCAGAAAGTCAGGGAGGAAGAACATGTAGATGTTCCACACCGGGCCGGCGAAAATGCTGGCAGCCAGGTACGCCCACGTGGCGCGGAAGCCGAGGAGCGAGCGCCAAGGGACAGTCGGCGCGGCGGCGACAACCTTGGGCTGGCCGGCGCGGATGTAGGCGAGTTCCGCTGCGGAGAGCCGTTTCTGCTGCTCCGGGTTTTCGTAGAGCCACCACCACGCGGCGAGCCAGACGAAGCCGAGCGCGCCGGTGACGTAGAAAGTCATCGGCCAGCCCCACGCGGCGTAGAGCCGCGGCACGGCGAACGGGCAAAGCACGGCGCCGACGTTGGTGCCGGCGTTGAAGATGCCGGTGGCGAGGGCACGTTCCTTGACTGGGAACCACTCTGCGACCGCCTTGATCGCGCCGGGGAAGTTGCCGCCCTCGGCGAGGCCGAGCAGCGCGCGCGCCGAGATGAAGCCCAGCGCGGTGAATGGCAGCACAAAGGTGAGCGTGCGCGAGGCGGACGAGAACCACGGCAGCGAGAACGTGGCCATGGCCGTCGGCGAGATTAGCGAGCACAGGCCGTGCGCGGCGGCAGCGACGCTCCAAAGCGCGACCGCCCAAGGCAGCGCGCGCTTCACGCCGAAGCGATCCATCAGCCGCCCGCCGAAGAGGTAGCCGATCGCGTAGGCGATCTGGAAAGCGGCGGCAATGTGACCGTAGTCGGCATCGCTCCATCCCAGCTCCTTGCTGAGCGGCACCTTGAGGATCGCGATGATGTTTCGGTCGATATAATTGATCGCGACCGAGAAGAAGAGGAGGCCGCAGACGGTCCAGCGGAAGTTGCCGCCGGCGGACGCGGCACCGGTCGCTGGAGCACCGGCGGGGTCAGTAGGTGATGCCATGGAATTGGGGGTTTTCGAAATGAGACGCGACGCCGCGTTCGCCGGACAATGGCGGTTGTGCGCGCATTGTCGACGGGCAAGCCGGCGGTCCGTCCGAGCGCCTCAGCGGGAGCGGGCGGCGGTCACGCCGTGAGGTCCACGCGCCCGGTGCGGTGCGGCAGCGTGACTCCCTCGCGCCAGGCGCCGCTGAGCAGCACCTCATGCGGATCAGTCGGGACGCCGGTTTCGTTGCGGTGCATCATGCCGATCAGGAGTTCGACGCCGAGGGCGCCGATCTTCTCGGCATCGTAGTACACGCCCGCACATCCGGCGTCGGGGCGATCCTCGAGTTCGATCAGTCCCACGTCGTCCGGGACGCGATGCCCCAGCGCGTCGAGCCACTTTCGGACCGGCGCGGCATGACTGACGAGGAGAGCATCGGGGCGGTGTTGACGGAACCAGTCGGCAAAGCCGCTGGCGTCAGCCGGCATGCCGGGGCAGACGGGGATGCGGCGCGCCGGCGGCAGCTTCTGCTGCTGGCCGAGGTAGGCGCTGACCCAGCGGTCCCCCACCCGCGGGCTATCGTTGGCATCGGTGTAGACGTAGCCGACGCGCTGGTAGCCGCGCTCGGCGCACTGGTCCATCGCCGTCCAGGCCGTCTCGAAGTGGTTCTCGGTCACATGATGCAGCAGGGGCGAACGGAGGGTCAGTCCCAATGCAACCGCTGAAAAGCGGTCCCAATCGAGCTGCAGCTCGCGTTGCCCCGGCGGCAGGCGGCCGATGATCAGGCCGTTGATGGCGCGCGCGCTCAGGATGTCGCAAAACCGCGACGGCGTCATCCCGGGCTCGGCCAGCCAGAAGTGCTCGAGCTTGTAGCCGAAGTCCTTCGCGCGCTGCACCGCGCCGGGGAAAAAGTCAGGGCGATCATGGTTCTCCGGCCGCCAGCCCCAGCGGGTCGGGTAGTTCGTCACGAACGCCAGGGAGACGTGTTTCACCGGTCGACCGGTCCGGCGCGCCCGCATCAACGCGGCGACCAGCGGGTTCAGCCGATAGCCGATCTTGCGGGCGATCGCCTGGATGCGTCGCCGGGTGGCCTGAGGGATGCGCGGATGGTCCCGCAACGCCAGGGCGACGGTGGAACGGTGCACCCCCGCCTTGTCGGCCACGTCTTGGAGCGTCGCGTGCTGAGCCATCGCCCGCTGGCTTGCCCACCTCTGCGCGCATTGTCGAGCAGAACGTCGGCCGCCCGTCCGAGCAGCGCCCGGCTTTGCCCCAACCGGCCCCTGAACCTCTGGCGCGCCCTGCCACGTGTAATCCGCGACGCGCCCGCTGAACCGACCGCAAACTGACGCTGCCCGCAAGGCACCCTCAACCGACGTGCGGCACGTCAAGCTGACAAAGTGACGCCCCGACCCCGTCGGGATGGGGTCAGGGCGTCTCTTTGTCAGCTTGGCCCCGTTGGTAAAAATCAATTGACGCTATCGCTCTGGTAAAATTCCTTTGGCTCATGGCACGCCGACTACGGATCCAATTTCAAGGGGCGATGTACCACCTCGTGAATCGCGGCAACTATCGATCGGACGTGTTTGTTTCACCGGGAGCCGCAAGTGCGTTTGAAGAAGTGCTAAAGGAGGCCTGCCAGGTTTACCAATGGCGTCTGCATGCCTACGCCCTGATGCGAAATCACTTTCATTTGGCAGTCACGACGCCGCATGCCGACCTTAGTCAGGGGATGCAGTGGCTCGAAACCACATTCGCATGTCGGTTCAATCGCTTCCGCGTCGAGCAGGGGCACCTGTTCCAGGGACGCTTTCATGCCGGGTTGATCGAGGACGCCGTCGCGCTTGGCAACGTGGTGGACTACATTCATCTGAACCCTGTTAAGGCGCGAATCGTGCCTCCCGAACAGGTGGCGCGGTTCAGGTGGAGCAGCGCACGACAGCTGATGGCAGTGTCCCGGTGGGAGTGCATGAGTTTTGACGTGTGGCTCGCCGCGAAGGGTCTAGCCGAAGATCGCGCATCGTATGCCGCGTATGTGGAACACTTGATTGAACGCGGGAGGGCTATCGTTGAGCAGCGTGAATCCGAAGTCGCAGGTGACCACGAGGAATGGGCCATTGGCACAGAAGGCTGGAAACAGAGTCTCGCCAGGGAACATGCGCAACACGCACTGGCCCAAGGGCTCATCGGACAGGAACTCAAAGCGATGAGGGCGGCGCGTTGGCAGGCAGCGTTCGCTTCCGCCCTTCGGAATGCGGGGCGCCGACCGGAAGATCTGGATGGCTCGTCCCCGCGGGCGGAATGGAAGGTCGCGGTCGCGCAGGAGCTTCGACGCAGCGGAGTTCCGTATGGGCGGATCGCGACGATGCTCGGAATGAGCTCGGCCGGGGCGATCCGTACCCGTTTGTGGAAAGCCCGCAGCGAGCGGGTCTGAACGCCCGAGTCCTAGGCCGCACCGGCGCGACGCGCGGCAGCCAGGGAAGTGCCGTGCGGCGACCGCCGGCGGTTTTGGCTCCTGAATCATTCCGCGGCACGGGCTCGAAAGCTGACAAAGTGACCGTTGCTGACCCCGTCGGGATGGGGTCCGCGACGCGCGCGCTGAACTGACCGCAAACTGACGCTGCCCGCAAGGCACCCTCAACCGACGTGCGGCACGTCAAGCTGACAAAGTGACGCCCCGACCCCGTCGAAATGGGGTCGGGGCGTCACTTTGTCAGCTTCCTGTCGCCTGCGAGGGCAGGACGCGGCGCTCCGGCGGGCGCAATCTTTCCCGTTGACCGGCCTCGCTGCGCACGAGACGTTTCGCGGCTTATGCTGAAAGCTGGCATCGTTGGACTGCCCAACGTGGGCAAATCGACTCTCTTCAACGCGCTCACCCGCTCCCGCAAGGCGGAGGCCGCGAACTATCCGTTCTGCACCATCGAGCCCAACGTCGGCGTCGTCACCGTGCCCGACGACCGCCTCGCCGTCCTGCAAAAGATTGCCAAGACCAGCGTCGTCATCCCCGCCGCCATCGAGTTCGTCGACATCGCCGGCCTCGTCGCCGGCGCCAGCAAGGGCGAGGGCCTCGGCAACCAGTTCCTCGCCAACATCCGCGAGGTCGACGCCATCGTGCAGGTCGTCCGCTGCTTCGAGGACACCGACATTGTCCACACCATGGGCGGCATCGACCCGGTCCGCGATATCGAGGTCATCACCACCGAGCTCGTGCTCGCCGACCTCGACGCCGTGACCAAACGCATGGACAAGACCCAGAAGAAGGCCAAGTCCGGCGACAAGGAGGCCCAGGCCGAGATGGCGCTGCTCCAGAAGCTCGAGCCCCACCTCAACTCCGGCAAGACCGCCAACGTCCTCGCCGCGTCCGACGACGAGAAGGAAATGATGAAGCTCTTCCAGCTTCTCACCGCCAAGCCGGTGCTCTTCGCCTGCAATGTCGCCGAGAGCGACCTCGCCACCGCCGAGCAGAACAAGTTCGTCCAGGCCGTCGCCGGCTACGTCCGCACCCACCACGACGCCGCCTACGTGCCGATCAGTGCCAAGATCGAGTCCGAGCTCATCGACCTCTCACCCGAGGAGGGCAAATCCTTCCTCAAGGACCTCGGCGTCGACGACTCCGGCGTGTCCGCCCTGATCCGCGGCACCTACACGCTGCTCGGCCTGCAGACCTACTTCACGGCCGGCGAAAAGGAGGTGCGCGCCTGGACGATCAAGAAGGGCTGGAAAGCCCCGCAGGCCGCCGGCGTCATCCACACCGATTTCGAGAAGGGCTTCATCAAGGCCGAGGTCGTCAGCTACGACGACCTCTCCCGCCTCGGCAGCACCGCCGCCGCCCGCGAAACCGGCAAGTACCGGCTCGAGGGCAAGGAGTACGTGTTTCAGGACGGCGACGTCGCCCTCTTCCGGTTCAACGTCTAGCCAGCAGCCTGCCGGACTTCGTCCGCAGGCTGCTCAGCAAAATGGCTACGCCATTTTGCGGGAAGCCTGCGCCGGCCCACCGCGGCGGAGTGCTAGACTCCGCGCGCCCGGACCGTATTCTCTCTCCTCATGAGCGACGCCCCTGCGCCCTCCCCGACTCCCACGCCCGAAGCCATGGCGCTCGATTCCGCGATCCTGCGCGTGCTCATGGATACGATCCCCGACCGGATCTACTTCAAGGACCTGCAGAGCCGGTTTGTCCGCAACAACCTCGCCCACGCCCGCGAGCTCGGCGTCGCCACGCCCGAAGACTGCATCGGCAAGACCGACTTCGACTACTTCTCCCGCGAGCACGCCGAGCGCGCCTACGCCGACGAGCAGGCGATCATCCGCACCGGCCAGCCCATCATCAACAAGACCGAGCTCATCACCACGCGCGACGGGTCCCAGGCGTGGGGCTCGACCACCAAGCTGCCGTGGTATGACCAGAACGGCCGGCTCATCGGCACGTTCGGGCTCACCCGCGACGTCACTCCCGCGAAGCGCGCCGAGGAGCGGCTGATCGAGGAGCGAACCCTTCTCCGCACCATCATCGATAACCTGCCGAGCCGGCTCTACGTGAAGGACCAGGAGTCGAAGTACGTGCTCAACAATCGCGCGCACCTGAACTTCCTCGGGGTCAAGGACCAGACCGAGGCCGTGGGCCGCACCACCACCGACTTCTTTCCCGGCAAGCGCGGCGAGCAGGCCCTGGCCGACGACAAGCTCGTCCTCGCCGGCGAGCGCATCATCAACCAGGAGAAGCCCGACTTCGCCATCGGCGGCAACCACTGGTCCCTCGTGACCAAGGTCCCGCTCCACGACCTCCGCGGCAAACTCATCGGTCTCGTCGGCATCAGCCACGACATCACCCGCCGCAAGATCGCCGAACAGGAGCTCGAGCGCCGCACCGAGGAAATGGAGGCCGATCTCCGCATGGCCCGCCAGGTGCAGGAGGCCTTCCTCACGCGGCCGTATCCCGTTTTCCCTGGCGCCACCGGCCAGCGCAGCGCGCTCGAGTTCGCCCATCGCTACATTCCCGCCACCACGCTCGGCGGCGACTTCTTCGATTTCGTCCGCATCAGCGATACCCTCTGCGGGGTCGTCGTGTGCGACGTGATGGGCCACGGCGTGCGCGCCGGCCTCCTCACCAGCCTGGTGCGCGGCGTGGTCGAGGAAATGGGCTTCCGCGCCGCCGATCCGGCGGCCGTCCTCGGCGAGATCAACCGCAGCCTCATGCCGGTGGTCGAACAGACCGGCCAGCCCGTCTTCGCCACAGTCTTTCTCGGGATCATCGATCTCACCGCCGGCACGCTCCTCTATGCCAATGCCGGCCATCCCGCGCCGATGATCGTGCGCGGCGACACGGGGGTGCTCATGCGGCTCGCGCCCAACGATCCGGAGCCGGCCGCCGGGCTCATCGCCGACATCGCCTTCACCAATCACCAGTGTGCCTTCGGCACCGGCGATCTCCTGCTGGGGTTCACCGATGGCGTCATCGAGGCCGCAAACGCCGCCGGCGAGATGTTCGGCGACCAGCGGCTCTGGGAGTTTCTCCGCCGCACTGGCCGCACCACGCCGGAACCACTGTGCGTCAGCCTGCTCGACGAGTTGCAGCGCTTCAGCGAACGCACCGCCTTCGAGGACGACGTCTGCGTTGTCGCCGTCCAGGCCGCGCGCCCGAACTGACCCGTGGCGGCCCCGCGGCGCGCGTCGAAGCCACGCTCGCCGCCGCCCAGCCCGCCTTCGCACCCGCGCGGCGCTACCGTTGCGCGACGGCGATCGCCGCCTCCACCGCGCGGCCCAACTCCGCAAACGTCACCTTCGCGCCGGCGTGACCGGGCCAGTCCGCCGGCCACGGCAGGTGCATGAAGCCGGCGCGCACCGCCCGCTGCCGCCGCAGCGCGTGCATGAGCGCGTAAAACACATGGTTGCAGACGAACGTGCCGGCGGTCTGAGACACGCTGGCCGGCAGCCGCCGCCGGCGCAGCGCCGTGACGATCGGCTTCACCGGCAGCGTTGACCAGTACGCCGTCGGGCCGCCGCGCACGATGGGGCGGTCGACGGGTTGCGCCCCGGCGTTATCGGGGATGCGCGCGTCATCGATGTTGATCGCCACGCGCTCGGGCGTGATCTCGGTCCGATTCACGGCAAGCCCGAGACACAGCACCACGGCCGGACGGTGCCGGCGCACCAGCGCCAAGAGTTCGCGGCTGGACGCGCCGAACACGCAGGGCAGCACAGCGGTCACGACGCGCCCACCGCCGATCACGCGGCCGGCGAGGGCCTGCGCGAGCTCGGCGGACGGGTTGCGGGCATCGCCGCCAAAGGATTCAAAGCCGGTGACAAGGACGGTCTGCATCAGAATCGGTAAACAAGGAGGTACATGAGCCCGATGTTGGCCGCGAGCAACGCGAGCGCGATGGGGAGCTGCGCCTTGATGACGGCGTTCTTGTCGGGCAGCTCCAGGAGCATCGCGGGCACGATGTTGAAGTTGGCGGCCATGGGCGTCATCAGCGTACCGCAGTAGCCGGACAGCATCCCGATCGCGGCCATGATGGCGGGATTGCCGTGATGCTGCTGCACGATCAGCGGCAGGCCGATGCCCGCGGTGATCACGGCAAAGGCGGCGAACGCGTTGCCCATGCACATCGTGAAAAGCGCCATCGCCACGCAGTAGGCGATCACCGCCACGAGCGGAAACTGCGTCGGCACCAGGCTTGTGGTCACGTCCGCCACCACGGCGCCGACGCCGGCGCGCTGGAAGACGCCGCCGAGCGCCGCGAGCAATTGCGGCAGGATCAACGCCCAGCCCACGGTTTCGAGCAGCCGCGAGCCCTCGCGCAGGGGCGTGGCCATGCCGGCACGGAGCAGCCGCTGGCCGACGACCAGCGCAACGATCGCGCCGAGTCCGAGTGACACAAGGGCGGCCTGCCTGGGATCGGCGAGCCGCACCACGCCGAACTGGATTCGCCCGAGCAGGGCCGAGCCGACGAGCGCCACCGCCGGCACCAGCAGCGCGGGCCAGAACAGCCGGTTGCCGAGCCGCACCGCCTCGGCCATGCGCTCGGCCCGCGATTCTTCCGGCCGCCGCGGCAGGCCGACCTGCCGGGCCGCCGCGAGCACGACCATCGCCACCACGAGGTAGCCGCTGGCGAGGGCCGGCAGCGCCTTGCCGAAGAGGAACACGATCGCCAGCAGGAGCCAGAAGGTGGCGGAGCCCCAGCGGCGCGGATGCGTGCGATCGCGGCCGATCCGCACGGCGACACCCGCGAGCATCACGCCGCAAATCACGTAAAACACTTCGAAGCTGAGGAGGTTCGTCGGCGTCACGTGCGGCCCTCCTCCGGCTTCCCCTTCGCCGTTTCTCCAGCCGCCGGCACTGCGCCGCCCGCGGGCGGCGTCCGCGCGAGGGCGGCGGCGATCCGGCGGTCCAGCACGCGAGCGCGCCACCACATCAGCAGGAAGGCGACGATCGCGGTCGGGATGCCCCAAAGCGCCAGCGCCCAGACGCTAACCTGCATCCCAACGCTCTGAAAGAAGCCGCTCATCAAGAGCACCGCGCCCACCGCGATGAACACATCCTCGCCGAAGAAGTTGCCGACGTTCTCCGCCGCCGCCGCATGCGCGCGGATGTCGTGCACGACCTTGACCGGAAGCTCGCGCGCGGGTCCCGCCCCGCCTCCGGCCCTGCCCGACGCGTCGGCCAGCAGCCGCGCGGCCGCGGCCTCCGCCATCGGCGCCACGATTGGGCGCACCGCGCTCGCGTGGTCGCCGATGCGCACGCCGAGGCTGATCGAGATCTGCCGCATCACCGAGTACAGCAGGAGCACGCGGCCCGCAGTCGCCGCCCGCGCGCGACGGATCAGCGTCTCGGCGCGCTCCCGCAGGCCGTGGCGCTCGAGCATGCCCACCAGCGGCAACATCAGGATCACCGGCAGCGTCATGTAGCGGTTCTCGACGAAATAGGTGCCGAACTGCGCTACGATCTCGTGCCAGGACATCCCGGAGACGAGACCCGTGACCACACCGGCGACGAGGACGACGAGCAGCGTGTTCGCCCGCAATGCGAAGCCCACCGCCACCACCAGGATGCCGATCAACTTGATCATCCGGTGCAGGGCCGGATCACCACGCCCGCCGCCTCCAATTCCCGGTTCAGCCGGCGCGCGAAGGCCACCGCGTGCGGACCGTCGCCGTGCAGGCAAATCGTGTCGGCCCGCAGCGGGACGTCGGTGCCGTCGGTCGCGCGCACGACGCCTTCGCGCAGGAGCCGCAGCACTTGGGCCACGGCCGCCGCCTCGTCGTGGATCAGCGCGTCGGGCCGCGCGCGGGGGGTGAGCGTGCCGTCGCGCTGGTAAGTGCGGTCGGCAAAGACTTCGTGCGCCACGCGCAGCCCGCGGGCACGGGCGAGTTGCGCGAGTTCGCTGCCGGCAAGCGCGTACACGATCAGGTTTGGCCAGAGCCGCGCGAGATCGGCGACGACGCCCTCGGCGAGGTAGGCGTCGCGGCACACCTGGTTGTAGAGCGCGCCGTGCAGCTTCACGTGCCGTAACTTCGTCCCCGCAATTTCATGGAGCTGCTCCACCTGGATCAGCACCAGCCGCCCCGCCTCGGCGGGCGTGATGTCGCGCTCGCGCCGGCCAAAATCGTGCAGGTCAAAGTACCCCGGATGCGCTCCGATGCCCACGCGATGATGCAACGCGAGTTCGGTCGTCTCGATCATCGTGGCCAGGTCGCCGGCATGCGCGCCGCAGGCAATGTTGGCCGACGATATCAGCGGCATGAGCGCCTCGTCCTGGCCCGCGCCCTCCCCGAGATCACAGTTGAGGTCGATGAAGCGTTGCACGTCAGCCGAGTTTGAGGGCGAGGCCGTGCCGCAACATGGCGAGCGCCTGCTCCCGCGCAAGGGCGAGTTCCCGCGCATCCTCCAGCGCCACCGCGCGGAACGTCAGCGTGTCCCCCGGCCGTCGCTGCGCGACGAGCGGGAGGTCGACCGTGATCACGTGCGCCACCTGCGGATATCCGCCGAGCGTCTGCGCGTCCGCCATCAGCACGATCGGCTGGCCGTCCGGCGGCACCTGCACCGTTCCCGGCGCCACGGGACGCGACCGGATCTCCGCGTCTGTCCGCCGGCTGAGCGCCGGCCCCTTCAGGCGAAAGCCCATGCGATCCGAGTGCGCGAGAACCTGATACGGCTCGTCGTAAAACGCGGGCCCGTAGTCGTCGCCCTCCGCGCCGCGCACGACGCGCACGACGGGCGCCTCGTGGTAATCCGGCACCAGCCGCGGATCGACCCGCCAGTGGCCGGCGACGCGGCGCTTCACCTCCGGCGCCTGGAGCACGTCCCCGGTCGCCAGCACCCGCCCCTCGAGCCCGCCGAAGCCACCGCGCACATACGTGCTCGCGCTGCCGAGCACGCGCGGCACGGTGAAGCCGCCCGCGATGGCCAGGTAGCCGCGGCATCCGGACGCCGCGGAATGAAAGCTCACGCGCTGGCCCGCCGCCACCAGCACCGGCCGGCCCAGCGGCAGCCCGCCGAAATCGCCCCCGGTCACCGCGACGAGCGCCTCGTGCGAGAACTCCAGTTCCGGCCCCAGCAGGGTGAACTCGAGCGCCGGCGTGTCCTCGTCGTTGCCCACGAGGAGATTCGCCACGCGCAGCGCATAGCGGTCCATCGCGCCGCCCAGCGGCACACCCTCGGCCCGGTACCCCGGCCGGCCGAGGTCCTGGACAGTCGTGTGCATGCCCGCCCGGCGCAGGATCACTTCCATGCGACAAACTCCTCCGGGGTGATGGCCCGAAATCGCACGCGGTCGCCCGCATGCAGCAGCGCCGGATGCGCGCGCGTCGGGTCAAACAGCCGCTGAGGCGTCCGCCCGATCAGATTCCACCCGCCCGGCGTCGCCAACGGGTACACGCCGGTCTGGTCCCCACCGATGCCCACCGCCCCCGCCGGCACCTTGGGCCGCGGCGTCCGGCGGCGCGGCAGGTGCAGCTTCACTGGCAGTCCGCCAAGATAGGCAAAGCCCGGCACGAACCCGATCGCGTTCACCCGGTACGATGCCTCGGTGTGCCACGCGATCACCTGCTCGGGCCGCACCCCCGCACCGTGCGCCACCTCGGAGAGGTCGGGGCCGTATTCGCCGCCGTAACACACCGCGATCTCGACGGTGCGGCCCCCGCCCGACGCCCGCAGGATCGTTTCCGCCGCGCGCTCGGCCCGCGCGTTCACCTGCTGCACGAAGCCGTCGTACGCGCCGATCTTGGCGACGTCGAAAAACACCGTGACCGTCGCAAACGCCGGCACCACGTCGACCACGCCCGGCAGGGGCGGCACCTGCAGCGCGTTGGTCACCGCCCGCACCCGCGCCAGCGTCGCATCGTCCACCGTGGTCCCCAGGGAGAGCACCAGGGCGGAGTCGCCGAGCGGGGACAACGTCATGCCGGATACATTCACGGGAAGCCCTTCCGCGGCAAAAAGAAAAACGCCGGCGCGCCGCCCTGGGCCCGCCGCCCCCTTCCCAGTTGCAGACCTTCCCAAACTGGATTCCGTCCTCCACTCCCCCCGGGGCTTGAACTCCGCGGGTGAATCCACGACAAGCACCGTCCCACCACATGATTGCTCGTTCCCTGCTCGCCGCGGCCCTGGCACTGCCGCTCCTGCTCATCGGCTGCCGCAAGGCCACGGTTGAAAACTACCGCATCCCCAAGGAGAAGGACGCCGAGATGCCCCTCGCCTCGAGTGGCATGTCCACCGATGCCGCACCGAGCGCCACGCCGGGGATGAACGCGCCCGGCATGGGGTCCGGCATGGCGGGCACCCCGGTCGCGACGGCCGACGGCGCCGGTCTTACCTGGACCGCCCCGGCCGACTGGAAGCCCAAGGCTGGGTCAGCCATGCGCAAGGCCTCCTTCTCCGTCCCAGGGCCCGACGGCACCGAAGGCGACCTCGCCATCACCGCGTTCCCCGGCGATGTCGGCGGCGAGCTGGCCAACATGAATCGCTGGCGCGGCCAATTGCAGTTGCCTCCGATCAGCGAGGCTGAACTCGCGCCGCTGCTCGAGCGCGTGGAGTACAACGGGCTCAAGTTCGTGCTCTTCGACATTCGCGGCCAGGGCGAGAAACCCAACCGCATCCTCGGCGCCTCCATCCCGCTGGGCGATGCGACGTGGTTCGTGAAGCTGACGGCCACCGACGCCGCGGTCACGGCCGCCAAGCCCGCCTTCCTCGCCTTTCTCCAAACGATCAAGCGCCCCGCCGCCCCCACCCCATGAGCCATCTCCTGCGCGATTTCCGGGACTTCTTTGTTTCGCTCCGCCTGACCGTCGTCCTGCTCATCCTGGGCATGCTGCTGGTTTTCGCGGCGACGATCGACCAGGTGAACCTCGGCATCTGGGCGGTGCAGGAGAAGTATTTCCGCTCGCTCTTCGTCCTCTGGAAAGTCGGCGACGTGCCTGTGCCCGTTTTCCCCGGCGGCTACGTCATCGGCGGGATGCTGCTCATCAACCTGATCGCCGCCCACATCTACCGCTTCACCTTCTCCTGGCGGAAGACGGGACTGCTGCTCGCGCACTTCGGCCTGATCCTGCTCCTCGTCGGCGAGCTCCTCACCGGTCTCTGGCAACAGGAGTACCACATGCGGATCAACGAGGGGGAAACCAAGAGCTACGCCGAAAGCTTCCAACGCGTCGAACTGGCCATCACCGACGTGACTGCGCCCGACGTGGACGACGTGGTCACCGTGCCCGAGCGCCTGCTCCAGCGCCACGCGACGGTGCAGCACCCGAAGCTCCCGTTCCGCGTCATCACGCGCGCCTACTACCCGAACTCCGCGCTGACGATGCGCGGCCCGGCGCCGGCGGCGCCCAACGCGCCGACGACCCTCGCCACCGCCGGGCTCGGGCTCCGCGTCGACGCGATCCCGCAGCCGATCACGTACAAGCAGGACGAGCGCAACACGCCCTCCGGCTTCGTCGAGCTCGTCGGCCCGCAGGGCTCGGTCGGCACGTGGCTCGTCTCGACCCAGGCGCCCGCGCCCCAGCGCTTCGAATTCGGCGGCCGGCAGTGGAAGCTCACGCTGCGCTTCGCCCGCTCGTACCAGCCCTTCTCGCTCACGCTGCTGAAGTTCAGCCACGACGTGTACCCGGGCACTGAGATTCCCAAGAACTTCTCCAGCCGCGTGCGCCTGCAGACGCCGGACAAGCACGACGACCGCGAGGTGCTCATCTACATGAACAACCCGCTGCGGTACGGCGGGCTGACGTTCTACCAGTCCGGCTACGAGGGAGACAAAACGACGATCCTGCAGGTCGTGCGCAACCCCAGCTGGCTGATGCCGTACATCGCCTGCACGCTGATCGCCGTCGGCCTGCTCGCTCAATTTGGGCTGCACCTTTTCGGGTTCATCGCCCGGCGCCGGCAGCGCGGCGTCAAGGGTGCCGCCGCCGGGAGCGAAGCCGCCACCGGCTCGGCGACGCCCGCGGTGCCGCCGCTCACGCTGGCCGAGAAGCTCTTCTCGCTCGCGGCGCTGGTCCTGGCCATCGGCGTGTTCGTTGTCGCACTGATCCCGCGCGCCCATCCCGCCGCGTTTCACCTCGATGATTTCGGCCGGCTGCCGGTCCTGGCCAACGGCCGGATCAAGCCGCTCGACACCGTGGCGCGCAGTTCGCTGCTCCAGTTGCAGAACCGCCAGGAAGTCCGCTCCGCGCACGTGCGCGAGCCGCTTGTCAGCAATCCGACGGAATGGCTGCTCGACGTGGCGTTCCGGCCGGAGAAGGCCGACACCTACCCGACGTTCGTCATCGACAACCCCGAGCTGCTCACGCTCATCGGCAAGAACGACGACAACCTGCGCATCGAATACCAGGATACCGCGCGCAAGGTCCTCGCGGCCGTCGGCTTCATCCCCGCGCGCTACCGGCGTTTCTCGTTCAACGAGATCCGCCCGTATCTCGCCGCCATCGAGGAGCAGACGCGCTTGGCCGACCAGGTGGAATCGGCGCTGCGCAACCCCTTCCAGCGCGGCGTGCTCCAGCTCTACAACAGCCTGCTGCAGTACCAGCACCTCCGGCACATGTTCGTCATGCCCGGGGCCGAGAACTTCCTCGGCGACCTGCTGCGGCTCCAGGAGAAGATCGCGCCCGGCGTCGCCGCCGTCCGCGCCAAGCAGGCCGGCCAGCCGCACGACGAGGAGCTCGTGAAGCAGATGGTCGAGTACGGCCGCACGTTCGACATCCTGGCCTCCGCCTCGACGCTCCTCGTGATTCCGCCGAAGGACGGCGAGACCGACCCGACGAAGTGGCAAACGACCGGCAACGGACTGCTCGACACCTTCGCCACCGGCCGGGTGAATCCGAGCGCACTCGCCTACGCGGGCCTCGGCCGCGCGTGGCGAGAGAACGACGCCGCGAGCTTCAACGAGCTCCTGCGCGTCTTCCGCGGTGACCTCGACAAGCGCTTCGCGACCGAGCTGCACAAGTCGGACGTCGAGGCGGACTTCAACCACGTGGAGCCGTTCTACAAGGCGATGATGGTTTACCTGTGCGCCTTCTTCCTCGCCCTCGCCTCCTGGTTGTTCTGGCCGCAGGGCTTCGGCCGCGCCGCCTTCTGGCTCGTCGCCGTCGCCTGGCTCGCGACCACCATCGGCATTGCCACCCGCATGTGGCTGGAGGGACGACCGCCGGTCACGAACCTGTACTCGTCGGCGCTCTTCGTCGGCTGGGGCGCGGTGGCGCTATGCCTGATGCTCGAGTACACGTTCCGCAACGCGATCGGCAGCGCGGCGGGTGCCGTCATCGGCTTCGCCACGCTGATCATCGCGCACATGCTCTCGTTCAGCGGCGACACGCTTGAGATGATGCGCGCGGTGCTCGATTCGAACTTCTGGCTGGCGACACACGTCGTCGTGGTGACGCTCGGTTATTCCGCCACGTTCCTCGCGGGCTTCCTCGCGATCATCTACATCCTGCGCGGCGTGCTCACGAAGTCGCTCGATCGCGCGACCGCCGACGCGCTCGCGCGCATGGTCTATGGCATCGTCTGCTTCGCTACGCTCTTCAGCTTCGCGGGCACGGTCCTCGGCGGCATTTGGGCCGATCAATCCTGGGGTCGCTTCTGGGGCTGGGATCCAAAGGAGAACGGCGCGCTGATCATCGTGATCTGGAACGCGATCATCCTCCACGCGCGCTGGGGCGGACTCATCCGCCAACGCGGCCTCATGAACCTCGCGATCTTCGGCAACGTGGTCACGGGCTGGAGCTGGTTCGGCACGAACATGCTGGGCGTGGGCCTCCACAGCTACGGTTTCACGGACGCCGCCTTCTGGATCCTGATCACCTTCGTCGCGAGCCAGCTCGCGCTGATCGCGCTCGCCGCGATCCCGCTCGAGAAGTGGCGCAGCTTCCGCAAGGCGCCGGGGGCGCGCGAGGCGGCACTCGCATCCGCCGAGGCCTGATCGCAACCATTTGCCCTCGCCGTGTCCATTCGTGGTTACTGCCTGCCCGGGCTGCCCATCTTGATGCGAACCTCGACCGCGAAAGGCGCTAAGGTGCGCGAAAACTCGGTGCGGTTTCTCGCGAGAGTGCAGTGCGGGTGCGGCTTCGACCACCGCGGATTTTCGCGGCTTGGTTCGCGAGCGTTCGCGGTTCACCGGCCATTGAGCTCCGCGATTTCTGACACAAATCCACACGTCCCTTGCTTTGGTTTTCGCCGCCGGCGGTCACAAAGTATCCGGACATTATGCGCGAGTATCTGGACATTATTCCGGAGTATCTGGACATTATCCCGGAAGTCACGATCAGCAGGTGTTTTATAATTGTTACCCTCGTTGCCTCGTGATCGTGGGTTTTCGCGGTCGCGACGACGGATTGGGGCAATTGCCCTTGCGATCAAGGGGTGCGAAAAGGGCGCAACGGGGCTCATCGGGGGCGCTCGATGTGCAGCGACAGGGCGTCGACTGCGCGCCCAATCATGTCAAGCGACGCGCCCAAACTTGACGAAATGGCGCGCCCAATGTGCGCAAACCGCGCGCCCCACTGCGCGGAAAGCAATGCCCCACCCGGCGCGGATGACGCGCCCCACATGTTGAGAAACGGGCGCCCCAATGCGCCGAAAGCGGGCGCCCGCCATCCGCAGACTGCGCGCCCCGTTTGGCGGAAGCAGGGCGCGATGGGGGCGAAAGAGGGGCGCCGAAAGGGCACGAAGACACACGAAGATCCTCCGGCAGCCACAGACCACAAAACCCAAGGCGGCTCCTCATTCGTGTCCATGAGTGTCCATTCGTGGTTATCCCATTTTCGTGCTGTCCGTTGAACCGCGAAAGGCGCGAAGGTGCGCGAAAACCTGGGGCGGTCACACGCGTGATTCCCACATGCCTGAGCAGACGCGAACCTTGCTTCGCTGATGCCCAACGCGTAGCCGATGGGTGCGATGAAGACCCGACTTGTTGTCCTCACGGGTGCCGGCATGAGCGTGGAAAGCGGGATTCCAACGTTTCGTGGCAGCGATGGGCTGTGGGAGGATCACCGCATCGAGGATGTCGCGACTCCCGCGGGTTGGGATCGATCGCCCGAAACCGTGCTGCGTTTCTACAACGAACGCCGTCGTCGCCTCCTCGCGAGCGAACCGAATGAAGGCCACCGCGTCCTCGCCGCGCTCGAGCAGCGTTTCGACGTGCGCATCATCACGCAGAATGTGGACAACCTTCACGAGCGCGCCGGCAGTTCCTTCGTGCTGCATTTGCACGGCGAATTGATGAAGGCCCGCAGCACCTGCGACCCCGATCTCGTGTACGATCTCCCGGGCCCCGAGCTGAACCTCGGTGATCTTTGCGAGAAGGGCTCCCAGCTTCGTCCGCACATCGTGTGGTTCGGCGAAGCGGTGCCGCTGATCGAGGACGCGATGGAAGAAGTGAAGGCGGCCGAGATCTTGGTCGTCGTCGGCACGTCGCTGCAGGTCGCGCCGGCCTCGTGGCTCGTCGATCTCGCGCCGCGCGAGGCGCGCTGCTACCTCATCGACCCCGCCCCGCCTGAAGTCGGTGACCGTTTCACCGTCATCGCCGCCGGCGCGAGCGAAGGTCTCGCCCGTTTGCGCATCGCCCTCTCGCTCTGTTAATCAGATGTCGGATGTCAGACGTCAGAGGTCAGTACCAAACACGTTTTCTGGCTTCAGACTCCGGCTTCTGGCTCTGCGGACTTCCGACATCTGGCCTCTGATTTCTGGTCGCTGACACCTGACATCCGGCTTCCGACCCGCCGGGTCCTGGTACGCTGACTTCTGACATCTGACGTCTGACGTCTGACATCTGACTTCTATCCGCCTAGAAATTCTCGCTCGGCTTCCCTGATGCAGCGGCTTTCGCTCGGGGCGCTCATCATGCGCTACCTCACCCCGTTACTCCTGGCGGCTGCCGCCCTCGCGAGCTCGTTGTCCGCCGCGCCCGTGGAACGCGAGTTTCTGCTTCAAACGCGCCACACGACCATGGCCTTCCAGCAGAGCGGCAAGACCTGGCTGCTCGTGCACTACGGTGCGCGCGTCGACCAATCCGCCGATGCCAAGGCCCTCGCCTGGCACTCCTTCACCGGCGGCAACACCTTCGGCTACCGGAAACCCGCCACGTACTCGGTGTTCGGCAGCGACAACGACCGCGCCAACACGATGAACAAGTATGGCGGTCTCGCCGTGATTCACGCTGACGGGGTCACTTCCACCGAGCTCCAGGCGGTCGCCGCCCGCACCGTCGACGAACCCGCCGGCATCACGCACCTCGTCCTCGAACTCAAGGACCCGGCCTACCCGTTCTTCGTCACCCAGCACTTCCGTGCCGTCGAGGCCAGCGACGTGATCGAGACCTGGGTCGAGATCCGGCACGACGAGCCCGCTCCGGTGAAGCTCGTGCGGATGGACTCCGCCGCCTTCGTCTTCCCCGCGCTCGCCCGCGAGTTCTCGGTGCTCTCGCTGACCGGCCAATGGGCTTCCGAAGGCCAGGTCGCCGAGGCGGCGCTCGCGCAGGGGCAGACGATCGTCCTCAACTCCCGCTCCGGCGTCCGGTCCGCCTTCGGCAACAACGCCTCGTTCATGGTCTCGGTCGGCCCGCGTGCCTCGGAGACCAGCGGCGAGGTCATCGCCGGCGCCCTCGCCTGGAGCGGCGCCTGGGAAATTTCGTTCTACCGCGACCAGCTCAATGCCCTCTCGATCAACGCCGGACCCGACACCGGCAACGGCGCCTACACGCTCGATGCCGGCCACCCGCTCGTCACGCCCAAGCTCGCCCTCACCTACTCAGCGGCGGGGAAAGGCCAGGTCTCGCGGAATTTTCACCGCTGGGCGCGCGACGTGCAGCTGCGCGATGGCCGCACCCTCCGCCCCGTCCTCCTGAACAGCTGGGAAGGCGCCTACTTCAAATTCAACGAGCAGACGCTCACCGACATGATGGACGGCGTGCGCCAGCTCGGCGGCGAGATGTTCGTCGTCGACGACGGCTGGTTCGCGCGCGGCAAATACGCCCGCGATGACGACAAGCGCGGCCTCGGCGACTGGGTGCTCAACGAGGCCAAGCTGCCCAAGGGCCTCGCCTACCTCGCCAACGAGGCCAAGGCCCGCGGCCTCCAGTTCGGCATCTGGGTCGAGCCCGAGATGGCCAACACCACGAGCGAGCTCGTCGAGCAGCACCCTGACTGGGTGCTCCGCGAGAAAACCCGCGCGCTCCGCCAGGGCCGCGGCGGCACGCAGGTCGTGCTCGACCTCACCAACCCCGCCGTGCGCGACAACCTGTTTCAGCAGATGGACGCGATGATCACCAGCATCCCGGGCCTCGCGTACATCAAGTGGGACGCCAATGCCGACTTCATGAACGTCGGCTCAACGTACCTTGCCGCCGACCGCCAGCCCAACGTGTGGTTCGACTACACCGTGGGGCTCTACGACCTGCTCGGCCGGCTCCACGCCAAGTATCCGAAAATCAATCTCCAGGCCTGCTCCTCCGGCGGCGGGCGCATGGACTACGGCTTCCTCCGCTACGCGGACGAATTCTGGACCTCGGACGACACCGACGCCCGCCAGCGCATCTTTCTGCAGTGGGGCGCGGGCCATTTCTACCCGGCCTGCGCGATGGCGGCGCACGTCACCGCGGTGCCGAACCACCAGACGCACCGCACCACGCCGCTCAAGTACCGCTTCGATGTCGCGATGTCGGGCCGGCTCGGCTTCGAGCTCCACCCGAAGAACATGACGCCCGAGGAGATCGCGTTCGCCCAGAAGGCGGTCGTCGACTACAAGCGCATCCGCCCAGTGGTCCAGCTCGGCGACCTCTACCGTCTGGTTTCGCCCTGGGAGAACAGCTACGCGTCGCTCATGTACGTGAGCGAGGACCAGAAGCGCGCGGTCGTCTTCGTGTACGGACTCAACCGGCTGATCCAGTCCGACTACCCCGCCCCGCTTCCGCTGCAGGGCCTCGCGGCCGACAAGCACTACCGCGTCACCGAGATCAACCGGGAGAACAACGACGCGAAGTCCGAACACTCGCGCGTCAACGGCAAGCAGGTGAGCGGCGCCGCGCTGCTCGCGATGGGCCTGCCGGTGAAGCTCGGCGCCGAGTACGACTCCGCCGTGTTCGAACTGGTCGCGGAGTAACGGGCCGCGCCCGCGCGAACGTCCGCCGTCGGCGTTCGCGCGATCGACGCCGCCCGGCGGTTCGCGCCCGGCAACTCCGCAAGCGCTGCAAAGCAGGCCGCCGGCGCGCCTGCTAATCTCACCGCGCCATGTCAAACGTCCGTCCGACCACGCAGCACGACTATCATGAGCGGCTGAATCGAGTGTTGCTCTACATCGAGCAGCACCGGGCCGAGAAGCTCACGCTCGAGCGGCTTGCGACGGTCGCGTGCCTGTCGCCGTTCCATTTCCACCGCATCTTTCGCGCCATGGTCGGGGAGTCGACGGGCCGCTATGTGCAGCGCATCCGGCTGGAGACCGCCGCGGTGAACCTACAGACGACGAGCCGCACCGTCCTCGAGATCGCACTGGACGCCGGTTACGAGAGTACCGCGGCCTTCAGCCGCGCGTTTCAGGAACGTTTTGGCATGGCGCCATCGGCGTGTCGTCACGCGCACCGGCTCGAGCTGAGCGTGCGCAAGGCACGCCAGCGCCGTTCTATGCCAACCAACATCAAACCTGAGATTCGTCAGCGCCCCGACACCCGGGTCGCTTTTGTCCGCCACACCGGCCGCTATGCCGACGTGGGCCAAGCCTGGGAGAAAGTCTGCGGGTTCATCGGTTCCCGCGGGCTGTTCCGCTCCGACACCTGCATCATTGGGATTGGGCTCGACGACCCAAAGATCACGCCGGAGGAGAACATCCGCTACGACGCCTGCGTGACGGTCGGCCCCGACTTCAAGCCGCACGGCGAGGTCGGCGCACAGACCATTCCCGGCGGCCGCTACGCGGTCTTCCTGCACGCCGGCCCGTACGAGAAGCTGATCGAGACCTACGATCGCATCTTCTGCGACTGGCTGCCCGGCAGCGGCGAGGAGCTCAAGGACCAGCCCGCGTTCGAGCTGTACCTCAACTCCCCTGACCGCGTGCCACCGGATGCGCTCCGGACCGAGATCTGGGTGCCGCTGAAAGGGAAATGACGAATTATGAATGCAGAATGCAGAATAAGGACGGGCGACAGGATGCCCTGAACGCTGCTGGAGTCCGACATTCTACATTCTAAATTCGTCATTCCGCATTAGCGCAGCGTCAGACCGCCTTCAGCCTTCTCTTCCGCCTCCTCTTCGGTGCATCGTCGGGGACACCATGCGGCCAGCGCGCGCTTCGCTTCTCCTCCTGCCTGTCGTCTACCTGGGCTTTATCAGCCTCGGGCTGCCTGACGGCACGTTTGGGGTGGCGTGGCCGACATTGCACGAGTCGCTGCGGCTCCCCATCGGCCTGGCCGGGCCGTTGATGCTGGTCGGGACGTTCTTCTCCGCGATATCGAGCTTCTCGAGCGGCCGGATCATTGCGCGGTTCAAGACCGGCCCGGTCGTGCTCGTCAGCTGCATCCTCACCGGCAGTGCGCTCCTCATCATTTCGCGGGCCCAGCACCTCGGATGGCTGGTGCTCGCGACGCTCCCGCTGGGTTTCGGCGCCGGGGCGGTGGATGCCGGCCTGAACGGGTATGTGGCCCGGCACTACAGCGGCCGGCACATGAACTGGCTGCACGCGTGCTGGGGCATCGGCGCGACCACCGGGCCGCTCCTGATGTCGGCCGCGATCGCGACCGGCGGCGGATGGCGCGGCGGGTACGCCACGATCGGCTCGATCCAGCTCTGCCTTGCCGTCGTGTTCGTGCTCACACTGCCGCTCTGGGGCGCGGTGCCGTCGCATGCGCCGCAGCAATCCGGCGGTGGCGCCGGCGGCCCCGAACCTACCCGGGGCGCAGACAGCCTGGAGGGCTGGGCCTCGGCCGGGATCTTCGCGATCTATGTCGCGGCCGAGATGAACACCGGGCTGTGGGCGAGTTCGGTCATGGTGAACAGCCGCGGCGTCGCCCCCGCGACCGCCGGCTTCTGCGTCTCCGCCTACTACGGTTCGATCACGGCGGGCCGGGTCCTCTCCGGCTTCGTCATCGAGCGCGTGGGCAACCGCCGGCTCGTGGCCGGCGGGGCGTTGCTGGCCATCGTGGGCGCCGTCGGTTTCTCCATGCCACTGCCAGCGGTGCTCACGGGCCTCTCGCTCGTGCTGCTCGGCCTCGGTTTCGCTCCCATTTATCCCGGCCTGATGCACGAAGTTCCGCGGCGCTTCGCGCCGGAGGCGGTGCAGACGGTGATCGGCCGGCAGTCCGGCGGCGCCTACGTCGGCGGAGCCGCCGTGCCCGCGCTGGCCGGCTGGATCGCCCAGTACTCGCTCGAGAGCCTCACCTGGGGCGTCCTCGGCGGCGCCGTTCTCCTGCTCGCCGCCATCCGCTGGCTCGACCACCGGACCTGATCGAAAAGACCGGACTGATCCGACCGATCTGGCACCCGGCTTCCTCCTTCGCCAAGGCACCGGAGGACACGCCGGCTTCCGTCCTTGTCCTCCGGCCTCCGTCTTCAGGCTTCAGGCTTCCGGCCTCCGGCCTCAGGCTTCTGGCTTCCGACATCTGACGTCTGGCCTCCGGCTTCCGGCCTCAGGCTTCAGGCTTCCGGCTTCCGGCTTCAGGCTTCCGGCTTCAGGCTTCCGGCTTCTGGCCTCCGTCCTCAGCCCTTCAGCCCTTTAGTCTTTCAGTCTTTTACAATGAACGGCGACTCGCGGGCCAGGCGGGCGCGGAGTTTCTCCAAGCGCACCTTCATGCGGGCGGCGTCTTCGGCGCGGCCAAGTTGATCGAGCACCACGCACAGCTGCTCGTAGAAGGCAGGTTCGTCGTTCTTGAGGCTGAGGGCGCGCCGCAAGCGCTTCTCCGCCGTGGCCCAGTCACGACGCCGTGCCGCCTCCCCTGCCAGGTACTCCTGAAAATACGGATTGTCCTCACGGACGACCGCCGCGCGCCGCTCCAGCTTCGCCGCCTTCTTCAGGTCCTCGGGCGTGCCGAGTTCGCGCAGGACGGCGATGTAGCCATCGAGCGCCACGAGCCCTCGGGGTTGCAGCCGCAGCGAGCGTTCGAAGCACGCCTTGGCCTCCGCGGGGCGGCCCTCGTTGGCCAGGAGGATGGCGCGATTCGACCACGGACCCGCGCTGGTGGGGTCGATCTCGGTCGCCCGCACGAGGAAGCGCATGGCCTCGTCGGCGCGTCCATGCAGGATGCGGAAAAAGCCGACGTTGCTGTAGAATTCCGACTGCGCACGCTCGTCGCTGATCTCGACCAAGTCCCGCGTGTCGATGCTGCGGAGCACGTCGCGGCGGAGGTCGACGACATAGAGCGTGTCGAAGATCGGGACGCGCACGTTGATGTGCGTGACCGCCACGACGTATTTCCCATACCGGTCCCAGCGCGCAGGCATGTCGACCGTCTGGAACGCGGCGGGCAGGCCGAAGTCGCGTGCCACCGCCATGAACAGGAAGGAGAAGCCCACGCAGTTGCCGCGGCGGCGGCGGAAGGTCTCGCGGGCGTCGTACGTTGCCTCGGCATCGTAGGCGAAGTTCAGCCCACTCGGCAGCAGGATGGCGTCGATGATATCGCGCAGCGTGCCGACCGACGAGGAGTGCTTCGCCACTCGGGCGGAAAAAAACTGCCGCATCTCATCGTCGACGCGCAGCAGGTCGCGCGGGTCCTCCGGAGGCGTCCACAGCTCGATGGCAGGCGCGGCCGTCGGGGCGGCCGCCTCTTCGCCCCGAACGGCGGGTGCGACCGCAGCCGCCATGATCAACGCTGCGCCGGCGGCGGCACAGCGGGCGGTCCATCGAAGTTGGCGGAGGGAAGGAGTCATCGGCGCAGATCTCCAGGCAGAGTCTCTCCAGACGTCATGAATATAAACAACACCGCCCGGACCGCCAGCCCGCCACTGTCACGTATTACGTGACACTCTGGCCCCGACGGTCCGGAGGAAAAGTGTCACGTATTACGTGACACTGGCGCAGGGCGCCCGAGGGAGGAGCGCGGGAAAGTGTCACGCAATACGTGACACTGGCCGGCGGACACAGGGGCGGGAAGTGTCACGTATTGCGTGACACGCTTCCGGGTCAGGCGCGGTCGATGGGGAGGTCGCTGGTGGTCAGCGGACGGCCGAGTTGGCGGGCGAGGCGCGCGCTGAGGACCATGAGCAGTTCCGCCGTCGTGAACGTGTCGCCCGCGGCGGTGTGGCGCTCGAGGGGGCTGATGCCGCAGAGGGTGCAGACCTCGTCGAGGGTGGGTGCGCGCTGGCCGGGATAGCCGCTCTTGCGAAAGGCCTCGATTGCGCGCATCGCGAGCGCGGCGGTGTCGAGCATCGGGTTCTGCAGCCGGATCTTGAAATGGTACTCCAACGCGGCGTCGAGCATCCGCACATCAAACGCCAGGTGGTGTCCCACCAGCACCGCACCCGTGATGACCGGCAGGAACTCCTCCAGCACGCGCGCCTGGGCCTCGCCGAGGCGCGTGTCCGACGGCAGGATACCGTGCACCTGCACCGCCTCGGTGAGGTGCGCGCCGCGCTGATACACCAGCCAGGAGCGCAGCCCGTTGAGCGGGAGCACGCCCGCCTGGAGCGGCGCGGCGGCGAGGGAGAGGATCGAGTCCTTGAGCGGGTCGAAGCCGGTGGTCTCGGCGTCGATCACCACGAAGCGCACCTGGTCGAGCGGTGTCTTGCGCGGGAGCCGTTTGGGAGTGCCGTCGCAATACGCCCGGGCGACCGGGGGCAGCGGCGAGCGGGAGATCCAGGGGAACGAGATCACGGGCGTGCGTTGAGGTCGAATTCGTGGCGGATGGTGTCCTGCACCATGCGCACGACGTCGAAGATGCTGGCCAGCTGCGCCCGCTCGATCTTCGAGAGCTGGACGGTGTTGATGAACCGCCCCGAGTCGCCGCGTTGCAGCCCGTTGAGGGTGCGGAGGCGCAGCAGGAAATCGTAGGCGTCGCGCGCGGAGCTCGCGAGTTCGGCAAACTGCGGCAGGTTGCGGCGTACCTCCTCCCACCGACCGCCAGTGGAATAGCGGCGGCTGAGGCGGTGCTTGAGGCAGAGCACGCGGGCGGCGTCGCGCAGCGGGGCCATGCCGCGGGATTTCAGGTCGAGCCCCTCCTCGCCCACCCCCAACTTCTCCATCACGAAGCGGCCGATGAAATTCAGCGGCAGGGCGGTGTTGACGACGAGTTCGGCAAACTGTCGCTGCAGCCGGCGGCTGCTCGTGGCGGTGTCGAAGGCGGTCTTGCGCAGCGCGTCGCAGAGCGCCTTGTCGCCGGCGACGAACCGCAGGTCAAAGAGCACGGTGGCGCGCAGCAGCCGCTCCCCGTCGAGATCGTCGTCGAACGAGGTCAGCTCGGTCTGCCACTCGGTCGTGGTGCGGCACCAGCGCGGGTTGAGCGCCATCACCCCGCCCTGACAGCGCGCAAAACCGGCGGCGGCCATGCGGTCGATCACGCGGGCGCCGAGCTGCAGGAACACGCCGCGCGCCTCCTCGTCGGCCGTCGGCGAGCCGAGCGAGTCGAAGACGAGGGCGTTGTCCATGTCGGTGCGGAGAATCTGCTCGCGGCGGCCGTCGCTGCCGACGGACATCCACGCCCAGGCGGTGGGCGGGAGGGCGGTGCCCGCGTCGGCAAGTTCGGCCGCGCTCAGCTCCACGAGCCGCTGCACGAGCTCGTCATAAAGTTCGGCGCACATCTGGCCCAGGTACACGGCGGACACGCCGGCCTCGAGGTAGCTGCGGGCGATGGATTCGATCTCGTCGCAGAGTTCCCGAAAGCGGGCGTTGGAGCGGGCCAGCCGGATCTCGCGCAAGAGCCCGGCCGGGTGATGGCCGCTCTGGGCCAGCAGGTCCTTCTGCGTACAGACATCGAGCGCGGGTGTCTGCGGCGTGCCATCCTCGGTCACGCAGACCTGCCCGATGCGTTCGCGCAGCATGAGGAGAATCGCGGCCGTGGCGCTCGAGCGGGGCGAGACGGTGACGACGGGCTTCGCCATCGCCTGGGCCACGGGGGCGGACTTGTCGAGGCCCTCGACGATCACCTGCTTCACGAGGTTGTTCGCGGTGACGATGCCCAGCGGACGCCGCTCGGGATCGACGACGAGGATGGATGGCACGCGCTTGGCGGCCATGAGGGCGGCGGCCTCGCTGATCGGCGCCTCGGGGGCGCAGGTGAGGAGCCGGTCGATCGGACGCGGCTGCACGAGCTGGGCGCCATCGAGGTGGGCCTGGAGGATGTTCTTGGCGCGGCCGGTGATGGCGGAGTCACTCGGCTCGGCCAGGGACACCGAGCGGCCGACACGAGCCACCCAGTAGGAGTGGCGGCGGACGTAGTTGCGCGCCTCATCGTAGCGCGTGAGCAGGGCGCGGATGCGGGCGGCCGGGAGGCCGTAGAACAGTGAGTCCTCGGCCGCCTGCGCGGAGACGCTGTGCTGCGACTCATTGTGCATCACGGCAGTGAAGCCCAGGACGTCGCCCACGTCGCGGATGTCGACGCGCTCGCGGCGGCCCTCGACCTCCCAGATGTACTCCACGCGGCCGCGGGCGAGGAACAGCACCTCGGCTTTCGGCGCGTCGCCCTGCTTCCAGGCGTACTCACCCGCGGCGATGGCCCGCACATACGCGTCGCCGGCGAGGGCTTGCACCTCCTCGGCGGGGAGCATGGAGAACGGCGGGAAGCGACGCAGGGCGGTCGCGATGCGATCGGGAATGACGTTGTTGGGCTGCATGATCGCGCTGCGGGCCAGCGCAGCGCGGAAGGGAAACGCCGGCGGTCGCGCCCGGCAAGAGGCGAAATGACCACGTCCCCGCCCGGGCCGGCACAGCGCCCCGTCATCTTGACGGTGCAGCGCACAACGGGCTGGCGCCGCGGCGCGGCGCGGCGTTTGCTGGCGGCATGGATTCCTCCCCCGCCTTCGCCAACCGCATGCGTCAGATGCGGCCGTCGACCATTCGCGAGATCCTGAAGGTCACGGTGCAGCCGAACATCATCTCCTTTGCCGGCGGGCTCCCGGCGCCCGAGCTGTTTCCAGTGGCGGAAGTGCAGGCGGCGGCGAACCAGGTGCTGCGGACGGCCGGCGCGAGCGCGCTCCAGTACAGCCAGAGCGAGGGCCTGCGGCCGCTGCGCGAGTGGATCGCCGCAGAAATGCAGGACCGCGGCGTGAAGACCGCGGCGGACGACGTGCTGATCGCCACCGGCTCGCAGCAGATCCTCGACCTGGTGGGCAAGCTGTTCCTCAACCGCGACGACGTGGTTCTGACAGAGAACCCGACCTACCTCGCGGCCATCCAGTCGTTCCAAACGATGGAGGCGCGGTTTGTGCCGGTGCCGACCGACAGCGAGGGCCTGATTCCGGAGGCGCTCCCCGATCTCATCCGGCAGCACAAGCCCAAGCTCCTTTACACCATCCCGAATTTCCAGAACCCGACGGGCGTGACGCTGCCCGAGCGTCGTCGCGTGGCCCTGGCGGAAATCGCGGCGCGGCACGGTCTGACCGTGATGGAGGACGACCCGTACGGGAAACTCCGTTACCGCGGCACGAACATCCCGCCGGTGAAACACTGGGACGAGGCGGGCCGCGTGCTGTACGCGAGCACGTTCTCAAAGACGATCGCGCCGGGGCTGCGCACCGGCTGGGTGGTGGCGCCACCGGAGGTCTTCTCGCGCCTCCTGATCCTGAAGCAGGCGTCGGACCTGCACACCTCGAGCTTCGACCAGCACGTCGAGTACACCTATCTCACGACGAACGACCAGGCCGGGCACCTCGGGAAGATCCGCCAGGCGTATGGCGAGCGCTTCGAGTACATGGACCGGATGCTGCGGGAGATGATGCCGGCGGGCTACACCTGGACGAAGCCCGAGGGCGGCATGTTCCTGTGGATCACCGGGCCGGCGGGGCTCGACAGCCTTGAACTGCTGCAGCGGGCGATCGCGCACGACGTGGCCTTTGTGCCTGGGCGCGACTTCTTCCCGGGCGAAGGCGGCCGGAATCACATGCGGCTGAATTTCTCCAACTCGACGCCGGATCGCATCCGCGAGGGGGTGCGGCGTCTGAGCGAGCTCTGCCGGGCGGGTTGACCGGACACGGCCGACGCGGCGCCGCCGCTGACGACGGCGCCCGCGCGAACCGCCGTCGGTCACTTCAGCTTCACGCGCAGGACGGCGGTCTCATTGCCGCGGCTCACGAGCAGAACGAACTCGGGTCGCGTCAGATCACGCTCGATTTCCCCGAGCTTCTGGACGGCGGCTGCGAAGTCCTTGACCTCGGCGCCGTCGATTTCGCGGATCCAGTCGTCCTCGCGCAGACCCGCGGTCGCGGCGGCGCTGCTGGACTTGACGTAGTGCACGATGACGCCGGTCTGCTCGGAGGCCTTGACGCGCCGGACCACGGCGTCGCCGTAAACGAATTCGCGGGCGGTGACGCCGAGCCGGTCGAAGTACTTCCGCTCGGCCTCGCGCAGGAGCTTGGGTTCCTCGCCGAGCACGACGCTGACGGTGACGCGTTCCGCGCCACGCAGGACGGCCAAGACCATGGTGTCCCCCGGCCGGCGCCGCTCGATCTCGCGCTCGAGATACGCGGGGATCACGGCGTTGGGCTTGAGCTGGGGCACCGCGGCGCCATCGATGGCCAGGATGATGTCGCGGGCCCGGAGACCGGCCTTCTCGGCGGGGCTCCCCTCGAGGACCTCGCTGACGACGACCCCGGATTGTCCGCCGAGGTTGAGGAACTTGGCGACATCGCGGTCCATCGCCTCGAGCCCGAACGTCCCCAGCCAGGCGAGCGGACGGCCTGTGATGGATTTCGGGATACGCTGGAGGTACGGCAGGACCTCGCTGGCGAGATAGAAGGCACTGCTCTCCTCGATGTTGATGAGGGTGACCGGCTGCGCGCGGCCGCCGCGGCCGAACTGCAGGTAACTCTGGCCGAAGGAACTCGCGGCGAGGCCGACGAACGTGCCCTCGCGGTCGAACACCGGCAACCCCGGGGCGGCGACCTCCTGCTGGGCGATGCCGGTGCGCTGGGGCAGCGCGGCGACCATCGCGAGATGACTCTGCATCACGTAGGCGAGGAAGTCCTCGTCCTTATTGCGCAGCCCGATGCCCCAGAGGAAATCGGCGAGGCCCGGCGCCGGCGCAGCGGGTTTGGCAAAGGCGGTGACGGGGGTGAGCCGCGAGCGCAGGCCCGCGCCCACGCGGACGAAATGCCAGCCGGTGAACGCATCCTGCCCGAGGTACTCGGCGGGCGTGCTCGTGCCCTCACCGGCCGGGTACACCCGAAAATCCTTCAGCTGCCAGATGGCCGCGCGGGAATCGATTGCGCCCGACTGCAGGATGATCGTGCCCTCGGTGTCGATCACCGTGCCCATGGTGATCGTGGGCCGGCGCTCGACCTCCGTCTCGGTCACATACTCCACCGCGACGACGCACTTCGCACGCTCGGCGAAAAGAGCCGGGATGTCCGCGGCGCGGGCCAGCGGCGCGAGCCCCAGGACAACGGCCACCCAGAGGAGGCCCGGCCGCAGGCCGGGGAAGCGGCGCGGCGAGGCGGACGAGGAGCGGAGCGACAAGCGAAGCGGACGGGTCATGGTTTGACGACAAAGAGCGAGACGCGGCGGTCGCGTTGGACCTCGAAAAGCGTGGGCGCGGGCGCCGCCTCGTAGCTGGCGTGCACGGCCTTCAGCTGCGCGAGCGACGTGATCGGCTGGTGATTGACCTTGGTGATGATGTCACCGCGGGAAATGGTCGCGACGTCAGCCGGGAAGCCGGACTGCACGCCGATCACCACGACGCCGGTGTCGTCCTCGAGCTGGTTGGCGCGGGCGTAGGCGCGCGAGACCTTGCGCACGCTCAGGCCCCAGCGCTCGAACGCCCACTCCTCGCCGACGCGGCTCTCGAGTTTTTCGGTGACGACCGCAACCTCGCGGGTGTCCGCGCCGCGCTTGATGACGAGCGTCACGGTCGAGCCGACGGGCTGCCGGGCGATCAGGTACTGGATGCCGGGGAGCTGTTCGGGGAAGCGGCCATCGACCTTGTTGCCGTTGACGGTGAGCACGATGTCGCCGGCGCGGATGCCGGCACGGGCGGCGGGCGAGCCCGGGTCGACGCTGTTGACGAGCATGCCGGTGTTGGTGTCGAGCGCGTAGAAGTTCTCGAGGTCCTGCAGGGCGCCCGGGATGAGCCCGATGTAGCTGCGGGTGATCGTGCCGTCGCGGGCGAGCAGGTGAAGGACCTCCTCGGCGGTGCTGGCCGGGATGGCGAAGCCGAGGTTGTTGGCGCCCAGATATCCGCGGGAAGTGATGCCGACGACACGGCCGTCCTCGGTGACGAGCGGGCCGCCGGAGTTGCCGGGGTTGATGGCGGCATCGGTCTGCAGCCAGGTGTTGAAGGCGCCGGTCTCGTACCCGTTCACGCCGGCGGAGTCCTCGAAGTAGCGCGCGTGGTTGGAGATGATGCCGCGCGTGACGGTGCGGGTGAGACCGTGCGGGGTGCCGACGGCGAACACCTCCTGGCCCGGGTAGAGCCGGTCGCTGCGGCCGAAGCGCGCGTGGGCGAAGGTGAGGTTGCGCTTCCTCACGTCGGCGAGGTCGAGGCGCAGCACCGCCAGGTCGGTCCAGTGGTCCCAGCCCACGAGAGTGGCGTTGACGCGTTCGAGGTTGGCGAGGGTCACGCTCAGGTCGACCGCGCGGGGGCTCGCGACGTGGGCGTTGGTGAGAATGAGGCCGTCCTCGGTGAGGATGACGCCGGAGCCGATGCTGGCGCTGTAGCGGCGGACGCCGGCCTCGAACGCGACCTCGCGCACATCGATACGCACGACGGCCCCGAGCAGGCGGTTGAAGCCCCGCGACATGCTGGCAGCCTGCGCAACGGCGGGAGCGAAAAGCGTGACGGCGAGCAGCAGGAACCCCAGGGCCGCCCGAGGGGCGGAACGCCGCGGCTGATCGCCGTTGAGCGGCAAGAACGGGAGGACGGTGCGGACTCGCGCGATGATTGACCGGGCGGGGAAAGGTTTCACAGTGGCGGGTTCACACGAATGGCTACCAAGTGCACTGACTACAACTTCCATGAGATCGAGCCGCACTGGCAAGGCTTCTGGGAGCAGACGCAAACGTTCCGCGCGACCAACGACACGTCGAAGCCGAAGTACTACGTGCTCGATATGTTCCCGTATCCCTCCGGCGCGGGGCTGCACATTGGCCATCCGGAAGGCTACACCGGCACGGACATCATGGCGCGGTACAAGCGCGCGAAGGGCTTCAACGTCCTCCACCCGATCGGCTGGGACGCGTTTGGCCTGCCGGCCGAGCAGCACGCGGTGAAGACCGGGACGCATCCGGCTTCGAACACGCAGAACAACATAAAGAATTTCCGCCGGCAGATCAAAGCGCTCGGCTTCTCGTACGACTGGGACCGCGAAGTCGACACGACCGACCCGAAGTACTTCCGCTGGACGCAGTGGATATTCCTGCAGCTCTTCAAGCGCGGGCTGGCCTACGTGGACGAGCGTCCCGTGTGGTGGTGCCCGGAGCTGCGCACGGTGCTGGCGAACGAGGAAGTCGTCGACGGCAAGAGCGAGGTCGGACACTTCCCGGTTGAGCGCCGCAACCTGCGGCAGTGGGTGCTGCGCATCACCGCGTATGCCGACCGCCTGCTGAGCGACCTCAAGGACGTCGACTGGCCGGATTCGACGAAGCGCATGCAGGAGGCATGGATCGGCCGCAGCGATGGCGCGGAGATCCTGTTTGACCTGGAGAACAAGGCACTCGGCCAACTGAAAATCTTCACCACGCGGCCCGACACGCTTTTCGGCTGCACGTACATGGTGCTCGCGCCCGAGCACCCACTGGTCGACGCGCTGACGACACCGGAGCAGAAACCGGCGGTGGAGGCGTACCGCAAGAAGGCCGCGGGCAAGAGCGACCTCGAGCGTACCGACCTCGCGAAGGACAAGTCCGGCGTATTCAGCGGCGCGTACGCGATCAATCCGGTCAACGGCCAGCGCGTGCCCATCTGGATCGCGGACTACGTGCTGATGGGCTACGGCACCGGCGCGATCATGGCCGTGCCGGCGCACGACGAGCGCGACTTCGAATTCGCCCAGCAGTACTCGCTGCCGATTATCCAGGTGATCGACAGCGCCGGCGCGCCCCTGCCCTTCGTCGGCGACGGCAAGGTCATCAATTCACCCGGTTATGACGGCCTGCCCTGGCCGGAGGCGAAGGCGCGGATCACCGCCGCCCTCGGCGAGCGGGGCGTCGGCAAGGCCACAGTCAACTACAAGCTGCGCGACTGGCTGTTCTCGCGGCAGCGGTACTGGGGCGAGCCGTTCCCAATCGTGTGGGTGAGCGAGGCGGACTACGCGACCGCCCGCGCGGCGCGGCCGGCGGACTTCCCGTCGACGCCGGTGACGTACACCGAAGGCGGCGTGAAGCACTTTGCGCTGCCGTTGCCGTCCGTCGCGCTGCCGCTCGAGCTGCCGAACGTGAAATCCTACCTGCCGAGCGGCACCGGCGAGAGCCCGCTGGCGAACGAGACCCCGTGGCTCGAGATCTGGCTGAACGTCCAGACCGGCGCGGCCGTGCCTGCCTCCGAGCCGAAGCCGGCCGGCGGCGAGTGGGTGCGCGGTCGCCGCGAGACCAACACCATGCCACAGTGGGCCGGATCGTGCTGGTATTACCTGCGCTTCCTCGATCCGAAGAATGATGCGGCCCTCGCCTCACCCGAGGCGCTGAAGTACTGGGGCACGCCGGACCTGTACGTCGGCGGTGCCGAGCACGCCGTGCTGCACCTGCTGTATGCGCGGTTCTGGCACAAGGTCCTGTTCGATCTTGGCGTCGTGCCGACGCACGAGCCGTTCAAGAAGCTGTTCCACCAGGGCATCATCCTTGGGGAGGACGGCGAGAAGATGTCCAAGAGCCGCGGCAACGTGGTGAATCCGGACACGATCATCCAGTCGCACGGCACGGACACGCTGCGCCTGTACCTGATGTTCCTCGGGCCGCTGGAGGCGATGAAGCCATGGAATCCCCGCGGCATCGAAGGGGTGCATCGCTTCCTCCAAAAGGTGTGGCGCGAGCTCATCGGTGCGGACGGCGCGGTGAACGCCAAGATCGCGGCGGGCGCCCAGGAGCCGGCCGAACTCACGAAGGCACTGCACGAGACCATCAAGAAGGTCGGCGACGACATCGAGGCACTGCGGTTCAACACGGCGATCTCGCAGATGATGATCTTCGTGAACGCGCTGCAGAAGGCCCCGGCCGTGTCGCTGGACACCGCCTCGGCGTTCGTCCGGGTGCTCGCGCCGTTTGCGCCCCACATCGCGGAAGAACTGTGGGCCCGCCTGGGGCAGACCCCGTCCGTCCAGCACGCCCCGTGGCCCGTTTTCGATCCGGCCCGGCTCGCCTCCCAGGAGGTCAAGCTCGTGTTCCAGGTGAACGGCAAATTCAGGGGCGACCAGCTTGTGCCGGTGGGCCTCACCCAGGAGCAGGCCGTAGAAATTGCTAAGGCTAACCAGCGAATAATCCCTCACTTGCAAGACAAGAGCATCAAGCGCGTCATCTACGTCCAGAACAAGATTCTGAACATCGTCGTCGCCTGATCCGGGGAACTACGGGCTTGCGTTATCTAGGGGTTATACCCCAGTTTCGGCCAATCCAGCCGCTGGGGCCGCCGCCCCTGGGTAACGCCGCCATGAATCCGCCTTTCCGCCATCTCGCCTGCCGCCTCTTGATCGGGGTGACGTTGGCTTTGGCCTGCCTTGCCGCGACCGGACAGGCGCAGGTGAAGAAGAAGAACCCGGCGAGCAAGGTGTTCGTGTCGGACGTCTCGGGCGAGGCTGAGATCGACACTGGCGACTCGGTCGAGGACCTGAGCAAGCGTTCCGTGTACACCGCGCAGGGCTCGGTCATCGACACGAAGCGGCCCAAGAACAACGAGGACCGCAGCAAGTATTACTCGACCATGGTGTACTCGAACGGCACGGGCGCGTTCTTCGACGCCGACACGCGCGTCGAGATTCGCCGGTTCATCCAGGAGCCGTTTGTCCCGACCCGCACCGACAACGAAGTCGAGCCCTCCATTTCGCAGACGCACGCCCACGTCGCGCGCGGCGTCGTCGGCCTTTGCGCCAGCAAGCTCGTGGCGGGCAGCACGATGACCTACACCACCCCGCACGCCGCGGTGAACATCCACGGGCGGAAGCTGGTGATCGACGTGCGGCCGGACCAGACGCGCATTGCGGTCCTTGAAGGCGAGAGCACGGTTCGCGCGGGTTCAATGGACATGGGCGGCCACACGATTCGCGCCGGCCAGGAGGCCATCATTCGGCCCGGAGCGCCCGGACAGCCCAACCAGATTGAGATCATCAAGATCCCGCCGGCGGAAGCGGGCGGCTTCGACGACAAGGTGTCCATGGCCTGCATGGCCAAGCGCACGGTGTACTTCGAAGTGCGCGGCCGGCAGCAGAACCAGGGCTCGAGCGACGGGACGATCGACGCGTTCAACAGTGAGATCAACACGCCGCGCGTGCCCGGCGGACCGTTTGTCGGCGCCGACGGCGAGATCATCGCGATTCCGATCGTGCCTCCGAATCTCCCCGTGCAGCACACGGTCAGCCCCTCCAGCCTTATCACGCCGACCGGCCAGGTTGTGACCCCCGGAAATCCCAAAGGCTGAGCCGAGGCTCAGCGCGACACGGACGTGATGATTTCCCGGTCACAATTGCGCGGCACCCTTGCCCTGCTCCTGGCTGTCACCATCGCCTGCCCCCCGGCCCAGGCACTCGTGAGCCTCAACGACGGGCACGATCATATCTACGTCAACACGTCGGTCGGCTTCGGGTGGGACTCGAACGTATATGCCAACAGCGAGGCCAAGGGTGACTACGCGATGAACACCAGCGTCTCCGCCGAGTACAGTCGGCGGGCGGGGTGGATCGGCGTGAATGTGGGAACGACCTTGGTCTCGAGCCGCTTCCAGGACCTCAAGGACGAGAACTTCGACAATCCGAACATCAACGTCGAACTGACCAAGCAGACGGGCCGCACCACCGGTTCGCTGACGATGAGCGCGGTGCGTTCGAGCCGGGCCGACGCGGCGGTCAACCTGCGCAGCACCTCGTGGAACTACTCCACCGGCCTGAACTTCCGCTACCCGGTCATCACGATCTACACCCTCACGGGGCAAGTGGGGTATTCGCTCGTGAAGTACAGCGGCAACTCGCTCTTCCCCGACCTGGCAACGTACACGGCGAGCGCGGACCTGATCCGCCTCTTCTCCACCGAGCGCGACATCATGCTGGGCTATCGCTACCGGCACTCCGAGACCTCCGTGGACACCTCGAATGATGACCACGCCGCGACCATCGGGCTGAGCGGCAAGCTGATCCGGGGGCTCAACGGCAGCCTGCGCGTCGGCTACCAGTTCCGCCAGCCGCGCGGGCAGTATTCCGCCGGGCACTCGCCCTCGACCTACAGCGCGTGGACGGCCAGCGGCTCGACCACGTATGCGCTAAACAAGCGGATGAACTTCACCGGCACGCTGGGGAAGGACTTCTCGACGACGGCGACCGACACCTCGGTGGACACGACCACGGCGGCATTGGACTTCCAGTACGCCTATAGCTCGCACTGGTCGCTCTCGGCCACGATCAGCGGTGGCGATACGCGGTTCCTCGGCGAGACCGGCCGCCTGGTGCTGAACACCAATCCCCTGGTGCTGGGGCCCAACCGCCACGACAACTTTGTCGCCGCGTCGGTCTCGATCAACTACTCGCTCAACGAACACCTGAAGGTCGCCGCCAGCTACGCCTGGTTCAAGAACTGGTCGACGACCCCGTATGCGGACTTCATCCGCAGTTCGTACAACCTCAACCTTTCGTCCCGCTGGTAAGCCTCCGCATGTTCCTCCGTTCCCGAGTTTTCTCCTGCCTTCTGATGGCCCTGGTCGCGCTCAACGCCGCCGCCATGGGCCAGGCCGCCTCCGCGCCTGAAACGGCGCCGGCGCCCCGCCTCGACGACAAGAAGGTCATCCCCTATCGCATCACCCGCGGTGATCGCCTCGCCGTTTCCATCTTCGGCGAGCCGGACCTGACCGCCGGCAACAAGCGCGTGGAAGGCAACGGCACCATCAATCTCACGCTCGTCGGCTATGTGCGCGTCTACGGCCTGACGCTCGCCGAGGCGGCGGACGCCATCGAGGCGGCCTATCGCGACGGGCGCATCCTCCGCAACCCGGAGGTCACCGTGATGGTCGAGGAGTACTCGCCGCGCGTGGTCACCGTGTCCGGCAAGGTCAAGTTCCCGGGGCGCGTGGATCTGCCGCCCGAGCAGCAGTGGACGATCAAGGACGTGATCACCAAGGTCGGCGGTTTCGACGACACCGCCCGCGGCACCGCGGTGCGGCTCATTCGCAAGCAGCCCGACGGCTCGAGCAAGGTGTACACGCTGGACGTGCAGAGCACGCTGCTGGGCAAGGACCGCGCCTCGACCTCCACCGACGCCTCGTTCCCGGTTGAGCCGGACGACACCATCTACGTGCCCGAGAAGATCATTTAAACCGCCTTTTTGATGGCCGACGCCAACGCCAAGCCTCCTCCCCCGCCCCCCGTCGATCACGACGACGAGACCGTGTCCGAACGCCGGACGCTGCGGGACTACTACATCATGCTGCGCGAACGCCTGTGGATCGCGCTGCCGCTCGCGCTGCTGGTGGCCGTAGGCTACGCGTACAAGAACCTGCAGGAGACGCCGCGCTACGCCGCGACCGCCCGCATGCAGTTTGAGAAGCCGGATCGCATCGTGATGGCCGAAGGGGTGGTCGACACGGCGGTCCGCAGCGAGGTCGACATGAACACCCACACCGAGGTGCTGAAGAGCAGCTCGCTGCGGGAGGAAGTGGTGGCGTCGTTCTCCGCCGACGAGATCAAGGTGCTGCAACGCGCGGCCCTCAAGCGGCTGCCGCCCGGCTCGCCCCCGACCAACGTCGGCATCCCCATGGGCGAGCTCAGTGTGTTTCCGATCCGCAACACCTACCTGATCGCCGTGACGGTGACGCACGACGATCCCGACGCCGCGGCCCTGGTCGCGAACCGCTTTGTCGAGGTGTTCATGAAGCGCCTGTACGACACCGCGGGCGGCCGGACGGCCGATGCGGTGAAGTTCCTGCGCGAGCAGGCGTCGCGCCTGGAGCGCGAGGCGCAGGAGAAGGAGCAGGCGCTGCAGCAGTACATGACAAAACACCAGCTCACCTCGCTGGACACCTCGCAAAGCATGAGCGACGAGGCGCTGAAGAAGGCGCACACGATGCGGGATGACGCCCGGCTCCGGCTGATGGCGGTCGACGAGAAGATCACGCAGGTGGAGGCTTACCAGAAGGAGAAGCGGAACCTCTTTGAGGTTGTCGAAATCGCGAACTACGGGGCGGTGCCCTCGCTGCGGGCCCAGCTCAGCACGCTGCAGCAGGAGCAGAACATCCTTTCCGAGCGCTACTACGAGCGTCACCCCCGGATGATCGACGTCGCGAACCGGATCGATGTCACCGAGAAGGAGCTCGCGAAGGCGGTGCAGCTCGCGATCGACGACCTGCGCGCGCGGCAGGCCGAGGCCCGGCAGGCCTACGAATCATTCTCGGCGGAGTTTGCCCAGCGGGAGAAGGACGCGATGCGGCTCGGCGAACTGCGCGTCGAGTTCAACAGCCTCGTGCAGCAGTCCCAGGTCGCGCGCGAGAACTACCAGAACATCTTCAAACGGCTGACCGACACCACGACGGTCAAGAACCTGGACAAGATTCCGCTGCACCCGCTCGACCACGCGGTGGCGAACCGTTGGCCGGTGTCGCCCAACCGCCAGAAGATCACGCGGACCGCCATCGGCCTCGGCCTGATGGTCTTCCTCGGCGTGGCCCTCGGATTGAGTTTCATCGACGACCGCATCAAGAGCGCCTGGGACGTCGAGTCGTTCGTGGGGGCCAACCTCCTCGGCATCGTCCCGGATCTCGGAAACCTGAAGGATGAGGAGAAGTACACGCTGATGCTGACTGAGAAACAGGTCCAGGGGGCCGAGTCGTTCCTCAGCGTCTACAGCTCGATCAAGATTCACTCGAAGCTCGATTTTCCGAAGTCGGTGCTCGTCACGAGCACGATCCCCGGCGAGGGCAAGACGCTCATCTCGTGCAACGTCGCGGGGTGCTTTGCCCGCCACGGGAAGAAGACGCTGCTCATCGACTGCGACCTGCGGCGGCCGATGCTCCACCGCCATTTCAAGCAGGAGAACAAGAACGGGCTCATCACGTGGTTCGAGTCCGGCGCCATGCTGGACAGCAACCTGACAACCCACCCCTCCCTCGGGATCGTGCCGGTGGCCGAGAACCTCTGGCTCCTCTGCTCCGGCGGCCGCTCGAAGAGCCCCACCGAGCTGCTCGAGAACCCGGTCTTCGGGCAACTGCTCGAGCGCCTCAAGAAGGAGTTTGATCTCGTGATCGTCGACTCGCCGCCGCTCGGCGCGGTCACCGATTCCGTGCTCATCGCGGAGCGCGTGGACGAGATCGTCTACGTCTGCCGGTTCAACCGCGCGTATCGAAAGCACATCCGGCTCTACATGCGCACGCTGCGGCAAGGGAAGAACGAGGTGCTCGGCATCGTGCTGAACGGCCTGTCGCCGCGCCGGATCGAGTACTACTCCAACTACCGGTACTACCGGAGCTACAAGAAATACTACGGCGCGCAGACGTAGGCTCGGACGGGCGCCGGCGGCGCGGATTCGCCGCGGCGTCCCGGTTGTTTTTCTGCCTTTCCGCCCCCGGGAGGTTTCGCCATTCCTTCCGGGCCTCCCGTGCTCTCCTCCTTCCTCCCCGCCAGCTTCGACCCGAAACGCCCGCTTGTTCTCATCGCGGGCCAGGGCATCTATCCGGTCCTGATCGCGCAGGCGGTGCGCGCCGCCGGGGTGCCGCTGCGGCTCGTCGGCTTCGACGAGGAGACGCGCCCGGACCTGGTCAACTCGTTCCCCGCCGACGAACGCCGGATCCTCAAGGTCGGGCAACTCGGCGCGATGCTGAAGGCGTTGGAAACCTTCGGGGCCGGTTACGCCCTCATGGCGGGCCAGATCACACCCCGCCGGCTTTTCAAGGGACTGCACCCCGACCTCAAGGCCACGCGCATCCTGCTGTCGCTGCGGCGCCGCAATGCGGAGACCATTTTCGGCGCCATTGCCGCCGAGATCGAGAAGCTCAACGTCACCCTGCTCGACGCCCGTTCGTTCCTCGACGGCCACATGGCACAGGCGGGTTGCATGACCGGGCGGCGCTTTCCGATCGAGGACGACTACGTGGCGCACGGCGTTCACATCGCGCGGGAATGTGCCCGGCTGGACATCGGCCAGGGCTGCGTGGTCCGCAAGGGCACGGTGCTGGCCGTCGAGGCGTTTGAAGGCACCGACGAGATGCTGCGCCGTGCCGGCGGGTTCAAAACCGACGGCGCGCTGTTCGTGAAGACGGTCAAGGCCCGCCAGGACTGGCGTTTCGACGTGCCGTGCTTCGGCCTCCGCACCCTCGAGACGATGCACGAAGCGGGACTCGCCGCCGCCGCCCTGGAGTCTGGCAAGGTCATCATGCTCGACCGCGCCGCGGTCATCGAACAGGCGCGGACCTGGGGCATCAGCCTGCTGGGTTTCGAATAGGATGCCGCCGTCTTCCGCCTGCTCCCCGCTTGCGCGATCAGGTCGATGCCTCCACTGTGCTGGCGCATGAATAACGACGTCGTTGCCGTCAGCATCAAAGGGGTGATGCCCACCGCCAACGGCTGCGCCGTGTTCCTCGGCAACGACGAGAAAACCTTCGTCATCTACGTCGACCACTCGGTGGGAAACGCGATCCAGATGACCCTCAGCGGCGTGAAGCGGGAGCGTCCCCTCACCCACGACCTGATCGGCAGCATCCTGCTCGGGCTCGGCGCGCAACTGGACCACATCGTCGTCAACGACGCCCGCGAAGGCACCTTTTTTGCCCGCATCCTCCTGCGCATGGAGAACGAGTTGGGAAAGAAGATCGTCGAGATCGATGCCCGGCCCAGCGACTCTATCGTCCTGGCGCTGCAGCAGAAGCGCATGATCTTCGTCGCCCGGCCCGTCTTCGAGGCCGTGGAGGACATGACCGAAATCCTCGAGCGCGTGCTCAAGCAGCAGGCCGAGGAGGGCGAGTCCGAGGAAGAGCCCTGACCGCGGCATGACGTCTGTTTCCAACGCCGCGCGCCTCCCCGAAGGTCAGGCGCCGGGGCAACCGCTGACTGCGCTCGCTCCGATGCAGGACGTCACCGACCTGGCGTTCATGCGAGTCATCGCGCACTACGGTGCGCCCGACTACTTTTTCACGGAGTTCTTCCGGGTCCATGCGCAGTCACGACCGGAAAAGCACATCCTGCGGTCGATCGACGAGAACGAGACCGGCCGCCCCGTGTTTGCCCAGCTGATCGGCGAGGATCTCCACCATCTCGAGCGTACCACGGTGGAGCTCTTGCGGCACCCCGTGGCGGGCATCGACCTGAACCTCGGCTGCCCGGCCCCCAAGGTTTACAAGAAGAACGTCGGCGGCGGGCTGCTGCGCGAGCCGGAGAAGATCGGGTCCATCCTGAAGATGCTGCGGGCGGCGGTGCCTGGCCTGCTCACGGTCAAGATGCGGATCGGCTTCGATAACACCGCGGCGTACGACCAGATCCTCGACCTGATCAACGAGCACCGCGTCGACCTGCTCACCGTGCACGGCCGCACCGTGAAGGAGATGTACCGGAGCGAGGTGCACTACGACTTCATCGCCCACGCCGTGCAACGGGTGCATTGCCCCGTGCTGGCCAACGGCAACGTGACGTCCGCGCCCCGGGCCGTGAGCGTGATCAGCCAGACCCGTGCCGCCGGGGTGATGGTGGGGCGCCACGCCATCCGCAACCCCTGGGTCTTCAGGCAGTGCCGGGAACAGTTCGCCGGCCGCCCGCCCTCGGTCGTGACGCTGGCCCACGTCCGCGACTACGTGGAGCACCTGTTCCAGGCGACGCAGGTCGAGGGCCTGCTCGAGCGGTACCACGTGAACAAGATGAAGAAGTACCTGAACTTTGTCGGCCAGAGTGTGGATCCGACCGGGGCGTTTCTTCACGCCATGCGCCGCGCGGAAACGGCCGCCCAGCTCTTCGCTGTCTGCGACGAACACCTGCTCGCCGAACCTACCCGCGAATTCGCCGCCGAACCCTACCCCGGCGTCATCGCCCGGCCGAATTGCGAAACCCCGGCCGACGTCGGCCAAGGCCGCGACGGTTGCGGCGCCGAGGCGATGTAGGCTCGGTGACGCCTTACTCCAGCCCGAGGACCTTGCGTCCCTCGGCCGAGATCATCTGGGGCGTCCATTGCGGATCCCAGACAATGTGCACGCGGGCGGATGAGACTCCCGGCAGGGCGGCGATCTTCTGGCGGGCATCTTCCGCGATAACGGGCCCCATGCCACACCCCGGGGCGGTCAGCGTCATCTTCACCTCCACCTCATGGCGACCGTCGGAGGCGGGCGCGGTCGCCAGGTCATAGATGAGGCCGAGATCGACGATGTTGACGGGGATCTCCGGGTCGAAGCAGGTCTTCAACGCGTCCCACACGGCCTGTTCGCTGAAGCCGTCGGCGCTCGACGCCACGGCGTCGGAACGCGCGGCTGGCACGTAGCCCGCCAGTGCCGACGCCTCCGCCTCCGCGATGCGGAAGAGCCCGTCGTCCGTGCGAACGGTGACATGGCCGCCGAGCGTCTGGACCACATGCACCCCGAGTCCGGAGGGCAGCGTCACAACCTGGCCCGACGGAATGGCGGTGGCAGCGCACTCGCGCGCGAGGGTGAAGGCGGCGGGGGACATCAGTTGACGGTGAGGTTCAGGGGCATGCGGGCATAGACGCCCTGGGGATCGTTAAGGGACTGCAGCACCTTCAACTCGGACTCGAGCCGGTGCACCACCTTGCCCGCGAGCGTGGAGGCGTCGGCCCGATTCGGATGGCGGCCCGCCAGCATCTCCTGCAACGCCTCCATCAGCGGTTTCTCGCGCGGAAATTCGACGAGCCGGTACGAGTCCTGAATCTTGGCCTTCTTGGCCGCGTAGGCGATGGCGGCATCGAGACCGCCGATCTCGTCGACCAGCCCGAGCTCCTTCGCCGCGGTGCCCGACCAGACGCGCCCCTGGGCGATCTCCTCCACGCGGGCCCGCGGCAGCTTGCGCGATTCGGCGACCTTGCCGACGAACTGCGCATAGATCCAGTCCACCATCCGCTGCACGATCGCGAGTTCCTCGGGCGTCTTCGGCCGCGCGATCGTCATCGCATCGGCGTATTTGCCGGTCTTCACCCGGTCGAAGGTGACGCCAAAATCGCCGGCGAGCTTCTGGACATCGAACTGGATGCCGAACACGCCGATTGACCCGGTGATGGTGGTCGGCTCCGCGAAGATGCGGTCGCCGTACGTGGAAATCCAATACCCGCCCGACGCGGCGTAGCTGCCCATGGACACGACGATCGGCTTCACCTGCTTGATCAGCCGCACCTCGCGCTGGATCACTTCGGAAGCGGAGGCGCTGCCACCGGGGCTGTTCACGCGCAGGACAACGGCCTTGACGCTCGGGTCACGGCGCAGCCGTCGCAGCTCGCGCGAAAACTCCGTGGCGCCGATCTCGCCGTTCCGGCCCTCGCCATCGACGATCTCGCCCTCGGCGTAGACAATCGCGATGCGGTCACCGCTGCCGCTGGTGCCGTCGGCGCCGACGGTATCGACGATGTCCTTGGCCGATTTGGCATAGTCGCTGAGCGCAACCTGCTTGAACGCCCGCTTGGAGTCTGCGCCGCGGCCGGTCTTCTCCTTCAGGTCGTCGAAGATCTCGTCCCGGTACGCGACGCGATCAACGAGCCGGTTCGCCTTCGCGGTCTCGGCGCGGATGATGCCCTCGCGATCCACCGTGGCCTGCAACTGCGCCACCTTCACGCCACGACTCGGCGCGATATCGGCGAGGACCCCACCCCAGATGTCGTTCAGCAAAGATTGGATCTCTTCCCGGTTCTCCGGGCTCATGTCGCGGCGGATGAACGGCTCGACCGCGGACTTGTACTTGCCGACGCGCGTGACCTGGACGTTGACGCCGTACTTTTCGAAGGCGCCGGCGTAAAACATCGGCTCCGTCGCGAGACCCGGCATGAGGATCACGCCGTAGGGATCGATGACGAGTTCGCTGGCGGCCGAGGCCAGATAGTAGCTGCGGGTGGTCGCGTAGGTCAGGTAGGCCACGACCGGTTTCCCCGCCGCCTTCACCTCGAGCAGGGCGTTGCGGACTTCGCGCAGCTGCGCGTACCCGGCGCCAAACGCCGCGGAGGACAAGTCGCCGCTGATGTAGACGCCCGCGATGCGGTCGTCCTTGGCGGCCGCCCGGAGCGCATGGGTGACGTTGCGCAGCTGCAGGGTCTCATCACCGCCACCGAGGACGCCGAGATCGATCGGCGGCGGGGCATCCGTGATGTTGGTCGACAGATCCACCACCAGGTAGGAACCACGCTCAAACTCGGCGGTGGAGTAGTCCTTCTTGCCGCCCATGGAGGCGACCGTCGCGACCAAGCCGACGAAGAGCAGGAAGCAGCCGCCAAAGAAGACGATAAGGGCGACGAGCGATCCCAGGAGCGACGTAAAGAAGTTCTTCATGCGCGATTTGCGCGCAACCGTAGCGCGAAATTCACGATCCTCCAGTCGAATATGGAAAAGGCGCCGGCGAGATGCCGGCGCCTTGGCCTGAAACGGGGATGGACGAAGCTCCTAGAGGAACAGGAACCCGCTGAGCGCGAGAATGGGGAGCAGAATGGGGAGACTATAGCGCAGTATATAGCCGATGAACGTCGGGCAGTGGACGCCGGCGTCCTGGGCGATCGACTTCACCATGAAGTTCGGCCCGTTGCCGATGTACGTCATTGCCCCGAAGAACACGGCACCGAGGCTCACCGCGATCACGTAAAGCGGGCGCGCCCCCAAGAGGGCCGTAACCGCAGCGCTCTCCGTGGCGGGCAGGTTCTGGAAGGCGTCCGGCACCTCCGCCTTCGCGGTGGTCTCGGCCAGCTGGAGGAAATTCACGTACGTCGGGGCGTTATCAAGCACCGACGACAGCGAGCCCGCGGCAAAGTAGTACTGGGTGGGACGATGGAACCCAAACTCCTGGCCGTGCTGCTCGAGATACCCCAGCGCCGGCATCATCGTGGCAAAGATGCCCACGAAGAGGAAGGCAACCTCCTTGATGGGCCCGAAGGTGAACGCGTTTTCCGCGTGCACCGCCTTGGGCGTGAGGAAGTAGCTGGCGGCTGCGGCGCCGAGCATGACGATCTCGCGCAGGAAGAAGCGCTCCGGCAGGAACACGGCGAGAATCACGACGAGCAGGAAGATCAGGTTAACCAGACCTTCGAACTGCCAGGTGTCCTTCTCCGCCACTTCCGCCTGCAGCGGCTTGGGCATGCGCTTGTAGCTGCGAAGATCGAACACGTAGAACGCCGCCAGGATCAGGACGACCGTGAACGCCCACTGGACCAGCACCTGTTCGACGAGCCAGAAGAAGGGCACGCCGCGCAGATAGCCGAGGAACAGCGGCGGATCGCCGATCGGGGTCAGCGCGCCCCCGACATTCGAGACGATGAAGATGAAGAACACGACGTGGTACGGGCTGATGCGGACCTTGTTCATCCGAATCCAGGGGCGAATCAGCACCATGGACGCGCCGGTCGTGCCGATCACGTTCGCCACCAGGGCGCCCACCGCGAGGAACATCACATTCTGCATTGGGGTGGCTTCGCCGCGGAACTTGATGTGCACGCCGCCGGCGATGACGAACAGCGATCCGATCAGGCAGATAAACGAAAAATACTCATGCGCAGTACCGAGGGCCACATGACCACCCCCTGGAATCCGCCACAGGTAATAGCCGACCACGATCGCGCCCAGGCCGATGGCGATGAGCGGATAGTAGTGATCCCATATGTGCTTGAGCTTCGGGGGAGAAAGCGGGGCCAGCGCGATCAGGAGAAGCAGCAGGCCAAATGGGAGAATAAGCCAGAGGGGGATTTCTGTTCCGGCCACAGTGGCAAGACTAAGCGCGGCGTTCATAAGCTGTTTATGCAAGCGTCAGACTCCGCTCAGAGCAAGGACCGCGCCGAACGCAAAAACGCCTATTAGAGCCGGAACGAGAGCGCCATAAGCAGCGTGGGGAGCAGGGCGCCGGCCACCAGTCCGAGAGGCGAAACTCCACCCGGGAAGTAGCGTTGCAGGATGCTCTGGCCAGCGGGGTTGGGCGCGTTGGCGATCACGGTCAGGCCACCGCCCGTCACCGCCCCCGCCACGACTGCCTGCTTCATGGGTTCGGTGAAATCCGGCACCAAGGTGGCAAGATACGTGATCGCCGCATTGTCGTTGAACGCCGTCAGGACCGTCGCCCCGGCAAACAGCGGCAACTCGCCCAACCGCGTCAGCAGCGGCTCGATCCACCACCCTTGCACCCCTCCGTGAACGACCAGGCCCGCGAGGAAAAAACCGACGAGCAACGGGGGACGCAGGTCGAGCCGCCCCTGGTGGTGCGCCGTCGCCTGGGCGAAGGCCAGGAAGAACAAAAAGCCCCCGATGAACAGCGGCGGATAGTGCGCCACCAGCACGGTGAACGCCATGAACGCCAGTTGCACGCCTGTGATCCACGCCGGGACCGACTCGTGCGGTCGCGCCCCGGAATCGAGTCCCGCCCGCACCTCGTCCAGCCGCGCGAACTCCCGCCGAAACACCAGGTAGTAGAGGCCCGTCGCCGCCACGATGCCAATCACCGCGCGCCAGCCGAAGTGCTGCAGCATGTACAGCGTGTCCCATCGCCACGGCGCGGCCACCATCAGCACCGGCGGCGCCGCAAAGTGCGTCAGCGTGCCCCCCACGGAGACATTGACGAACAGGAGTCCCAGCGTCGCGTAACAGAAACGTGGTGACGGCTTCAGCGCATAGAACTGCCGCGCCAGCAGCAGCGCCGCGATCGTCATTGCCGCCGGCTCCGTGATGAATGACCCCAGCAGGGGCGCCACGACGAGGATCGCCAGCCACCAGGCCGCCGTGGACTCCCGCCCGAGCCGGGCCACGGCGCGCAGGGACTGCTCCGCGAATCGGAGCACCGGACGGGTGGACGCGATCGCCATGATCACGACCACGAACATCGGCTCGGTGAAATTGACCGTGTGCCCAATGTAATCACGCACCGTGAGCCAACCTTTGAAATACGCGATCGCGCCGGCGAGGGCCAGGGCCCAGATACCGAAGACGGCCTCCACTTCACCCAGGAAGTGCAGCACCTGACCTTTGAAACTCACCTCCTCGGGCTCACCGTCGCCGTCCGCATCCATCGGCGGCGCCGCCGTCACCATCCGCCGCTTCAATTCCGCGGCGTGACGCTCTTCCACGGCATGCGCCAGATGCCGGATGCGCGCCGCCAGGAACGTGTGCACGATCGCCAGCAGGAAGATGACGCTCGCGGCCACGTTGAACGGCTCGAGCCGCGCACGCTCGAGCAAGGTGGCCCCCAAACCCGGTGCATCCACCGTGGCATACTCGCCCAGCGCGCGCGGAAACGGCGCGCCCGCCGGTTCCGCGGCCGGTACCGCCACGGCGAAAACACCGAGGCACAGCAGGGCCAAGCCGAGTCGTCCAAAGGTGTGGGGAGACAACATGCCGGCCAGCAAACGCATACGCGTCTGTTCGGCAAGTCCCCCCGCCTGACAAAATCGGCCGGATCAAGCACCCCGACCGGAACCGGCCTAGAACGTATGAACGAAGAGACCCGACCGCAGCTTCGGCTCAAACCACGTGCTCTTCGGCGGCATGATCTGTCCGGCGTCGGCGATGTCCATCAACTGGTCGAGCGTCACGGGGAACATCGAGAAGGCCACACCTCCGTCGGCATCAACGCGCTTCACCAACTCACCGGTGCCGCGAATGCCGCCGACAAAGTCGACGCGCTTGCTCGTCCGCGGATCGGCGATGCCGAGCAGCGGGGCCAGCAGCTTGTCCTGCAGCACGCTCACGTCGAGTCGCTCGACCGGACCGGCGGCAGGATCCACCGGCATGCGCAACCCATACCATTTCCCGGCGAAATACATGCTCACCTGCCCCGTGGCCTGCGGACTCGCGGAGGCATTCTCGTCCAGGCCGAACGTCGCCCGCACGCGGGCCAGGAAGTCCGTCGGCGAGAGCCCGTTGAGGTCAGCCACGATGCGGTTGTACGGGAGAATCTTCAGTTCCTTCGCGGGGAACAGCACACAGAGGAACCAGTTGTAATCCTCGTTGCCCGTGTGGCGCAGATTACGTTCCCGCCGCAGGCGCGCCACGCGCGCGGCACTCGCCGCCCGGTGGTGGCCGTCGGCGATGTAGGTCACCGGTACCGCTCCGAACGCCTGCACCCAGTCCGCTCCACCCGGCACCCGCCACACCGTGTGGCGAATCCCGTCGGGCGCGATGAAGTCGTGCAACGGCTTTTCGCGCGTCTTCGCCTCCACCAGCGCCGTCACGGCCGCGTTGTCCCGATAGGTCAGGAACACCGGCCCGGTGTCGGCGCTGATCGTGTCGATCAGCCGCGTGCGATCGTCCTCCTTGTCCTTGCGGGTCTTCTCGTGGCGCTTGATCAGGCCGGTGTCGTAGTCCTCGACGTGACACCCGGCCACGATGCCGCGCTGCACATGCGCGCCCATCTGCTGCTGATAGATGTAGAGGCAGGGTTCGCTCTCCCGGACCAGCACGCCCGCCTGCTGCAGCGCCTGGAAGTTCTCCCGCGCCTTGCGGTAAACGGCCTCGCTGTACGGGTCGGTGCCGGGGGGAAGATCGATCTCCGCCCGATCCACATGCAGCAGGCTGTGCGGCCGGCCGGCGGCCAGGGCGGCGGCCTCTTCGGCGTTCACCACATCATAGGGCACACACGCGACATTGGATGCCTGGGCTGGAGTCGGAACGAGACCACGAAACGGATGGATACGCATGGACGAGAAGAGCCGGAACTGTGGTGGGCGAGGCGGACCGATGACACGGAAAAAGTGCGTCACGGAGACAAAAAAAGACCCTCCGTTGCGGGAGGGTCTTTTGAAAGGGGGGAGCGAGGGACGCTTACTTCTTCGCGCCGCGCTTGAACTTCGAGGTGAACTTCTCGACGCGGCCCGCGGTGTCGACCAGGCGCTTTTCGCCGGTGTACGCAGGATGCGAGTCCATCGTGACGTCCCGGAGGACGACAAAGTACTCCTCACCATCGATCTGCTCCTTGCGGGCCGACTTCATCGTCGACTTCGTCAGGAAACGGCGACCGGTAGCGACGTCGAGGAAGCAGACGTTGTTCAGGTTCGGGTGGCCTTCGGCTTTCATGGCAGTAAGTTGTTAACCTTGGCGGGCCTTGTACCGCGGCTCGACCTTGTTGATGACGTAAATCTTGCCCTTGCGGCGAACCACCTGGCAGGCCGGGTGACGCTTCTTGGCCGATTTGATGGAGGAGACAACTTTCATAAAAGTGGTGAAAGCATAGGGGGCTCCGACCCCTGTCAACTGAAATGTCCGGCGCGAACGGAATCTATCGTCGCCCGCCGCCCGCCGGGGCGCCTCAGTTAAGCTCCGGATGGTCAGGCTCGTTGGCGAGCAGCTGCCACTCCACTCCCTCGCGGCTGAGCACTGTCCGCCAAAGGGCCTCTTCGGAGAAATTGAGGAGGTCCTCGGGCACGTTCGCGACGATCCAGGTCCGCAGTTGCATCTCGTTTTCCAGCTGCCCGGCCGACCATCCCGAATAGCCGAGAAAGCCACGGATATGCGCGGAGCCGTTCTCGACCAACTGCTGGGCCATCGCCGGGTCGACCCCGAAATGCAGCCGAAAGCCCTCCGGATGGCTCTCCCACGCGACCAGCACCAGTTGATCGGTCTGCACCGGACCGCCTTGGTAAAGCGGCACGTCCGCCAGCGGGCCGAGGGCAAAATCACCGCTCAGTTCGCCCAACCGCTTCCGCAGCGGACGATTCAACACGACGCCCATTGCACCGTCGGCGTTGTGAACCGACATCAGCACGACACTGCGCCGAAAATTCGGATCACGCATCGCCGGGTGGGCGAGCAGGAGTGAGCCGGCCAGCGTCTCCTTGGTGGTGCCTCGCTCGCGCATGCGATTCACGGACCTTCCGGGTGGTTCAAAGTTTCAGGACCTTCACGCCGGCGTCCGCCAGGAGCGGTGCCACCAGCGGATCGTTGGCGTAATCGAGACGGTACCTCACCTCGGCAATGCCGGAGGCGGCCAGAATCTTCGCGCAGTTGATGCACGGGTAGTGGGTGACGTAGGCGACGCAGCCTTCGACCGAACTGCCGCGGCGGGCGGCGTCCGCGATCGCGTTCTGCTCGGCATGCACCGTGGCCTGCTCGTGTCCGTCGCGCACCCGGGAGACATGCGGCGTCCCCGGGAGAAAGCCGTTGTAGCCGGCCGCGACGAGGCGGTTCTTGCGCTCGCCGCCCGTGACGATCACGCACCCGACGTGCAGCCGCTCGCAATTGGAGCGGGACGACATCAGCACGGCCGTGGCCATGAAGTACTCGTCCCACGAGGGACGATGCGGAAAGTTCTCGGCCGCCTCGGCAATGAGGTCCACCGGCATGACAGGAACGGCGGGCACCGTCGGTGAATCGGGAACGGGAGCGGAAGCGGGATTCATGGAATCGGGCTGGGACTCTGGACAGCTTGGTGGAGCCCGGCAACCTTCTCCTGCCGTTTCTCCGGCAGGTGCCGGCGGAGCGGCTCTCCCCCACCCACATGGATCGCTCGCTCGAGCCCGAGTTGTTGGATTCCCTGCCACCCGATCATCCGGACGCCCTCCACAACCGTCGCGACATCCGGCTCACGAACCGGGCCATGGGCAACCACGCCTGGTTCGCACGGGTCCTGCCCACCGTGGTTCGTCCCGGGGAGCGCATCCTCGAGATCGGCGCCGGCACGGGGGAACTGATCCGGCGGCTGGCCGAGAACGGCCTCGCGGCCGATGGCCTGGACCTGTGGCCTCCACCTCCCGGCTGGCCGGCCGACCGCGTGTGGCACCAAGCCGACCTGCGCACGTTTTCGCGCTGGGCGGAGTACCCGGTGGTGGTGGCGAACCTCATCCTGCACCAGTTTGCCGACGCCGAGCTGCGTGCGCTGGGCAGCGCCCTGCGCCACGCCCGCGTGATCGCCGCGCGCGAACCCGCCCGCAGCCGCGTCTCGCAGGTTGCCTATCGCTGCTTCGCTCCGATCATCGGCGCCAACCACGTCAGCCTGCACGACGCCCATGTCAGCATCGCGGCGGGTTTCGTCGGCGATGAACTGCCCCGCGTCCTTGGGCTCGACGCCGCGGCCTGGGACATCCAGAGCGGCCCCGCCTTCCTCGGGGCGTATGTGCTCCTGGCCGTTCGCCGAACGCCATGATCGGCCGGCGCCCCATCGAGATCGTCGGCGGCGGGCTCGCCGGCCTCTCGCTCGGGCTCGCGCTCCAACGGCAGGGTACGCCGACCACGATTCACGATGCCGGCACATACCCGCGGCACCGCGTCTGCGGAGAGTTCATTGCCGGGCTCGACGACGCCACGATCGAGTCGCTGGGTCTGGCCCCCCTGCTTGCCGACGCGCTGCGGCATCATGAGGTTGCCTGGTACTTCGGCTCGGGCTCGGCCCATCGCCACCACCTTCCGGCGCCGGCGTACGGCGTCAGCCGCCACGTCCTCGACGCACGGCTCGCGGACGCGTTTGTGGCGCAGGGTGGCACGCTGCGTACGAGTTCACGCGTGGCGGAGCACGACGTGCCCGAGGCGCGCGTATGGGCCAACGGGCGGAGGCCGGGCGGCTCCCACTGGCTGGGGCTCAAGGTGCATGCCCGCGGGTTGCGACTGGAAACCGGGCTGGAGGTTCACCTCGGCGACCATGCCTACGTCGGTCTCGCCCGGCTGCCCGGAGACGAGGTCAACGTCTGCGGCCTGTTCCGCCGCCTACCGCCGCTGGAGCCGCGTCCGGGCACACCGCTCACGACGCCCGCCCCGCTCCGGCGCACCGTCCTGTTCGAATACCTCCAACGGACCGGGCTGGGGGCCCTCACCCGCCACCTCGCCGATGCGACGCTCGAGCCGGCCAGCTTTTGCGCCGTTGCAGCCCTGGATTTCCAACGCCTCGCGTGCGCCGATGACACCATCCGCCTCGGGGACGCGCTGACGATGATTCCCCCGTTCACCGGCCATGGCATGGCCATGGCATTCCAGAGTGCGGCGCTGGCGCTGCGGCCCCTCCTCGCTTACTCGCGCGGGCAAAGCACCTGGCCCGAGGCCGTCCGTGCAACCAACTCGGTCCTGAGGGGTCGGTTCCGTCTGCGGCATGCGTCGGCGAACACCCTGCATCGGTTCGTCCTCGAGCCCCGTCGGCAGCGTTGGTTCGCGGTGCTCAGCCGCGCGCGGCTGCTGCCCTTCCGCCGGCTCTACGCCCTGCTCCACTAGCCGTGCGCGGCCGGTGCGTGGCTCCGCACCCACTCCATTCCCACCCAACCATGTTCCTGCACGCCCTCGCCACCGCGGTCCCTGACACCGCCTACACCCAGGAGGAGTGCTGGCAACTGGCCCAGCAATCCCGGCTGCGCGAGCGGCTCAGCCGACGTTCGCTGCTGATCCTGCAATCGATCCTGCGTCGGGAGCCCAGCGTGGAACGCCGCCATTTTGCCATGCCCGAAATTGCCGGCGTGTTCGAGCGCAGCGCGGACGAACTCAACGCCGTGTTTCGAACCGCCGCGCCGCGCCTGGCCGGTGACGCGCTGCAGCGCGCCTTGGCGGCGGCCGACCTCAAGCCCGACCAGATCGATGCCCTGCTCGTCTGCACCTGCACCGGCTATCTCTGCCCAGGCGTGTCCAGCTATGTCGCCGAACAACTCGGGCTCCGCCCCAATGCCTTCCTCCAGGACCTGGTCGGCCTCGGCTGCGGCGCGGCCATCCCGACGCTCCGCGCCGCCAACGCGCTGACGGCCGCGAACCCCGACGCCGTGGTGGCCTGTATCGCGGTCGAGGTGTGTTCCGCCGCGTTCTACCTGGACGACGATCCCGGCGTGATCATCAGCGCCTGCCTTTTCGGCGACGGCGCCGCCGCCTCGCTCTGGTGCGGCCGCCCGCCGTTGCACCGCCCACGGCTGCGCGCGTTCGACTTCAACACCGTCCATCGCCCCGAGCACCGCGACCAACTGCGTTTCGAGCAGCGCGACGGCAAGCTGCGCAACCTCCTCGCTCCCGCCGTGCCATCGCTCGCCGCCGCCGCCGTCGGCGAACTCTGGCGCCATCGCGGCGACCGCCCGGTCGCGCGCGTGGTTTCCCACGGCGGCGGCCGCGATGTCCTCGAGGCGCTGGCGCCCGTGCTCGCGCCGCACGATCTCGCCGTCAGCGCCCACGTGCTCCGCACGCATGGCAACATGAGCAGCCCCTCGGTCCTCTTTGCCCTCGCGGAAACGCTCGAGTCGGGTCCGCCCAACGGCGCGGGAGATTTCTGGCTGGTCAGTTTCGGTGCCGGCTTTGCCGCGCACAGCTGTCGGCTCGGGGCCGCGTGACGGCGCGCGGCGATGGCGGCGCGCGGGTTGACCCCGCCACCCATCACTGGCCGAATCGGCGCCATGGCGAAGCTCTCCGATCTCGTGACATACTGTGACCAGCGCACCCGCCGCACCTTGTTCAAGGACGCGCCGGGCGCGTTTAACGGCCTGCAGGTGGCGAACAGCGGCCGCGTCACCCGCATCGGCGCCGCGGTGGATGCCGGCGTCGCGCCGTTCCGCGAAGCCGTCGCCCGCGGCATCGACTTCCTCCTCGTGCATCACGGGCTCTACTGGGACATGCCGCGCCCGCTCACCGGCCCGGTGTACGAGCGCTTCGCCGTGCTGATGAAGGGCGACTGCGCGCTCTACTCGAATCACCTGCCGCTCGACGGGCACCCGGAGATCGGCAACAACGCGCTGCTCGCCCGCCAGATGGGGCTCCAGCCGAAGCGTCCGTTCCTGGTCCGCGACGGTCAGCCGATCGGCTGGATCGCCCCGCATCGCGGCCCGCGCAGCCAACTGCGGGCGAAGCTGGAAAAGGAATACGCGCGCGTCGTCGCGATCGAATACGGCTCCGCCTCGCCCAAGGCGGTCGCGTTCTGCAGCGGCTCGGGCAACAGCGCCATTCCTGAACTGGCGGCGGCCGGCGTCGACACCCTCGTGACCGGCGAACTCCGCGAGGAATGGTTCAACCGCGCACAGGAGGAGAAGCTCAACCTGTATCTGTGCGGGCATTATGCCACCGAGGTTCACGCCGTGCGGGCGCTCGCGGCCGAACTCGCGGCGAAGTTCCGGCTCCCCTGGGAGTTCATCGCCACCGACAATCCCCTCTAGGCCCGCCGCTCGCACCCGCCCGCCCGGGATGCGTTTGCCGCTCCGCCGCGCCAAAAAGAGTCTTCCCCTTTGGGGCGATTTCGTCTGTTTCGTGACCACTGTTCCATGAAGAAGATCGCCATCCTCAACGGCCCGAATCTGGACCGGCTCGGCAAACGCGAACCGGAGATCTACGGCCACACCACGCTCGCCGACCTGGAACAGGCCCTGCGCGCGGAGTTCGGCGCCGTCGCCCAGCTCGAGTTCTTCCAGTCCAACCACGAGGGCGCGCTCATCGACAAGGTCGCCGCCCTGGCCGACGCGAAGTTCGACGGTCTGGTCCTCAACGCCGGAGCACTCACACACACGAGCGTGGCCCTGCGCGATGCCCTGCTCGGCGCCCATCTGCCCGCCGTCGAGGTGCACATCTCGAACATCTACAAGCGCGAGGAATTCCGGCACACGTCGCTCACCGCCCCCGCCTGCATCGCGGTGATCACCGGCCTCGGCCTCGAGGGCTACCACGCGGCCATCCGTTTCCTGCTCAAGCGCTGACCGGATGACCGACTGTCTCTGGCTCGTCTGCCACACCAAGCCGAGGTGTGAGAAGAAGTTCGCCGCGCTGATGAAGGCGGAGAAGTTCGAACACTACCTTCCGCTCATCGACAGCCGCCGCGAGTACGCGCAGCAGACCAAGGTCTTCACCAAGCCGCTTTTCCCGGGCTACGTGTTCGCCCGCGTCCCCGTCGAGCTGAAGGCCCGCATCTACCAGCAGGACCTGCTCGCCCGCGCCATCGTCGTCGAGGACGAGGCGAAGTTTCTGCGCCAGCTCGCCGACGTGAAGGCGATCGTCGAGTCCGGCCTCGAGCTCAGCGTGATGCCGCTCCTGACGAAGGGCCGGCGCGTGAAGATCACCGGCGGACCGCTGCATGGCGTCGAGGGCTACGTCGACGATCCGGCCAAGCCGCAGGGCGTCGTTGTTTCGATCGACGTGCTCCGGCAGGGCCTGCTCGTCAAGGTGCCGGCCGAGTTTCTCCTCGCCCTGCCCTGACGTCCCGAACCACCCGCTCAGCGGACGGCCAGCAGTCGCACCGCCAGATGCAGCGAGGCGCACGCGACCAGCGCCGCCGCAGTGTCATCGATCGCCACGCCCCAGCCGCCCCGCACTGCCTGCAGCCGACGGATTCCGAACGGCTTCACAATGTCGAAGAGTCGAAACAGCGCAAAGCCGCCGAGCAGCACCGCCCAAACGGGCCAGCGCTGCACGAGCATCGGCCAGCCGAGAAAACAAAGCGGCATCGCCACAAACTCATCGAGGATCACTTCGCCGGGATCCGTGCGCCCCATGCGCACCTCGGCCAGGCCGCAGACCAGGGCCGCGACCACGAAGCCCACCGCGCTCGCGACGAGGTTCTCAAACACCGTCATCCGCGAGAAGAAGACCGTGAAATAGAGCAGCCCCGCGAGCGATCCCCAGGTGCCGGGCGCCGGCAGCTTTCGCCCCACCGGCCCCAGGGTGGCCAGCGCCACGATCCAGCCTCCCCGGCCGGCGCGCCCCTGCGAGGATGGCGGCATTATTTCGAGAACAACACGTGACCGTGGCGTCGGAAATACGAGTAGCCCGACGTCACCGTTAGCACCGCCGAAAGGGCATAGAGCGAGATGCCCACGATCTGGATCACGTGAATCCAGATCTGCTCATCGCCGCCGAACACCTCCCGGTGATCCTTCGCGAACATCTTCGCGCCCATCAGCCAGCCAATCGCGTTGAGCTGGACGAACGTCTTGATCTTCCCGCCCGTGTCCGCCTCCACGACCAAGCCCTTCGAGGCCGTCGCCATGCGCAGGCCGGAAATCGCAAATTCCCGGCAGAGGATGCACAGCAGCAGCAGCATGGCCGTGATGTTGTGGCCCATGAAATAGTCGCCATTTACGAGCGCGATCAGCAGCCCGATGACCAGCACCTTGTCGATGACCGCGTCCATGAACCGGCCAAACGCGGAAACCTCGCCCCATTGCCGGGCCAGCTTGCCGTCGAGCCAGTCCGTCAGTCCCGCCACGATGAAGAGCCAGAAAGCGAGCGTCGGCGCCCACTGAAAGTCAGCGTACATCAGCGCGACCACGGCAAACATGAGGGGCACGCGCGAAATGGTGAGCAGGTTCGGAAGTGACATCGACTTAGCGGGAAAGACAGCCCGGCCCCCGGGGAGAGGCAAGCGCGGAGACAGCCAAATTGCAGTTCCTTCCACCTCCGCGACGCCCTCCGCCTCCGCTGCGGCCGAAACCCTCCGGCCAAAAACGCATCGCCTCCCGCGGAATTGTGGGTTTTCTGACCCGAACCGCTCATGCGACACTGCATCTATCCGGGAACCTTCGACCCGATCACCTACGGCCACATGGACGTGCTCCAGCGCGCCGCCAAGTTGTTCGACCGGGTCACCGTCGCCGTGGCCCAGAATGCCGGCAAGCATCCGCTCTTCAGCGCGGAAGAACGCATGGAGATGGTGCTGCCCAACGTAGCCCGCTTCCCCAACGTGAGCGTCACGATCTTCACCGGCCTGCTGGTCGAGTTCGCCATGCAGCAGAACGCCGATGCGATCATCCGTGGTCTCCGCGCCCTGTCCGACTTCGAATTCGAATTCAACATGGCCCTGATGAACCGGCATCTGCAGCCGAAGATCGAAACGATCTTCGTAATGCCGAACGAGCAGTTCAGCTACACCAGCTCGACGCTGGTGAAGCAGGTCGCGGCCTACGGCGGCGACGTGAAGCACTTCGTGCCGCCGAACGTTCGCGAGGCCCTACACCGCACGTACAGCGCGCAGCGGGAGTAGCCTCGACGACTTCCCCGGGGGGAGCCCCGGGGACCGGGCCTCCCGCGCAGGAGAGCAGTCTCCCGTTCGCAGTGAACGTCCGCAAACTGCGTCACCTTTTACCCCTCGCAACGTCTTTGCCCACCTCACCGCGGTTGTGCTCCTGACGGGCTGACGGAACGCGGTGCCAACATTTTCCGCAATCTTCCCCCCATGGCCAAATCCAGAAACTACGGTGGTCTTATCGTGATCGCGGCGCTGCTCGTCGCCGCCGCCGGTGGCGCCTGGTACTACCTCGCCGGCAAGAACGACAAGCAGCCGGAGTTCAGCACCACCAAGGTCGGCCGCGGCGACATCACCCAAGCCGTTACCGCCACCGGTGACCTCCAGCCGGTCGTCACCGTCGACGTCGGCGCCCAGGTCTCCGGCCAGGTCAAGGAGGTGCTCGTCGACTTCAACTCCCGCGTGAAGGCCGGCGATGTCCTCGCTCGCATCGACCCCGCCATGGCCGAGCAGAAGCTCCGCCAGGCCCAGGCCGACCTCGAGTCCGCCAAGGCCAACAACCAACTCCTCCAAATCAACGCCCGGCGAACCCGCGACCTCGCGGCCAAGAACCTGGTTTCCCAATCCGAGCTCGACACCGCCGAGGCCCAGCTCGCGCAGTCCAACGCCACGCTCATGACGCGCACCGCCGCCGTCGAGAACGCCAAGCTCGACCTGCTGCACTGCACCATCACCGCCCCCATCGACGGCATGGTGCTCAACCGCAACACCGACCGCGGCCGCACCGTGAACTCGAGCATGAACGCGCCCACGCTCTTCACCCTCGTGAACGACCTCACGCGCATGCAGATCCAGGCCGCCGTCGCCGAGGCCGACGTCGGCGCGATCACCGAGGGGATGGACGTCACCTTTACCGTCGACGCCTTCCCAAATCGCACGTTCCGCGGCACGGTTCGCCAGGTGCGCAACGCCGCCACCACCACGTCCAGCGTCGTCTCGTACGCCACCATCATCGACGTGAACAATGACGATCTCCGGCTGAAGCCCGGCATGACCGCCAACGTCTCGATCATCATCGCCCAAAAGACGAACGCCCTGCGCATCAGCAACTCGGCCCTCCGCGCCCGCATCCCGCAGGAGCTGCTGCCGAAGGCTCCGGAGCCGGCCAAGACCGCCAAAGCAGGCGCCGCTCCCGCCGCCGCCCCGGCGATGAACGACCAGGAACGCTTCGCCATCGTCCGCGCGATCTGGACCGAACTCGGCATCCAGCGTGGCACGCCCCCCAGCGCCGAACAGATTGCCGCGTTCCGCGCCAAGGCCGCCGAGAAGGGGCTCGACGCCGAGACGATCGACCGCGTGCTCACCCGCTTCTCCGGCGGCGGCCCCGGTGGTCGGCGTAGCCGCGAGGGCGGCGCTCCCGGCGCCCCCAATCCCGTCGTCACGCGCACCGTCTACAAGCTCGTCGATCCGGTCGCGCAGAAGCTTGAACCCGTCAACGCGAAGCTCGGGATCTCCGACGGCATGTACACCGAGGTGCTCGACGGGCTCGCCGAGGACGACACGCTGGTCACGGCCGTCACCCTGCCCGGCACCACCGCCGCCACGCAGCCCGCCCAGAACCCCTTCCAGCAGAACCGCGGCTTCGGTCCCGGCATGGGCGGCGGCCGCCGCTGAGTGGCCCGCCTCGCCTCGGTCACCCGCGCCACCATGCCTCCCGTCGTTCAGATCAAGGATCTGCACAAGATCTACGAGTCCGGTGAAGTCCCGGTCCACGCCGTGCGCGGCGTGTCCCTGGAGATTCACCGCGGCGAATTCGTCGCGCTCATGGGCGCCAGCGGCTCCGGCAAGTCCACGCTGATGAACATGCTGGGCTGCCTCGATCGCCCGACCCGCGGCACCTACCTGCTCGACGGCACCAACGTCAGCCAGCTCGACCGCAACGAGCTCGCCGACCTCCGGAATCAGAAGCTCGGGTTCGTCTTCCAGGGCTTCAATCTCCTGTCCCGCACCACCGCCCTGGAGAACGTGGAGCTGCCGATGCTCTACGGCCGCAACCAGCACCTCAGCTCCACTGAGATCCGCGACCGCGCGCTGCGCTGCCTCGACATCGTCGGCCTGTCGAAGCGCGCCGATCACTTCCCCAACCAGCTTTCCGGCGGCCAGCAGCAGCGCGTCGCCATCGCCCGCGCCCTGGTGAACGAGCCGCAGGTGCTCCTCGCCGACGAGCCCACCGGCAATCTCGATTCGAAGACCTCCGTCGAGGTCATGGGCGTCTTCCAGCAGCTCAACGCCCAGGGCATCACCATCGTGATGGTCACCCACGAGCTCGACATCGCCCACTTCACCAAGCGCAACCTGATCCTCCGCGACGGCCTGGTCGTGCGCGATGAGATCATCGCCCAACCCAGCGTCCCCGAAGTGGAGCTCGCCAAACTCGCGGAAGCCGAGGCCGCCGCCAAGCTCACCGGCGGCGCTTCCGCCTAACCCGGCCCACCGATGCGCTTCACCAACATCATCCGCGTCGCCCTGCGCGCCCTCCGCCGCAACCTCATGCGGTCCATCCTGACCGCGCTCGGCATCATCATCGGTATCGCCGCCGTCATTACGACCGTCAGCATGGGCACCGGCGCCAAGGCCCAGATCGAGGCCCAGGTCGCCGCCCTCGGCCAGAACATCATCACGGTCTTCCCCAACTTCTTCAGCGCCGGTGGCGTGCGCAGCGGGTTCGGCGGCGCGATCACCCTCACCCCCGAGGACGCCGAGGCGATCCAGAGCGAGGTCGCCGAGGTCGATGGCGTCAGCCCCGAGATCCGCGACCGCGCCCAGGTCCTCGCCAACGGTCTCAACTGGAACACCCAGGTGCTCGGCGAATCGCCCGACTACGTCTTCATCCGCAGCTGGCCGATCGCCGAGGGCGTCATGTTCAGCGACCAGGACGTGAAGTCCGTCGCCAAGGTCTGCGTCGTCGGTCGCACCATCGTCGACCAGCTCTTCCCCGACGGCACCGCCATCGGCCAGACCCTCCGCATCCGCAACCTGCCCTTCCGCATCGTCGGCGTGCTCAGCCCCAAGGGCTACAACATCAACGGCTCCGACCAGGACGATGTCGTCATCATCCCGTACACCTCGCACATGAAGCGGGTGTCCCGCCGCGCAAACATCAACACCATCCTCGTCCAGGCCAGCCGGCCGGATCGGCTCGACAAGGTGAAGCAGGACATCGAGGACGTCCTCACCCAGCGCCGCAAGGGCCGCGATCCCGACTTCATCGTCCGCACCCAGGAGGAGATTGCGCAAACCGCCACGCAGACCTCCCGCACCCTCACCCTGCTGCTCGGCGGCGTCGCCCTGGTGTCACTCATCGTCGGCGGCATCGGCGTGATGAACATCATGCTGGTGTCCGTCACCGAGCGCACGCGCGAGATCGGCATCCGCCTCGCCATCGGCGCCCACGGTCGCGACGTGCTCGCGCAGTTCCTCATCGAGGCCACGATGCTCAGCGTCCTTGGCGGCGTGCTCGGCATCCTGACCGGCGTCGCCGCCTCCAAGGTGATCACCATCTACTGGGGCCTCCCCACGCTGGTCTCACCGGCCTCGATCTTCGTGGCCGTCGGCGTGAGCACCGCCATCGGCGTCTTCTTCGGCTTCTACCCCGCCCGCAAAGCCGCCCAGCTCGATCCCATCGAAGCCCTCCGCTACGAATAGCTGCTGGCCGGAGGCCGAAAGCAGCCTGAGGCCGGAAGCCAGAAGTCAGAGGCCAGAAGCCGGAGGCCGGAAGCCGGAAGCCAGACGGCACTGTCCACCGTCATGTCCACCGGAGCATTAGCAGAGGCGGAAGCTTCGCGGAGGAACGATCGGCGGCGGCGGAAGGCATGAGAACCTAGGTCGGTCGCCCGCGCGGCAAACGGAGATAACACGCCAAATCTGGCGTGTTATCTGAGTTAACGCGCCAGATTTGGCGTGTTATCTCGGACTCGGGCCAAGCAAACGGACCCCGCCAGAGGCAGGTCGGACGTCGCATAATGGACGCCGGAACGCAGGTCAGAGGGCCGGGCGCCAGAAGCCGGTTCCCGTCCACCGCAGACCAGCGGGGCGCTGTCACGCCGCGACGTCAGCGGTTCGGCCAAAGGATGAGCAACCCAACCGTCAGCCAGCCTCTTCGTCTTCAGCCTTCAGCGTTCAGCTTTCAGCTTTCAGCCTTTTCAGCTGACGGCCGGATAACTGCCGAGCCACTTCACCATGGGGCAGAACCGCTTTAGCTCGGAGAGCGCAGCCTTCATTCCCGGGTCGTCGTAGTGGCCGGTGATATCGAGGAAGAAGTAGTAGTCCCACGGGCGCTTCTTGCTCGGGCGTGACTCGATCTTCGACAGGTTGATCCCGCGCTCGGCGAGCGGCATCAGCATCTTGAGCAGCGCGCCGGAATGCGCCGCGGCCTCGTCGCCCAGCGAGACCAGCAGGCTGGTGAGGTCCTTGCCGTTGCCCACAGGACCCGAGGGTTTGCGGCCGAGCACAAAGAAACGCGTGGTGTTGTCCGCCTTGTCCTGGATCGCCCGCTCAAGGATCGGCACACCGTAATGCTCCGCCGCCAGCTCACCTGCGATCGCCGCGGTGCCAGGCTCTTCCTTGGCCATCTGCACCGCGCGCGAGGTACTGGTCGCCTCGACGAGCTGCGCATGCGGCAGGTGACGCTGCAGCCAGTGACGGCATTGCGCGAGCGCCTGGTCCTTCGAGTACACGCGCTCGATGTCCTCCAGCGGCGAGTTCGAGATCAGCGCATGGGTGATCTCGAGGTAGATCTGGGCCACGATTTTTAGCTCGCTCTCCACGAAACTATCGAGCGCCTCGCGCACCGATCCCTCAGTCGAATTCTCAATCGGGATGACGGCGTAGTCCGTCTCCCCCTTCTCCACCGCGGTGAAGATGTCGCTCACCGTCGCCATCGCGTGGTAGTCCACGCTGGCGCCGAACTTCTTGAGCGCCGCGGCGTGCGTGTTGCTCGCCTCGGGCCCGAGGTACGCGATCAGCAGCGGCTTCTCCAGCGCGATGGCCGCCGACATGATCTCCCGGTAAATCGCCTGCAGGGCCTCGTTCTTGATCGGGCCGACGTTCTGCGCGGTCACCTTGCGGAGGACCGCGTCCTCCCGCTCGGCCACGTAAATCTGGCCGCCCAAGCTGCGCTTCACTTTCCCAATCTCCGCGGCCAGGGCCAGCCGCTCGTTCAGCAACTGGACCAACTGACTGTCGAGCTGGTCGATCTTCTGGCGAATGGGCTCGAGATCCATGATTTAGGAGGGAGGTGGACTGCTTTGATCCTTTTCGGCCGGCTCCTCCGTCGGAGGTGCCGCTTCGGCGGCTTCCGATGCTTCGCTCACCGGCGACTCCGCCGAGGAGGACGCGTCGATCGCCTCCTCCACCGCCGCGTCGCCGTCGGCCGCAGCCGCGTCGAGCGGAAGCTGCTCCTCCGGCAGACCCATGTCGGTGTCGTTCGGGGGGCGGGCGTTCTCGTTGGTCTTGAGCCACTCGTCGATCTGGCGGGACGACAGGACGTCCGACGCCGGGAGCTCTTCGAGCGACTTGATGCCCACGAATTCGAGGAACTGGTCGGTCGTGCCGTACTGGATCGGTCGTCCGGGCGCGTCGGCGCGGCCGACAACGTAAATGAGCTCGCGCTCGAGCAACTTGTTCACACCGGCCTCCGCCGACACGCCGCGGATGGTCTCGATCTCGCCGCGCGTCACCGGCTGCCGGTAGGCGATCACCGCGAGCGTCTCGATCGCGGACTGGCTCAGCTTCACCGGCGGCGGCTCCTGGCGGAGAATGCGCACCCAGCGGGCGAAGCGCGGGTTCGTCACAATCCGGTAACCGTTGTTGCCCTCGATGAGCAGAATGCCTTCGTCGGCGGCCTTCAGCTCCGCTGCGATCACGTCCATCGCCTCGCGGATCTGCGCGGCCGTCACGAGCGACGGCACTTCACTGTAAAGCTCCGGGTCCTGCGGCGTCTCCTCGACCAGGATCTCGGCCGGCTCAGCCGCCGGCGCTGACGCGGTGGCGACTTCAGCCGATGCCACCGGCTCAGCCGGGCTCTCGGCGCTGACCTCGCCGTTGGCAACGGGCTCGCTGACGACGCTCGCCTCGGACTCAGCCGCCACGGCTTCTGTGGCAGCGGGCGCGACGTCCGGCGCAGCTGCCGGCGCTTCCTCGCCCTCTGCTTCCGGCAGGCTCGCGGCCTGGTCGTGATAGCGCGTGAAAGCCGCCTGGATATCCTTGATGCCCAGAGGTTGGTTCGTGGAAAGCAGCAGTGCCTTCAGCACTTTTTTCAGATTGAACGCCATGCCCGTGAAAACCGAGGAGTGATGGGCAGCGCCCCCACCCCATGCAACCTGAATTTCCGCCCCGGCCGCCCTGCTGACACGCCTCGCCGGGAATCAGCCTTGCCGGGGTTTTCCGCCTCTGGTGGTGTGCGGCCTTTCGCCATGAGCACTGTCCCCAACTCTCAGCGTCCGTTCTCCTCCATTGTCCACGACGGCCCCGACCGGGCTCCCAACCGCTCCATGCTTCGTGCCGTCGGTTTCCAGGATGAAGATTTCAAGAAGCCAGTCGTCGGCATCGCCTCCACCTGGAGCATGGTGACGCCGTGTAACATGCACATTGACCAACTGGCGCGGGATGCCGAAGCCGGCGCCAATTCGGCCGGTGGCAAGGCGATCATCTTTGGCACGATCACGGTGTCGGACGGCATTAGCATGGGCACTCCCGGCATGCGCTACTCGCTCGTGTCGCGCGAAGTGATCGCCGACTCCATCGAGACGGTCACGGGCGGCGAAGGCTTCGACGCGCTGGTCGCGATCGGCGGTTGCGACAAGAACATGCCCGGCTGCCTCATGGCCATGGCGCGCCTGAACCGGCCCTCTGTCTTCGTCTATGGCGGCACGATTCTCCCGGGCATCCATCCCGACTCGAAGAAGGAATGCGATATCGTCTCGGTGTTCGAAGCCGTGGGCCAGCACGCCGCCGGCAAGCTCAGCGACGACGAGTTGAAGAAGGTCGAGAGCTGCTCGATTCCCGGCCCGGGCTCCTGCGGCGGCATGTACACCGCCAACACCATGGCGTCCGCCATCGAGGCGCTCGGCATGAGTCTTCCCAACAGCTCCGCGCAGGTCGCGATCAGCAAGGAGAAGAAGGCCGACTGTGAGCGCGCCGGCGAAGCCGCCCTCGCCCTCCTCAAGGCCGGCATCCGTCCGCGCGATATCATGACGAAGAAGGCGTTCGAGAACGCCATCACCGTCGTCATCGCCCTCGGCGGCTCCACGAACGCCGTGCTGCACCTGCTCGCGATCGCCCACACCGCCGGCGTGAAGCTGACGATCGATGATTTCACCCGCGTCGGTAAGCGCGTCCCCGTCCTCGCCGACCTCAAGCCGTCCGGCCGCTATGGCATGGCCCATCTCTCCCGCGTCGGCGGCCTGCCGCCGCTGATGAAGATGCTGCTCGATCACGGCCTCATCCACGGCGACTGCCTCACCGTCACCGGCAAGACCGTCGCCGAGAACCTGCGCGACGTGCAGCCTTACCCGACCAACCAGGACGTCGTCCGTCCGTGGTCGAACCCGATCAAGCCCGACAGCCACCTCCGCATTCTCTACGGCAACCTGGCCGTCGGCGGCGCCGTCGCGAAGATCTCGGGCAAGGAAGGTCTCCAGTTCTCCGGCAAGGCGATCGTCTTCGAAGGCGAGGAGGCCGCGCTGGCCGCGATTCTCAACGGCCGCGTCAAATCCGGCCACGTCGTCGTCATCCGCAACGAAGGCCCCGTCGGCGGTCCCGGCATGCGCGAGATGCTCTCCCCGACCAGCGCCATCATGGGCAAGGGCCTCGGCAAGGAGGTCGCGCTCATCACCGACGGTCGTTTCTCCGGCGGCAGCCACGGTTTCGTCGTCGGCCACATCACGCCGGAAGCCGCCCGCGGCGGCGCCATCGGCGTCGTGAAGAACGGCGACCCCATCACCATCGATGCGGTGAAGAACGAGATCACCCTCGACATCTCACCGAAGGAGCTGAAGGCGCGCCTCGCCGCCTGGAAACCGCGCAAGCAGAAGGAAACCCGCGGCGCCCTCGCCAAGTACGCCAAACTGGTCTCCACTGCCTCTGAAGGCGCCGTGACCGACAAATACCTCTGAGCTCCAGCGCCCGCGCGACTCGCGCGCCGTGATGCTACACCGGCCGGCTCCTCCTGGGCGCCGGCCATTTTCCTGCCCACCGCTCCCGACGTGGCCGGTCGGCGCGCGCCATGGTGGCATGGCGCTTCGCCCCAGTTCGCGGAGCCGCCGCGGATCACCGGATTTTTGCCACTCGTGTTCCGGGGATTGTACCCGCGGTTTTTGGCTTCGTGCGACCCCGCCCGGCTGTTAACACAGGCACCTCGCCATGAGCTGGAACCGTTTCAAAACCCACTTCTATCACCACGCCGACCTCGGCGTCTCCCTCGATATCTCCCGGATCCCCTTCCCCGACGACTTCCTCGCCGCGATGGAGCCGCGCATGCAGCAGGCGTTCCAGGCGATGAAGGACCTCGAGGGCGGCGCGATTGCCAACCCCGACGAGAAGCGCATGGTCGGCCATTACTGGCTGCGCGCCCCGCAGCTCGCGCCCCGCGCCGAGCTCACCCAGGAGATCACGTCCACCCTTGCCCAGATCAAGGAGTTCACCGCCCGCGTGCACGCCGGCGACGTCAGCGGCCCCAAGGGCAAATTCAAGAACCTCCTCGTCATCGGCATCGGCGGCTCCGCGCTCGGACCCCAGCTCGTGAACCACGCGCTCGGACAGCCGCGCAAGGACAAGCTCGCCGTCACGTTCTTCGACAACACCGATCCCGACGGCATCGACTACGTCCTCGCCACCCTCCGGGGCCAGCTCGCCCGCACCCTCGTCGTCGTCATCTCCAAGTCCGGCGGCACCGCCGAGACGCGCAACGGCATGCTCGAGGCCATTGCCGCCTTTAAGGCCGCCGGCCTCGATTACGCGAAGCAGTTCGTCGCCGTCACCGGCGCCGGTTCCAAGCTCGACCAGACCGCGGCCAGCGAGGGCTGGCTCGCCCGCTTCGCCATGTGGGACTGGGTCGGCGGCCGCACCAGCGAGCTCTCCGCCGTGGGCCTCCTGCCCGCCGCGCTGCAGGGCATCGACATCCAGGCCATGCTCGACGGGGCGGCCGCCATGGACGCCGTCACCCGTCAGTCCATCACCGCCCAGAATCCCGCCGCGCTCCTCGCGCTGATGTGGCATTACGCGACCGACGGCCGCGGCGCGAAGGACATGGTCGTGCTTCCCTACAAGGACCGCCTCCTCCTCTTCTCCCGCTACCTGCAGCAGCTCGTCATGGAGTCGCTCGGCAAGGAGCGTGACCTGCAGGGCAACCTCGTGAACCAGGGCGTCGCCGTTTACGGCAACAAGGGTTCCACCGATCAGCACGCCTACGTGCAGCAGCTGCGCGAGGGCGTGAACAACTTCTTCGTGACGTTCATCGAGGTCCTCAAGGACCGGGACGCCAAGACCGCGATGGACGTCGAGCCGGGCGTGACCTCCGGCGACTTCCTCCAGGGGTTCTACCTCGGCACCCGCGACGCCCTCACCGAGAAAGACCGCCACTCGATCACCATCACCGTGCCGGACGTCTCGCCGCGCACGCTGGGCATGCTCATCGCGCTGTACGAGCGCGTCGTCGGCTTCTACGCCACGCTCATCGGCATCAACGCGTATCACCAGCCCGGCGTCGAAGCCGGCAAGAAGGCCGCGGGTGCCGTCATCGCCCTCAAGCTTAAGCTGGTCGAAACGCTCAAGGGTTCCGCCGGCAAGGCCTTCACCGCCGAAGAATTGGCTGCCGCGGCGGGCGTCTCCGAGCAGACCGAGCTCGTGTTCAAGATTCTCGAGCACCTCGCCGCCAACAAGGGCTCCGGTTTGAAGAAGCGCGCCAAGTCGCCCTGGTACGAATCGCAGTACAAGCTCAACGCCTGAGCGCGTCTCCAACGTTCAATGACAAAGCGGGCGGACCCTCGGGTCCGCCCGTTTGCTTTGGCGCCGCGCCACCCGTCGGGCCGCGGCCGCTCAATCGAGCTGCAGCAGGTAGCCGCGCAGGTACTCGCTCTCGGACATCGTCGCGAGCACCGGGTGATCCGGCGGCTGGTGCGCCCATTCGAGCACCCGCACCTTGCGCTTCGCGTCCGCCGCCGCCTCGGCCAGCACACCGCGCAGTTCGGCATCCTGCATGTGGTGCGAGCAGGTATAGGTCGCCAGCACGCCCCCGGCCGCGAGCCGCTGCATGGCGCGGAGATTGATTTCCTTGTAGCCGCGGAGCGCCCCCTCGAGCGCGCTCCTGGACTTCGCGAAGGGCGGCGGATCGAGGATGATCAGGTCCCACATCGGCTCCACCGCCCGCGCCGGGTCGTTGAACCAGTCGAACACGTTCGCCACCTGAAACTCGGCCTTCACGCCATTGCGCTCGGCGTTGCGCCGCGCCGCCGCCACGGCGTCCTCGGCGCTATCGAGGCCAAGCACCTCGTTGGCGCCGGCGCGCGCCGCATGCAGCGCGAAGGCACCCTGGTTGCAGAACGCGTCCAGGACCCGCCGGCCGGCCGCATGCTTCGCGACCACGCCGTGCTGCACCCGTTGATCGAGGTAGAATCCGGTCTTCTGCCCATGCTGCAGATCGAGCCAATACTCGAAGCCGCCGATGCGCATCCAGCGCGGTTCCCACTCGCCGCCGCTCCGGGTGTGCACCTCCTGGGGCAAGCCCTCCAGCCGGCGGATCGGCGCGTCGTTGCGGAAGATGATCTCGGCTGGTTTCAGCAACTCCGCCAGGACATCGCTCACGATCCCCGCGCGCTTCTCCAGCGCGAGCGTCTGGATCTGCACCACGAGCGTGTCGCCAAACTGATCCACCACCAGGCCCGGCAGGTCGTCGGATTCCGACCAGATGAGCCGGCGGGCCGGTTCCTCAGCCCGCCGCGCCACCGCCCGCTCAACCGCCGTGCGGATGTAGGCCGCGTCGAGCGCGACGCGTTCCCGGCTCAGCCGCCGCCACACGATCTGCGATCGCGAATTGTAGATGCCGACGCCCAGGAAGCGGCCATTCCGGTCGCGCGCCTCCACCAGCTCGCCGTCATGCTCCGCCGGCAATAGCGCCTCGACTTCGTTGGCGAAAATCCACGGGTGCCCATGCGCGGCGCGGGCACGAATATTCGGTTTGAGTTTGAGCGACGACGGAGGAACCACGGCGCAACGTTTGCGCGTTCACCCCGCGTCGCGACACAAAAAAGGACGTGCCGCGAGGCACGTCCCATAATTGTCGTCTACCGCCATCCTGACCAGGGCGTGAATCCCGACGAGAGGATGCACGCACCCGTGTACGCGACGCAGTGGCGTCTCGAACGCGGGCCTATCTGACGCCAGAGTGCGTCAGAGTTCCTCGTCCGTGACTTCGCTCGGCTCCGGGCGGCGCGTGTAGGCGCTGATGGCCGCCAAGGCGAAGACAAAGCTGAGGTAGATGGCGATGGTGAGAAGGATCTTCACGCCCTGTCTATCGGCACGGGGCTGAAGAATTTAAGCATTTTGGAGAAACACCCTAGAGAGGACGATCAGCGTCCGCCGCGAACTCCTAGGGCCTACCCCCTACGCAATGAATGCACCGCCAATCGCTAAACCCGGTGCGGCGTGATGGTTTTGCGCGCCAAAATTCACTGCGCCGCGGCGGGCGCAGGCGGCGGCTGCGCCGCAAAATCGCCCACGATTTTTCCATGCTGCACGAGAATGATGCGATCCGCGCCGGTCGCCCCGCGCGTGCGCGTGGCCAGCGTCGAGCTGTACACCAGGAAGAGGGCCGCGCCACCGTCGATCAGGCTTTCAGCCCGGCTGCGTTCCGCCACGGCGAGCACGTCCAGCTCCTTCTTGCCGCCCTTGTAGAAGGGCCCGACCGTGCCGACGTCGGATCCCAGATACTGCAGCACCACCCCGCGCATGGCCTCCGAACCCATCGACGAGGTTCCACACGCCGACAGCAGCGGGAGGAGGACAAGCACCGAGGCCAGACGGAATTTCGTAATCATTGAAAAGGGCCTGCCTAAAAAGCCCATCTTCGGGCGGACTGCAAGGTCCCACCGGGCGCGAAGAATTTACTTCCCCACCGCCGGAACGGCCCGCAAGTTGTTCCATTTTACCGCCGTAGAAATGCACCTGGGGAAAAAGATCGTCGTCGTCATGCCAGCTTACAACGCGGCCAAGACACTTCGTCGCACCTACGACGAGGTCATGGCCCAAGGCGTGGTCGACCGCGTGATCGTCGTCGACGACGCGAGTCGGGATGACACCGTGGGCCTCGCCCGCGAGCTGCCGCACACCGACGTGCACGTGCACGAAAAAAACCTCGGCTACGGCGGCAACCAGAAGTCCTGCTACCGCCTCGCCCTCGCCGCCGGCGCGGACGTCGTGATCATGGTCCACCCGGACTACCAGTACACGCCACAGCTGATCCCCGCGATTTCGTCGATGATCGCGAACGGGCTTTACCCGTGCGTCATCGCCAGCCGCATCCTGGGCAACTACGCACGCCGCGGCGGCATGCCGCTCTGGAAATACGTCGCCAACCGCGCGCTGACCCTCTCCGAAAATCTCATCCTCGATGAGAAGCTCTCTGAGTACCACACGGGCTACCGCGCTTTCTCGCGCGAGCTGCTCGAGCGGGTGCCCTGGCAGCGCAATTCCGACGACTTCGTCTTCGACAACCAGATGCTCGCGCAGATTTTCTGGTGCGGCTACACGGTCGCCGAAGTGAGCTGCCCGACGAAGTACTTCCCCGAGGCGTCCTCGATCAATTTTCGGCGCAGCACCCGTTACGGGTTTGGCTGCCTCGGCACCGCCCTGTCCTACCGCCTCGCGGCCATGGGCCTGGCCCGCTCCGAACTCTTCCCGCCCGAGATCCGGAATGTCGGCCGTCGGCCCGACGCCGACATCTGATCTCCGGATCCCGCCACGCCGCGGCTCTGGCGTCCGCGCTGCAACTCAGGTCCCGATCGGAGCCAGGCCGTCGAACGTGACCACGGCCCGGTTCTCGTCACGTGAGCGGGCAAGCGAGACCGTGAAGCGCACCTCCCAATCGTTCTGCGCCTCGGCGTCGATGAGGACCTGCGCCACCCGCCAGGTTCCGGCGGCCGCATCCGTTTCCCAGTGGGTGTGTTTCCCCGCGCGGCCCTCCGGATCCAGTCGAAACCGGCCACGCGCCTCGAAGTAGGTCTTGAACCCCTGCTCGAGCGCCCGCGCCTCGGGCGAGAGCACGTCGCTCCCCACTTCGGCCACCGTGCCATGGACCAACCGGCTGTTTGCGCTCTCCCACTCGCGGGCAGCAACATCCTGCAGGAAACCAAGGATCGCGGTCCGCACGAGCCGGCGGAACGCCTGCGTGTCGCGCGTCACGTCGAACGTCGTCGGCCGCGCCGGTTTGTCCGCCGTCTCCGCCGCCACGAACTCCGGGTTCCGCAAGCGCTCCCATTCCTCGAGGAGACTCGAGTCCACCCCGCGAATCAGTTCGCGGAAATAGTCCTCCATCTCCGCGACTTCGTCGGTCTTCACGCCCGCCGGCACGGTCTGCGCGAGGACCTTCCAGACCTGCGACAAATGCCGCAGCAGCAGTCCCTCCGAGCGCTGCAGCCCGTACTCCTTCACGTAGTCCGAAAACGAGAGGTAGCGCTCGTACATCTCCCGGGCGATCGACTTGGGCCGCACGTTCTCCTGCTCGACCCACGGGTGAACCGCGGCGAAGGCGTTGAAGGTGTCGTACAGGAACTCCCGCAACGGCTTCGGGTGCTCCATCTGGTCGAGCTTCTCCATCCGCTCCTGATACTCGATCCCCGCCGCCCGCATCTCCTCCAGCTTCTCGGTCTTCAGCTTGTCCAACTGCCGGCGCAGGATCGTGTCGGGGTCCTCCACGATCGCCTCGCAGAGCGTCAGCACGTCGAAGGCGTAGTCGGGGGACGCGGCATCGAGCCGCGGCAGCGTGTCGATCAGGTACAGGGACAACGCCTGGTGCAGCGAGAAGTCGTCCTGCAGCTCCACGTTGACCTGCAGCTTCCGGCCCGAGGCCTGCCGCGGGATCCACTCCACGATCTTGCGCTCCAGCAGCGCGCGAAACAGTTGCCAGCCCCGGCGGCGAAGCGCCCACTTGCGATGCGGCGTTTCGTGCGAGTCGCGGATGATCCGCTGCATCGCCCGACAGCCATCTGCGTCCCGGCTTAGCACCAGCAACAGCATGCCGTGGCTCACCTCGAACTTCGACGACAGCTCCTCCGGCGGGGCCGTCCGCAGCCGCTCGAAGGTCTTCACATCCCAACCGACCGCCCCCTCCGGAGCCTTCTGCCGCACGGCCTTCTTCTTGCGCGGATCGGCGGCCGCCTTCTCGTCGAGCCGCTTGTTCTCGATCACGTGCTCCGGCGCCTGCGCGACGACGAAACCGCGGTCATCGAACCCCCGGCGCCCGGCTCGCCCCGAGATCTGCCGAAAGTCGCGCACGCTGAGAATGGCCGCCTTCGTCCCGTCGTACTTCCAGAGCTGCGTGAACACGACGGTGCGAATCGGCACGTTGATGCCCACGCCCAGCGTGTCCGTGCCGCAGATCAGCTTGAGCAGCCCGCGCTGCGCCAGCTGTTCCACCAGCACGCGGTACTTGGGCAACAGACCGGCATGGTGCACGCCGATGCCGTGGCGCAGGAACCGGCGGAGTTCCTTACCGTAGGGGCTGTTGAACCGCACGCCCTCCAGCTCCGCCTGCAACGCCGCCTTCTCCTCCTTCGTGCAGACGTTCAGGCTCGTGAAGTTCTGCGCCCCCTCCGACGCCGCCCGCTGCGTGAAGTACACCAGATAGATCGGGGCCCGCTTCGTCATCAGCAGTTCCGCCACCTTTTCCGCCAGGGGCGTCTCCGAATACTCGTACTCCAGCGGTACCGGCCGCCGATCGCTGCGGACCGTCACGCTCTCGGCTCCCGTGAGCCCCGCCAGGGCCCGCTCGAACTTCTCGGTCGCGCCCAGCGTGGCCGACATCAACAGGAACCGCGCCCGCGGCATGGTGAGCAGCGGCACCTGCCATGCCGTGCCGCGCTCGGCGTCGGCGTAGTAGTGGAACTCGTCCATGATCACGGCCCGCACGTCGCTCTCCGCCCCGCGATGCAGCGCCATGTTGGCTAGGATCTCCGCCGTGCAGCACAACACCTTCGCGCCGGGATTCACGCTCGCGTCACCCGTCATCATGCCGACGTTCTCGGGCCCGAAGTCACGGCACAACGAAAGGAACTTCTCGTTCACCAGCGCCTTGATCGGGCACGTGTACACCGAGCGCTCGCCCGCGCAGAGCGCCTTGAAATGGAACGCCGCCGCGACCAGCGACTTTCCCGAGCCGGTCGGCGTATTCAGGACCACATTGCGCCCGGCGAACAGTTCAAGAATCGCCTCCTCCTGCTCCGGATACAGCGTCAGCCCGCGCTCCCCCGCCACCGTCAGGAACCGGTCCAGCACCGCATCGGCGTCGGCCCCCGCAGGCAGCGGGGCAAGAGGTGGAGGTGGCGGCGAAACGGTCGACATGCGCCTCACAACGACGCGACCTCGCGCCCGAGACAAGCAAGGAGGGCGTCCGCGCCACGTCGCCGCGCGCCGGCCCCGCCGCCTATGTTCCCGCTCCTCCCGCGCGCGCCGCGCATCGCACCGCGCCCGACCACTACCGCCGCCTCCCGTTCCGTCGCCGGCTCGGGCTACCGCAACCTACCTTGGGGCCGTCGCCGACCCGCCGAAGCCTCCGCCGGTGGACACAAAGACGCCCGCGGGCCGGATGGCCGCGCGGGCGGAAAGCGATCGGTTGCTGAACTCCGGACGAAAGCGTTCGCGTCCGCTCAGGACTTGAAGCTGCGGATGAGCTTCACGAGCTCCTTGCCCTCGTCCGCGCTCAATTTGTCCGCGTAGCCCTTCATCTTCTCTTTTCCGTCCACGATCACGCCCTTCATTGTCGCCTCGAGCAGCTGCTCGTCGGTGAAGGCAGCCTGCACCTTCGGGTCAGAGTAGTCCCGCAGTTTCAGCTTCTGGCCCATCTTGGAGTCAGCCTTGCCCGTGGCGCCATGGCACCGCGCGCAATGGTCTTCCCAGTTCGTCTTGGCATCGGCAGCGAAAGCGGCGGGCACGGCCGCCGCGAGGAGTCCAGCAAGCACAACCATTTTGGTCTTCATGCCGGGAGAGGGTAACACAGGCCCTCCGGCACCGCCGCGCGTTTTTTGTCCAGCACGCGCTTTAGCCTGCCTTCGGCATCACGCACCTTTTGTCGTCCTCCACTTTTGCGGAACTACCGACGAGCCGGCGCACTCTGCTGGTCCCCATGTTCGCCGTCCGCCGGTTTTACCCTCCCCACCGCGCCGCTTTTCACCGTCACTCACCCGGTTCCGGGACCCGCCAGCTGAGGCTTGCTTGCCCGTTTGGCCGCCCCTTTGCTGCGCCCGTGATTCGTCGCCTAATCCTTTGCTGCTGCCTGGTTGGTCTCTTGCACGCGGAGCAGCCCGCCGGCACCCAGCTCAGTGCCGACCGTACCGATTATCTCCTCGCCACCGACGAGACCGCGCTCATCGGGCACGCCGAGTTGCGCGAAGGCGATCTCCTGGTCACCGCCGACGAGTTTCGTTTCAAGGGCCAGCAGGGCACCAACCCCGAGACCATCACGGCTTCTGGCCACGTGGTCTACACCCGCGGCCCCCTCCGTATCCTGGCCGACCGCGTGGTCTTCCATCGGGTCGAGCGTACCTTCACCGCCGAGAACATTCGGTTGGGCAGCTTCCCGTACTACATCGAGGGCGCTTCGGCCAGCGGTGCCCGCGACACGGTCACCGTCCACCAGGCGCGCATCTCCTACGGAGAGCCCGGCCCCTGGCAGCCCACCGCCCGGGCGGAGCAGATCACCCTCAACCCCGAGACCCGGCAGGTCCGCTCGGCACGCACTCAACTCGGCATCGGCGGCGTCCAGCCCGTCCCGTTCCCCAAATTCGAACAGAATCTGTCCGACCCGCTGTGGTCCCTCCTGACTTTCAGCGGCGGCTATCGCGGCTCGCTCGGCGCGTTCGTTGACCTGGGGCTGCACCTGCCAGTGACGCCCGGGCTGCGCCTCGGCGGTGATGTGGGCTACTACACGGAGCGGGGGCTCCTCGCCGGGCCCTCGGGTTCCTATTCCAGCCCGACTGACCCGGCACGCCTCCGGGGCAGCTTCCAAAGCGGCTATATCAACGACCACGGCGACAAGAAGACCGACCTGCTGGGCCGCGCGGTGCCGGAGAATCGCGCGTTCTTCGAATGGCAGCACCAGCAACAGATCTCCGAGACCGTCACCCTCAACGGCCAGTTCAACTGGTGGCGCGACTCCGAGGTGCTGCGCGACTTCCGCCCCCGCGAATTTTTCCCGGTGCAGCAGCCCGACTCGTTCGTCGAACTCACCCACGCCGGCGAGAACCTGTTTGCCTCCGCCTTCGCCCGCTTCCGGCCCAACTCCTTCCAAGTGGTCCAGCAGCGCACGCCGGAACTCCGCGTCGACCTCCTGCCCATGCCGATCGGCGGCGGATTCTACGAGCGGTTCAACGCCAGCATCGCCTTCCTCCGGGAGACGCCCCTGCCCGATCCGCAGACCGGCCTCGCCTCGATGCCGGCCAATGAGCTGCCCGCCGCGGGCGCGTTCCTCTACCCCGCCGAGCAGCATTGGTCATCCCATCCCTATGCCGGCAGCGCCATCCAGGAGCTGCAGAGCACACGGATGGATGCCTACTACGCACTGACGCGGCCCATCTCGTCCGGGGACTGGTTCGCGTTGACTCCGGTCGCCGGCGGTCGGGTCACCCACTACATGAACACGCGCGGCGCCGCGAAGGCCGGCCCGTACACCCGCGTGCTCGGCGAGGTCGGCGCCGATGCCGAGCTGCACGCCAGCGGCACGTTCGCGTATCGCAACGAGGCCTGGAAGATCGACGGCCTCCGCCATCTCTTCACGCCGCGGATCAGCTACCGCTACATTCCGCAGGCGGACAAGGGCCGGGCCTACATTCCGCCGATCGATCGCGAGTCCTTCTCCACCTACCTGCCGCCGCTCGGACTCGGCGACGTCCGCTCCATCGATGATCTCCAGCCGACCCACACCCTGCGACTCGCGTTGCTCAACACGCTGCAAACGCGCGACGCGGGCTACGGCTCCCGCGACCTGCTGCGACTCAACGTCGCGAATGACTTCCGCTTCAAGCGCGCCCCGGGCGAGCGCGACGTCTCCGAGATTCACGCCGAGTTTGCCGCGATGCCGGCCCGCTGGCTCGAGGTCGGCGTCTACAACAGCTTTGCCCCGCAGACCTTCACGCTGCGCGAGTTCAACTCCGGGGTGACCGTCCGCAACGGCGACGCCTGGAGCGTCCGCTTCGGCAACAGCTTCTTCCGCCACCAACTCGAGGACTACGTCGTCGACGGGCGCGCCCGCCTGAACGAGAACTTCGACGTGCTCACCCAGGTGCGCTACGACCAGCGCAAGCACCGCTTCACCGAGCAGACCTACGGCGTGGTGCAGAATCTCGCGAACATGTGGCGGATCTCCTACCTCGTGAGCTTCTACTCCGGCCGCCAGCGCGAGAGCGGCTTCGGCTTCAGCATCCAGGTCGACACGGTGCGGTTCTGAACGCGCCATGAGCCGCGCCGGTAGCCAGCTGCAGATTTTCCTGCGCCTGCTCGCGGCGTTGCAGCCGCACTGGCACCGTGACCAGGCCCTGCCCGCCCGCCTCCAGACCCTCCTCGCCCGGCACAAGGAGTTCGGCTCCCGCGACCGCCGCCTGTATCGGGAACTTCTCTACACCACGCTGCGCTACCTGCCCTGGATCGAACCGCTGCTCGCGGCCGACGCGACGCGCGCGGGTCGCATCATCGCCTGGCTCGCGGCCGAGACGCGCGACTCCGCCGCCTATCGTCAGGAAATCTGCGGCGACTGGCCCACGCTGCCGACCGTCGCCGCCCGCGCCGCGTTTCTCGGCGCCACGCCCGAAACGCTTCTGCCCGCGTGGCTGCGCGCCGAGTGCCCCGCCGCCTTCACAGCCGCCGAACTCGAGGCGCAGCTCGCCCGCGCCCCGCTCTGGCTCCGGCTGCAGACCGACGCCCCCGACGAGGTCGCGCGCGAGTTTGCCGCCCACCAGTGGTCCTGCCGTCCCGCCGCCATCCTGCCGGATGCCTGGCAGGTCCTGGGCGAGGTCGACGTCACGCGGTCCGCCGCCTACGCCCGCGGGGCGATCGAGATCCAGGACCTTGGCTCCCAACTTGTCCTCGCCAGCATTGGCGTCGCTCCCGGCACGCGTTGGTTCGATGCGTGCGCCGGCGCCGGCGGCAAGACGCTCCAGCTCGCGCGGCTCGTCGGCCCGCACGGGGCGGTGGATGCCCATGACATTCGCCCCGCTGCACTCGCCGAACTACGCGCCCGGGTCTCCCGCGCGGGGCTTTCCCAGGTCCGGACCGTCGCCGTCCCCGCCTCTCCCGCCTACGATGGCGTGCTCGTCGACGCCCCGTGCTCCGGATCCGGCACCTGGCGGCGAGCGCCGCACCTCAAGTGGACCACCTCGCGCGGCACGCTCGCCGATCGCGCCGCGCTGCAGCTCACGCTGCTGGAACGATACGCCGGCCAGGTGCGGCCCGGCGGCCAGCTGGTCTACGCCACCTGTTCGCTGGCGCGGACGGAGAACGCGGGCGTCGTGACAGCCTTCCTGGCCCGCCATCCGGAGTTTTCACCCGCTGCCTTTGCCAACGCATTCGGTTTTCACCCCGACGCCACCGGTCTGACCATCCTTCCCTCCCGCCACGATACCGACGGCTTCTTCGTTGCCCACCTGCGCCGGCAACCCGCCTGACGCCCGATACAGCCGGAGCCTTTGGCGCTCCGAGACGACCGCCGCCGCCGGCGTGGCCGTTCGGCCCCAAGCCACCTGCAGCCCACGCGTTTCCCGCCGATTTTTCCGTTGCCGCGAGTGCGGCCCAGCCAACCATCGCGACGTGGTTCCTGACGCCGATTATCGCATCAAGCTTCAAGTCTTTGAAGGTCCGCTCGACTTGCTGTTGTTCCTCATTCGCAAGAACGAGCTGGATATCTACGACATCCCCATCGAGTCGGTGACCCACCAGTACATCGACGCCCTGCATGCGATGCAGCAGCTCGATCTCGATGTCGCCGGCGAGTTCTTCGTCATGGCGGCCACGCTGATGGAGATCAAAAGCCGGATGCTGCTCCCCAAGGGGCAGCAGGCGATCGATCCAAACGCTGAGGACGAGGAGGTCGATCCGCGCTGGGAGCTCGTCCATCAGCTCCTGCAGTACAAGAAGTTCAAGGAAGCCGCCGCCGCGTTGGCGAACCTCGCCGAGACCCGGCAGAACCTGATGGAGCGCTACATCTCGGAGCTGTCCGCCGAGGAGCAGGAGCGCCCGCTCCGCAACGTCGACCGCATCGAGCTCTGGAACGCCTTCAACATCGTGCTGCGCCGCCTCGCCGAGAAGCTCGTCGTCGGCGAGATCCATGACGAAGTCGTCACCGTTGCCGACCAGATGGAGTGGTTGCTCGGCCGCTGCCGGGACCAGCAGAGTTTCCTCTTCTCCAGCCTCTTTCCGACCGGCGTCACGCTGCGCCGGCTCGTCGCCACCTTCCTGGCCATGCTCGAGCTCACGCGACTCAAGCGGTTCCGTATTCGCCAGGCGGAGGCGTTCGCCGACATCAGCGTCGAGGTGGTGCAGAACCCACTTGAAACCGTGATCCCCACCGACACGGTGTCGGCGTGACTCCGAAGAAGAAGAAAACGCCGAAGCGTCAGGCCGCCTTGCTCGGGCTCGGGCTCGACAATGAGGACGGTCACAAGCGCATCACGACGGGCGAGAAGTTCGCGATTGTCGGCGGCTCGGAGGAGACTCACGGCCGGATGACGGAGACCGTGGTGAAGACCTTCGAAGAACTGAAGTCCCGCGGGAAACACCTCGAGCAGGTCGCCCCCGAGGAACTCGCGGAGATCATCCACAAATCGCGGCCGCGCTGAGCGGATTGCGTCGTTGCACTCCGACCATTCCCGCCGGGCGTCGACCTACGCACCCGCGTGCCCGGTCGGCAGTTGCAGCGGCGGCATGAACTCCCCGGAGTTGCTTCCGCCGCGCTTTCGGTTCTCTTGTCCGTGAACTGACCAACTCATGTCCGAAAAAATCGCCAATCTCACTGCCGAGACGTTCAAGCTCACCGTCAACTCGTCCCAGACTCCCGTGCTGGTCGACTTCTGGGCCCCCTGGTGCGGGCCGTGCAAGGCGATCGCTCCGATTCTCGAGGAACTCGCGGTGGAGCTGAACGGCAAGCTGGCCATCGCGAAGCTCAACATCGACGAGCACGACTCGATTCCGGCCGAGTACGGCGTGCGCGCCATCCCGACGATGATCCTGTTCAAGGGTGGCAAGGTCGCCGAAACCCTCGTGGGCCTCATGCCCAAGGAGACGCTAAAGGCCAAGCTGAAGGCTCACCTGAACTGAGCTGAGCAGCAGCCCGAGAGCGAACCCCAGCGCATACAGCGCCAGCAGTCTTCCCGTCGCGCCCAGCAGAGCAATCAGCTCGCTGGGCGTTTTGCTGTCCCGCAACCGCCGCGCGTGCCGCCAGGCGACGGGCACCAGCAACAGCGGCACGAGGTAAGCCCAATGGTGATGCCGCCACGCGAGCAGCACCGGCACGGCGAATGCACCGACCAGGGAGAGCCCAAACTGGGCTCGCGCCGCCCGCCGGCCCAAGATCACCACCAAGGTGCGTTTGCCCGCAACGGCATCGGTGTCGGCGTCCCGATAGTTGTTCACCACGAGAATATTCGCCGCCAGCAACCCCACCGGCACCGCCGCCAGCAGCGCATCGGTGCTCACCCGGCCCGCCTGCACGAAGTACGTCGCCGCCACCGCCACCAGGCCGAAGAAGATGAACACGAACACATCGCCCCAGCCGTGATACGCCAGCGGCCAGGGTCCGCCGGTGTACGCCACGCCGGAGATGATCGAGGTTACGCCGACCACGAGCAGCCAGGGCCCACCCCACGCGATCAGCGAGAGCCCCAGCAGGAACGCCACCGCGAACACGACCACCGTCGCATTGCGCATCGTGGCCGGCGAGACCAGGCCCGCCGCCACCGCCCGCCTCGGCCCCTGGCGGGCCGCCGTGTCGGCGCCGTGGACGAAATCGAAGTAGTCGTTGGCGAAGTTCGTGCCGATCTGCACGAGCAGCGCAAAGCCCAGACAGATCAACGCCGCCGCGCCGTCGAAGGCGTTGTCGCGCCACGCCAGCGCCGAACCCACGACCACCGGCGCCACCGCCGCCGGCAACGTCCGCGGCCGCGCCGCGGCAATCCACACTCCCCACATCGACGAGTTCACGCTTGGACGCCGGACCTGCCGTTCAGGGCATGGCGGGACAGCACCAGCAACGGACGCCGCGCCAGGAGACTCAGGAATACCGGGAGAAAACAGAGACCGACCGAAATCATCGTCGCCAGATTGAGGCCATGGAGCACGGCGCCAAGCACGCAAAGCACCACCGTCTGCACCACCAGGAACCCCTGCGCATTCGGCACCACCGGACTCATGATCCACGCCATCGCAAAGGCGCACACCCCGGCGACCGGCAAATGAAAGGCGATGGTCGCGCCCGCGAGGAAGAACACCGGCGCCGCCAGCGTCATCCTTCCCCTCGGCCAGGAAATGGTCTGCACCAGCACGGCCACGCCAAGGATCGCCGCTTGTACCAGCAGCGGATCCCGCGCCTGCGTTCCCGCCAGATGCCCCAGCGGGCCCTCGCCGCCCCCGCCGAACGCCACCAGCAGCGCAAGCGTGCCCAACGCCGCGCGCGCGAAGTCGTAGTAGTTGTGCGCCCGGGCAAACTCACGGCGCGCGTCCAGGCCCGACTCATTCACCGGGCCCCGTTGCCCGTGATGGTGGCGTCGGTGACGCCATGGTCCGAAGGATACGCCCAGGCGCATCCAGGAACGGGGTAACCAGAGGAGAGCGACGCCACCTGCCAGGAAGGGCACATCGACGGTCATGTGGGGGTAGAGCCGCATCAAGCCGCGTCGCCTTTCCCGTGTCAAAACCTCCGCGGCAGGTGCGGGTACTCAGCGAATCGCGAATCCCGCGAAGGCCGGCTGACGCTTCTGCCGCGATCGCTCCGTCTTCCGCACGTAGCCATGCATCCGGTCCTGCAGTGCTTCCACAAAGGCATCGATCTCGCCCGCCGTGCCTTCGACTTCCACCTGGACTCTCCCGTCGTCCAGGTTCTTCACGAATCCCGCCACCTCGAACTCCTTTGCCACCTGCAGCGTGCTGTAGCGAAAGCCGACACCCTGCACATGGCCGGTGAAGAAGATGGATTCGTGGGTAACCTCGGTCATCGGGGATGCCGGCTAAGTACGCTAAACTTTCGGCCGCCTTCAACCTGCAAAACACCGGTCCCAGCCGCAGCAGCCCCCGACTGGCCCCCCCTTCCACTCGTTGCTGTTCATCCCCGTTCCTCGCCCACGAATATTCCGCAGTCTATTTCATTCCAATTACTTGCGCCATACCGGCAGGTGCATTGACCGGCTTTTGATTTGCTTTCCGGAAACGCCCTCGCTCAGTTTCGGCCACCGAATGAGCAATTTCGATTCTGACGGCGGGCCGGAGTTTGAATGGGAGGATCGAGGCGATCTGGCCTGGAACGAATTTGACTGGGAGCGCTACCTGCGGGAGCAGGACGACGCGATCGAGCGGTATTTGGGATTCTACGAGGCCTGCAAACGCAGCGCCGAGCGTCTGGATCAGGTCGCCGAGAAGATGAGCTGGAACCAGGAGTCCTGGACGGAGGATGGCGACGACGACGAGGACGATGACGATGAGGACGACGATGAGTTCGAGCGGCCCCAGGACGTCTACACCCTCCATAAGAACCCGATTTTCATCGCCACCAAGGCGATCTACCTTGGGCTAAACCGCTCCTGGCAGTCGCTCGCATCCGAGCCCGGTCGCGTGCCCGCGGCTCACGTCATCGCCATCCAATCCGCGCTGCACGCCGGCGAGGACCACGCCGTCCAGGCCATTCACGCGCTCGACTTCGGCGACTACGCGATGGCCGTGAGCCTTTTCAAGCGAGCCCTCAGCGCGCTCAACAACTCCTTCGCCCTGCTCGGCGCCGACGAACTTGCCACCATGCCCGCCGTCGTCGAATGGCGCGACGACGCCATGTCCCGCCTTTTCGACCTGCGCGAGATCTGGCTGCGCGTCATGGCGGAGTGCCGGGGCGAACTCGAGCGTCCGATGGACGACGAGAGTTGAGCCGCCAGCCTGCTCCGCAACGGAAGTTCGTCGCCCACAGCGTTCACGAAGAAATCGGCCTTGCACTTTCCCCGACGAGCGTTTGCCTCTGCAAAATCTGATTCGGAGAGATGCCTGAGTGGCCGAAAGGGGCGGTTTGCTAAACCGTTGTAGGGGTTTAAATCCCTACCGAGGGTTCGAATCCCTCTCTCTCCGCCAGTTTCTTAAGCCCGCCGCGAGGCGGGTTTTTTTGTGCGTTCACCCTGGCGTGCCGCACATGCCGCACTCGGTCCCAGCGAAGCTTCAAGAACCTGTATCTACGTAGGTTGTGCATCGTTTGGCAGCGCGAATCAGAATCTCGCCCTCGCGGAGCCGCCTCCCCCATCATGCCGGCCCCCAGCCTGACAGCCCGCCTGTCCTGAATGAATTCGCCCGCCCCTACCGCCGAGTCCCGCGTCCTTGTGATCGACGACTGCATCGCCCTGCACGATGCGTTCCGCCAGATCCTCCTCGGCAGCCAATCCCGCTCTCCTTTTGCGGTTCGCCCCAGCACGCCGGGAGTGAACCCCGGACCACTTCGGGCCTCCGGATTCGCAGTCGATTGCGTTGCGCAGGGTGAAGAGGGCATCGCCGCCGTCCGCCGGGCTCTCGACTCCGGTCAACCGTACGCGATCGCCTTTGTCGACATGCGCATGCCGCCCGGCGTCGACGGCATCGAGACCACACGCCGCCTGTGGGAAATCGACCCGCAGTTGCAGGTCATCATCTGCACCGGCGTCTCCGATCACTCCTGGGAGTCGACCGTCCTGCAGCTCGGAGCCACCGACAACCTGCTCATCCTCAAGAAGCCTTTCGACAAGATCGAGGTCCTGCAGATGGCGCACGCGCTCGCCACCAAGTGGCTGACCGCCCGCCGCGACCGCGCCTTGCTGGCCGATCTCGACGCTCGCGTGCGCCAGCAGACCAGCGAGCTCAACGAGGCCGAAGGCCGCTTCGCCAACGTCTTCCACGCGAATCCCGTCCCCACCGCGCTGCAATCCGCGGCGGACGGCCGCTTCGTCGACGTCAATCCCGCGTTCCTCGATCTCGTCGGCCTCCCTCGCGACCGGGTCGTGCGGCACACCAGCACCGAACTCGGTCTCTGGCCCGAACAGGACGTGTGGCGGCTGGCCGTCGACTCCATCCACCGCCGCGCCCCCTGGCGCTCGCAAAGCGCGCGTCTCCGTTCCGGCCGCGGGATGCGCGACGTCCTCGTCTCGGTCGAAAAGGTCCAGCTCGGCCCGCAACCGTGCGTCCTCACGAGCATCGAGGACGACACCGACCGCCTGTTGCTCGAGAAGAAATTCCAGCAGGCCCAAAAGATGGAGGCCGTGGGCCAGCTCGCCGCTGGCGTGGCGCACGACTTCAACAATCTCCTCACCGTCATCCAGAGCTACACCGCGCTTGTGCTCGACGACGCGCACCTGAGCTCCACCAACCGCGACGGGCTCGCCCAGGTCAACGCCGCCGCCTCGCGCGCCGCCGCCCTCACCCGCCAGCTCCTCATCTTTAGCCGCCGTCAGATCACCAATCTCGAAGCCGTCGATCTCGCGCACGCCCTCGCGTCCACGCGCGAAATGCTCCGCCGGCTCCTGCCCGAGCACACCGAGCTCGTCTGGGACTCCCGGCCCGGCCTGCCCCGCGTCATGGCCGACATCGCCAATCTCGAGCAGGTGGTCATGAACCTCGCCGTCAACGCACGCGACGCCATGCCACGCGGCGGCAAGCTCACCATCCGCCTCGCCGCCGCCGACCTCGGTGCCGACGCCTCACGCCGGCACCCCGACGCGCGCCCCGGCCGCTTTGTCCAGCTCACCGTCAGTGACACCGGCCTGGGCATGTCGGCGGACGTGATGTCGCATTTGTTCGAGCCCTTCTTCACCACCAAGGAGGCGGGCAAGGGCACCGGCCTCGGACTCCCGACCGTGTACGCCATCGTGCGCCAGCACTCCGGCTGGACCGAGGTCACGAGCATGCCGGCGCGGGGCACGCGCTTCGACGTCTACCTGCCCGCCCTCCCGGCCGCCCCATCCGCCCCCCCCAGCGAGGAACCGGCCAAGCCCACGGGCGAGTCCCTCGTCCGCGGCAAGGGCGAACGCATTCTCCTCGTCGAGGACGAGCCGAGCGTCCGCCTCACCGTGCGCATCATCGCGCAGCGCGCGGGTTACGATGTCACCGAGGCGGTCGACGGTCCCGATGCGCTGAGGCGCTGGCAGGAACGCAGCGCCCCCTTCGACCTGCTGTTCACCGACATGGTGATGCCGAACGGAATGAACGGCGTCGAACTCGCCGCCAAACTCCGCGAGGAAGCGCCGGATCTCCCCGTCGTCATCAGCACCGGCTACAGCCAGGAACTCCTGCGCCAGAACGGGACGCCCGTCGCCGGCGCCCGCCTGCTCCTCAAGCCTTTCACCACCGCCGCGCTGCTCGACACGTTGCGCGAGATCCTCGCGGCCCCGCGCTGAGTCCGCGGCCCCGCCGCCGGCCGGTTCTCATTTTTCCACCCCGGACGCCGGGACCGTGAACCGCTTCCCTTCCGTCCCGACGACGAACATTACCAGCCGCGCCGGCCGCTCCGTCTTGTTCCTGCCGTTGTGCAGGAGGTCGACGACTTCGGCGAAGGCCTCGCCCGCCTTCAGCGTGCGCACGCCCCGGCCGCGCGTCTCCACCTGCAGTTCTCCTTCGAGCATGTAGGCAAAGCAGGGCACGGTGTGGTGGTGCCACGCGGTCTGCGCACCCGCCGGGATCTCGACGAGCAACGCTGTGACTTCCGCGGATCCGTCGCGCGGGTACACGAGCGGCTGCCCGGCGTTGTCGGTGGTCGTCCGCAGCAGCGGCGTCACCTTGACGACCGCGGGATACGCCTCCTCGCCCGCGGCGAGGCGCGTCGTCGCGGTCCAGCAGGCCGTGAGCACGACGAGCGCAAGTGAGCAACGCAGGCGGGAGGTAGAAAGGTGGGGTTGCATCACCCCAGGGAAATGAACTCCCCGCGGGGAGGCAACGTTCGCGGCGCCCGCAGCCCGTCAGGTCGCGGCGCCGAGTTGCGCCGCGCCGGACTTCTCCTGCGCCGCCGGCTTCAGCATCAGCTCAAAATAGATCAGCGGCGTGCCGTTATACGGCGCGCGTCGCACCTCCCGGTAGCCCGCCTTGCGATAGAAGTCCCCCGCCCCCGCCGGCGCATCGTACGCATCGAGCCGGATCGCGTCGGCCGGCCATTCGCGCGCGATGCGCGCCACGTCGGCCAGGCAGGCCCGCCCAATGCCCTGGCGCTGAAACCGCGGCGCCACCGCCATCGAGGTGAGGTACAGCGGCGTGCGACAGGGGGTGAAAAAGCTGATGTCGCCGAGCCACGGTGAACGGGTCGAGAGCCGCAGCGTCGCCACGATCGAGCCGCCCTGCCGGGCCGCGAGCACGGTCGAGGTCATGATGTCCGCCCGCACGCTCCACTCGGAATCCGCGGCGAACGACCACGTCCCCCGCCCGTGCCGTGCCGTCAAGTCACGCGCCGACGCGATTCTCACCGCGGCGACCGCCGCCGCGTCGTGATCTGTTGCCGTTATGAGCTTCACGTCCACGCGTCACCGTGCGCGCCCGCCGCCATTCTGCAACCGGCGCGCCCCCGCGTTGCCGGGTTCAGCCTCGCGCCCGCAGCGGCGCGGTCCGCTTCTCAAAGTACGCCTGCACGTCGGCGAGCGGCCGCGTGTTGAGCAGTTGCTCCCGCGTGAGGCCGGCCTTCCGCGCCGCGTTCAGGCCCGCGCGGACAAACCGCAGGCTCCCCGTGTCGTGCGCGTCGGGATTGATGCTGCACAGAAGTCCACGCGCCGCCGCCTTTCGCCAGTGCCGCCAGTCCAGGTCGAGCCGCGAGGGGTTGGCGTTCAGTTCGATGATCACGCCCTTCGCCACCGCCGCATCGATCACCTTCTCGACCTCCACGCGATAGGCCTCGCGCCGCAGCAGCAGCCGGCCCGTGAGGTGCCCGAGCATCATCGTCGCCGGATGTTCGATCGCCCGGATGATCCGCCGCGTCATCGTCGCTTCATCCTGCGAAAACACGTTGTGCACCGAGGCCACCACGTAATCGAGCTGCGCGAGCGTGACGTCGTCATAGTCGAGCTGCCCGTCGGGCAGGATGTCGCATTCGACGCCCGCAAATACGCGCGTCGTGAAACGCTTCGAGGCGTTCAGCGCGCGAATCTCTTTCACCTGATAGAGCAACCGCTCCTCATTCAGCCCGTTCGCCACGAAGCTGGATTTCGAGTGATCGGCGATTCCGAGATACTCCCAGCCCAGCGCCTCCGCGGCCGCCGTCATCTCCGCGAGCGTGTTCCGCCCGTCCGAAGCCGTGGTGTGATTGTGGAAACAGCCGCGGATCTCGGCGGCCTCCACCAGCCGCGGCAGCGCGCCGCGCTCCGCCAGCTCGATCTCGCCCAGGCCTTCGCGCAACTCGGGCGGCACGTAGCTGAGCCCCAGCGCCGCAAAGAGCTCGCCCTCATCCTTCGGGCTCACCACCGAGGGCGTCGACGGCCCCGTGACCTTGCGCGGGGGCTTGCTCTCGGCCGCCGCGCCGGCCACGGCCGGCTCCGATTCGACCCGCGTCAGCCCCCACTCGCTCAGGCTCAGCCCCCGCGCGAGCGCGCGCTGCCGCATCTGCACGTTGTGGTCCTTCGAGCCGGTGAAATGGTGCAGCGCAAAGACGAACTGCTCGTCCGGCACGATCCGCAGGTCCGCCTGCAGCCCACTCTCGAAGCGCACGCTGGCCTTGGTGTCGCCCTTCGCCGTCACTTCCTTCACGCCCGGCAGCGCGACAAACCACTCGACGACCGGCCCCACCTCGGTCGCGGCCACGATGAAATCGAGATCGCCCACCGTCTCCATGCCACGGCGCAGGCTCCCGGCGGCTTCCGCCCGCTTCACCTGCGGCAGTTGCCGCAAGCCTTGGACGATCGGTTCCGCGATCGTCCACGCGTCCCACCACAGGTGCCGCCGCCCGTAAGCCTCCCGGTTGCGGATGCCGGCGATGATTTTCTCCTGCGTCTTCGCCCCGAAGCCGTCGAGCTCCGCCACGCGCCCGTCGGTGCAGGCCTCCGTCAACGCGGCGATCGTCGTGATCCCGAGCCGATCCTTGAGCGCGCGGATCTTCTTCGGCCCGAGCCCGGGGATCTGCAGCATCTCCACCAACCCCGGTTCCACCGCCGCCTTCTGCTTCTCGTAGAACGCCAGCTTCCCCGTCGCATGCAGCTCAACGATCTTCTTGCTCAACGCCTCGCCGATGCCTTTCACGTCCTGCAAACGATCCTCCGCGATGAGCCGCGCCAGCTCCGATTCCTCGATGGCCTCGAGCGCTCGCGCGCCCGTCGAGTAGGCGCGGACTTTGAAGGGATTCTCTCCCTGCAATTCCAGCAGCAGCGCAATCTCACTCAGGACGTCGGCGATCTCGTTCTTGGTCATGGCGGCGTTGGCCGTAGCGGTAGGCGGGTTCCGTCCGCGGCGCAACCTGCCGCTCACACAAGTATCCGCGATTGGCCCAAACCCCCGCACGACCGTCGGTCGACTCCAGAACAGACACCCGCGCGCGCGGTCGGCCGCCATGACCCCACCGCCCGAGCCGTGCGCCGCGGCAGAACTCGGCGCCGCGCCGCGGGCGAGCCGACAAATTGCGCTTTCGCCCGCGCTTCCCGGAGTACAGCCTGCTCACGATCCCCGCATGCCCTTCGCCTACCAGCGCACGCTCCACCTGGCCGACACCGACGCCGCCGGTGTCGTCTACTTCGTCCGCACCATCTCCCTTTGCCATGAGGCCTACGAGGAGGCGCTCGCCGCCGCGGGCGTCCGGCTCGCCGACCTGCTCGGCGCCAACGGCATCGTCGTGCCGATCGCCAAGTGCGAGGCGCAATACCTCCGCCCCCTGCATGCCGGCGACAAGGTTCGTGTGGTCGTCACGCCGGTCGCGCTGACCGAGGACTCCTTTGCCGTGGACTACGAGGTGCACCGCCTTGGCTCGCCGGAGAAGCTCATGGCGCGGGTCCGTACCGAACACGTCTGCACTTCCCCCGCGAAGCGCGCGCGGGCCGTCTTGCCCGGCGATCTCGCCGCGTGGGTGGCCGCCCGCTGAGCCTGCATCCCTCGCGCAAAATGAAACCGGCCGCCCGGTGGAGGGGCGGCCGGCGGTGTGCAGCACACCTGTAGTCAGGGGGGTAATCCCAAACTTACGGCAATTCGTAGATCTCCATGAGCGCGGTGCCGGAGCCGCCGTCGGCGCTGGTCACCTGGATGGTGTACAGCCCCGGGGCGAGGTGGATCACCATCGCGGAATCGCTCGAGTCTTCGGCAAACGGGAAGGTGCCGACTTCGCGCGTGGCGGCGCGCACGCCGACCACGTCGCCCTTCGTCCAGCCCGCGTTCTGCGCCACCACGGTGGAGCCCTGGAAGAGCGTGATCACCGGCTTGGCGGCGGGGTTCTGCACCCCGAACACCGCCAGCGCCGGCCCCACCGCCCGGATCAGCATCCGTTTCGGTTGCGAACCCGAGACGACGAAGCCGGTCGTGAACGTATCCTCGCCCACACCGATGTTCGCCCGGGCGGAGAGATTCGTCAGCCGCTGCCCGGCCGCCCCGCCCGTCACTTCATAGACCTCCATCAGCCCGATACCCGAGCCGGTACCGGAGGCGCTCGTCATGATCGCGGTGTACGGCCCGGGTGCCAGCGTCAGCCGCAACGCCGAGTCGGCGGACGTGGCGCGGAGCGGGAACGCGCCCGCCTGCGCCGTCGCCAGCGCGATGTCGACCGGGCTGGTTGTCGTCCAGCCGACGTTCGACGCGATCAGCGTGCTGCCGCTGTAGACATCGATGCGCGGGTTCGGCAGCACCGACTTCAGCCCAAAGTAGCTGAGCGAGGGGCCAACCGCGCGAATCAGGACGTCCTCCGGCGTGTCGCCGGCGATGGCAAACCCGACGATGCCAATCTGCCCGGCATCGACCTTGCACCGGACGGAGACCTCGCGGAACCGGTTCACCTCGGCCTTCGCGTCAATCGCGCCGGCCACGGTGATCGCGGAGCCCGCCGCCGGCGTGATCGTGCCGGAGGCGCTCCCCGCCACCAGGGTCGCGGTCACCGTCGGCCCGCCCGTGATCGTCACGCTGAGTTGTCCGGAGCTGGTCACCGTGCCGCTGCCGGCCGAAGCGGTGTTGCCAACCTGGGCCACCACCATCGCCGTGCCGTCCGCGGCCACGATGACGTTGGCGCTGTTCGCCGAGCCGACCGCGCCGAGTTGATAATGCCCGGCCAGCGCCGCCGCCGCACCGGTGCCGGCTGCGCGCGTGGCCGACATGGTCGTGCTCAGCAGCACGGCCGGGGCGACCCCGCCGCTTTCCGGCGCATAACCAATTGTGCCGCTCACCTTGCCGGCCTCGTCGATCGTGGCCGTCAGGGCCACATAGTTTCCGTTGTGGCCGGTGATCTGGATCTTGCCCGCGGCGTCGACGCTGCCTTCGCGCGCAACGACCGTGCCGAAGCTGTCGGCATCGCTCGCCAGCATCACCGCCGAGCCATCATCCCGCACGCACAACGCGAGCGTGCCCTTGGTCCCAACCTTGCCCTGATAAATGCCGGCGTACTTGCCCGCCGTGAACGTCAGCGCCGCCGCCGCGCTCGTTACGGTTCCACCGGCGTTGCTCGCTTTCACGGTGTAAAGGCCGGCGTCGGTCGGCTGCGCATTTGGCACCACCAAGGTCGCGGCGGTCGCGCCCGCAAGCGCGACGCCGTCCTTGTACCATTGCAGCACGGGTTGCGGGGCGCCGTTGGCCACCACGGTGAAACGCGCGTTGTCGCCCGCATGCACGCTCTGGGCAACGGGACCGTGCTCGATCGTGGCCGCGATCGCGGGCTCCCAGCCGAGCACGTAGGCGGGATTCCGCAGGAGTGTCGCCTCGCTTTCCGTCAACTGCCGCGAAGCGGCGAGGCGCTTGGTGACGTCGAGCGTCGCGCCGTTCAGGTCGGTCGACTGGTACTCGCCGAATTGCACCGTGGCCGAGTTGCTCGCGTTATCGAGCTTCCAGCCCACCGGCAGGATCTGCGATCCCATCGCGCAATTGAGGAAGACGACCTGGCTGTAGGGGAAGTTGCCGGGCGTCGGATCGATGCGAGCCAGGTAGCTCCCCGCCGCGGCGGCGGTGCCGGTCAGGCGGCAATCGACGTAGATGTGACCGAACTGCCCCAGTCCGTTGCGCACCTGGGCAAGGTATCCGGGACTCAGCGACTTGATTTCGCAGCGCTGGAAGTACACCGCGCCACTGCCCCACATATAATCCACGTCACCTTCGATGTAGCTGTCGGTGATGAAGGCCGAGCAGTTCGTCCCGTTGATCAGGAGCGTGTCCTGGAAGCTCAAGAGGTTCACCCGATTCAGCACGATGCGCCGCCCGTTGCCCCGGAAGGCCTCGGCCTGCGACCCACCTTTCGGCGTGGTGTTGTGCAGCGTGATCGTCTCGAGCGTGAAGTCGGAGGCGTCGACGCTGAACATGCACCGGTTGTTGCCGGTGAGGGTGTTGAAGTTGTTGTTGTCCGCGTACTGGATGACCGTGCCGTCGCGATCCTCGCCGCGCACCGTGATGAATGGTTTGCCCACGTGGTTCATCTCCGTGTACGTGCCGGTCTTCACCGTGATGACGACGCGCTGGTTATTGGTGCGCGGCACGAAATCAATCGCGCCCTGCACCGTCGTGAAGTCAGCGCTGCCGTCCGCGGCCACCGTCAACTCGGTGGCACCCGCCACCGGCCCGGAGATCTTCGTGGTGAAGCTCCACGTCGCCGAGTCGCTGATCCCGTTGAACGTCGCGCCGGTCGCATCGAGCAGCGCGCCGCGGTCGATCGTCACGTAGTAGGACTGTCCATACTCCAGGACGCCGGCATGCGGATAGATCGCCGCCGTGTTTCCGGTCACGATGATGGGATAGAAGATGTACGGGACACTCTGGGTGCCGATCAGCCGCGTGTACGGGGTGACGCCCAGGTCGAGGGTATCAACGACCGCCCCATCCGTGGCGCGGTGGATCTGGATCTTGCCGAAGTTTCCGACCTTGGGTTCCGCGTCGAAGGTGATGCGCAGCGGCGTATCGGGATTGATGCCACTCGCGCCCTTGGCCGGCCAGACGCCGGTCGCCTGCAGCGGCGACGGAATCGCGAGCAGCGCCCCCGCGCTCGTGACGGCACCGACGGAGTTGGCCACCCGCGCGGTGTACACGCCGGTGTTCGCCAGCGAGACGTTGTCGATCGTCAGCGTCGCCGCCGTCGCTCCCGGCAGGTTCACGCCGTTCTTCTGCCACTGGATCGTCGGCGCCGGGCTGCCGCTTGCCGCCACCGTGAAGGTGACGCTCTGGCCGAGCGTGGTCGTCACGCTGGCGGGATCGGTCGTGATCACCGGCTTGGTATTCACCGTCAAAGTCGCGGCGCGGCTCGTCGCCGAGCCCGCGGTGTTGCTCACGGTCACGGTGTAGGCGCCGGCATCGGTCCCCGTGGTGACCTCGATCGCGTACGTGGGGTTCGTCGCGCCCGCGATCGCCACCCCATCCTTCTTCCATTGGTACGCCACGGGTGAGCTGCCGTAGGCCGCCACCGTGAACGTCGCCGGCGCGCCAGCCGTGACGGTCACCGCCGCCGGATCCCGGATGATCGTCGCCGGAATTGGCGTGGTGGTCACGGTCACGGTCGCCGCGTTCGAGGCCACGCTGCCGTAGCTGTTCGTGATGGTGACCGCATAGCTGCCGGCGTGCGCCGCCGTCGCATTGTCAAAGGTGTAGCTGGCCGCCGTGGCGCCGCTGATCGCGGTCCCGTCCTTCTTCCACTGGTACGCCAACGGCGCGGTGCCCGTCGCCGTGACGGACAACGTGCCCGTCTGGCCGGGGTTGACGCTGATGGCCACGGGTTGCACCGCGACCGCCGGCGGATTGACCGCCGTCAGGCCGGTCAGGGACTCAACCGTCAAGGTCACGTCGGCCGCGGTCGAGTTGTAGAACATGAAGCCGACCTGGTTGAACACCTGCGTGGCCGGCGGGTTGTCAGGGTTGGTGTAGGCTGTCTGACTGAGGCCGTCGCCGCTCACCCAGACACCGGCGCCGGTGGTCGAGGAGCTCGTGTTGCCCAAGGAGACGCCGGGATTGCGCCCCATCAGGTGCAACTGGATGGAATAGCTGTTCCCGTCGCTGAGCGTGCCCGAGGTGAAGGTCTTCGTGCCGGTCCCCAGGCTGTTGAAGGCGGTGCCACTCGGGTTGAGCAGGCTGGTTGACGTCCCATCGCCATTCCGGCGCCGGAGCTCGATGAGGCTCCCGGTGGCCCGGCCGTTCAGCCAGGTGAAGTACCCGTTGTCGTCCGCGAAGGTCGCCGTGCCATTGGTGTTGTAGAGGCCGAAACCGATCGCTCGCGTGCCGCTGCCGATCGTCGACAGCCCGCCCGACGCCTTGAAGGTGATCGTGGCGTACACTTCGCCCGTCGGTCGCGCCGTGAAGTCCACCGGCACGAAGTTGGTCGCGAACAGGGTCACGCGCTTGCCGGCGGGAACAGTCACGGTGGTCGTGCCATCGGGCTGGCTGCTGAGCGTCGTGGTCGTCGTTTCGTCAAACGCGCTCCAGCTGAGCTGGGCGGATGCGGAAAGCATCGAGGCAAGCATCAGGGCGGCCCAGCCCGCCACGCGGCGGAACTGGCCGGAGCCAGGGGGGATTGGAGTCATGGGTAAAAAGCGCAGCGCGGCCCGGGGTGGCCGCAGGGGTAAGAGCGCCGGCATCGACGGCGGCGCCGCCGGCGAAGTCAACCGCAAAGCGACACGTGTCGTTGTTTTTGCGACACGTGTCGGCGCCCTGGCCCCATCCACCGCCGCGGCGCTCCGGTGACGCGGCTTGCGACGTCCCGCGGAACTCTCTACCCGTCGCCTGTGCCCGCGCGTCCAACCCAGCCCGTCCTCATTCGTTCCACCGCGGAATTCGCCCGCTACGTGGGTCTCTCCCGCAGCACCGTCTCACGGGCGCTGAACGGCCACGGCGACCTGCGGCCGAAGTCGATGGAGCGTATCCAGGCTGCCATTCAGGCCACCGGCTTCACCCCCAACGCGCACGCCCTGCACCTGCGCGGCCGCCGCTCCGCCATGGTTGGGGTTTGCATGGAAAACTTCCTCACGCCGACCGCCGTCGCCAAGGTCTCGGCCCTGCAGCAGGGCCTGCGCGATGCCGGCCTCGTGGCGCTGATCGAGGTGCTCGAACCCGGGGCGAGCCAGAAGACGCTCGAACACTTTCGCTCCCTCCGCGTCGAAGCCGTCGTCTTCATCGGTCACTTCGAGACCGCCGAACTCGCCGCCCGCATCACCGAGCTCGACCGCCACGGCACGCCCCACCTGGTCATCGATTCGGTGGGTGTCCGTCGTGCCAACACCGTCTCGCTCGACCGCACCCAGGCCATGGCCGATGTCGTCACCCGCCTCCATGCGCTTGGTCACCGCCGATTCGGCCTGCTGGGCCTGTCGGGCAATTTCCAGACCGTCGCCGACCGGCTCACCGGTATTCACCGGGCGGTGACGGAACTCGGTCTCGACCCCGCCGCCAGCCTGCTGGCCTACGATCACCTGCACGCGCGGCGGGACCATTTCGAATACGGTGCCGTCCTGGCGCAGGAGTTTCTCCAGCACGCCCCCCGCCCGACCGCGTTCATCGCCGTCAACGACGAGACGGCCGTCGGCGCGCTGCTCCACTTCCAGGCCGCCGGGCTCAGCGTCCCGCGCGACTTCTCCATGGTGGGTTTCAACAACCAGAACATCTGCCTCATGACCCGCCCCGCGCTCAGCAGCGTGGACCAGCAGATTGCCGAGACCGCCCGGATCGCCGTCGAGATTCTCACCCGGCAGATTGCCCGGCCCTTCACCACCCGCCCCCTGCACCGGCTCGTCCGGCCCAAGTTCGTCGACCGCGGCAGCATCGGCCCTGCCGGCGCCTGAGCCTCTCTCTCCGCATGAAATTCGAACACTTCGCCCTCAACGTGCCCGACGCCCGGGCCCACGCCCGCTGGTACGTGCAGCATCTGGGGTTCTCCGTCGCGCGCTCCCGCCCCGACGCCCCGTTCACCCACTTCCTGGCCGACGCGTCCGGCCGTGTCATCGTGGAACTCTACTCCAACCCCAAGGCGACCATCCCCGACTACGCCGCGCAGCATCCGCTCGTTTTCCATTTTGCCGTGGTCTCGCGTGACGCCCGCGCCGATGCCGCCCGGCTCCAGCAGGCCGGCGCCACCCTCTTCCTCGAGGAACCGCAGCCCGACGGCTCCATGCTGATCATGATGCGTGACCCGTGGAACGTGGCGCTGCAGCTCTGCCAGCGCACGAACCCGATGCCCTGAACTCGCGGCCCGTGGCCGCCGCGGCGCCACGCCGGCGCCGCTTCAGCGCCCGGCGAACCACTCGCACGCGTTGGGTTCTATCGTGCACCCAACGCCGTGCCCTCCTCCCCGCCCGCCAACGTCGCTCCTGTCGTGGAGCGCAACATCACCGCGCTCCTCGCCCGCCGCCAGGCCGTCGAACGGAGCCGCACCTTCGGCGAGCGCCTCTCCGACGGCATCGGCCGCTTCGCCGGCAGCATCGTGTCGGTCTATTTCCACTTCGCGGTCTTCGGCTCTTGGATCGTGATCAACCTCGGGTGGACGCCCCTGCGCCCGTTCGATCCTTCCTTCGTCGTCCTCGCCATGGTGACTTCGGCCGAGGCGATCTTCCTCTCCACGTTCGTGCTGATCATGCAGAACCGGCTGGCCGCCATCAGCGAGCAACGCGCCGAGCTCGACCTGCAAATCAGCCTGCTCGCGGAGCACGAGGTCACGCGCGTGCTCCAGCTCACCAGCGCCATCGCGGACAAGGTCGGGGCTCCCTCCACCGTCGGCACACCCGAGATCGACCAGCTGAAACAGGACGTCTCGCCCGAACACGTGCTCGACCGGCTGTCCGCCGCCGAAAACAAAAAGACCGGCGCCTGAGCGCCGGTCCGGAAAATCATCACACCGCCATCGCTTTCGCGCGGGTCGCCCGGGGCTTGATCGTGACGCCCGCCGCCACCGCGCCGATCGCGTGCTTGTCCTCCGGTGAAAGCGTCACGAACGTGCCGCAGCTTTCACACATCAGGAGGTCGTTGGAGCGGCTCAACATGTGCACCATCGCATGCGACAGCCGTAAGTGGCACTCACCGCAGACTCCGTTGCGCACCAGCGCGATGCCCCGGCGGCCACCCCGCAGTTGCCGGAAAAAGTGATTCGAAATCGCCGGCGGCACCGCCGCCCGCAGCTTCTCGATCTGTCCTTTCTGTTCCGCCGTCGCGGCATCACCCAGCCGGACCAGATTCTGAAGCGTGAGAAGATCGTCGACGAGTTGGCTCATGCGCGCCTGTCACGCAGCCTGCGTACCGACTTAGTGGATGCAGCCACAAGCGGCTGGAAGCTAAGCCGTTGACGCCACATTCCAGGTTCTCACTCGTCCGTCTCTGCCGTTGCCGAACTGCCGTCCGTGCACAGATTGCACCGCTGGACGCCGGGAAGTGCACGCTGCCGGCCGCCTTTCGCCGGAACGCGAGCGAAAGGAAAAGGCGGGCCCACGAGGGAGCCCGCCGCGCAAACCGAAAGCTGATTCACGTCACACCGGCAAGGCCCGGTGGCCGATGATCAGCGCGTCGTCGCAGGCTGCGTCGGCGCCGGAGAAGCTGCCCCGCCCCGCTGCCGGCGGCGCGACATCTTCGCGACCGCCTTCGGCGCGTTGGTCGCCGCGGGAGCCGCCGCGGTAGTCGCGGTAGTCGCGGCCGGCGCGGGAGTCGCAGCGGCCGTGGTCATGGGCACGACGTTGGTCGTGGCGGTGGGGAGAGAATTTTCGGTGCTCATTGATGGGAGTGATTGAATTTAGAGTGTCCGATTGGACGCCCCCTCCGGGTGCATCAGGTGTGCCCCGGCGGTTTCGGTGAACCGACGTCCCACCCCATCAACGTTTTGCCCATGCCACGCGCGAACGCTTCCCTGGCCCAGTTGGGCGCCATCATCACCGCTCGCGCAAAACCTGCACCCCCGGCGCGAGCGACGTGCAACGCTGCGCACGATTGCGCCAGACCGCGGGTCCGCCCGGTTCCACACGCCGGGCATAACCGCGCCCCCCCCCGTTCGCCGGCCCAAGAGGTGCAAAGCGCACACGACGGCGATCAGCGCTGTTCCGGTCGTCGGTCACCCGCGCCTGCGTCGCCTCAGTCGACCGCGCCTTTGCCGTCGCCATTGAGCTCCGGTACCGACGTCGGCGGCACCGGCTCACGCTTCGCCGGCAACAGCCCGTACGACTTCAATTTGTACTGCAGCGCGCGCCGGCTGATTCCCAGCAGCCGCGCCGCCTGCTCGCGGTTCGCCGTCGCATGCGTGAGGGTCTGCCGGATCAGCAGCTTCTCGCATTCCGCGAGTGTCATGCCCGGCCGGATCTCACACGCCGGCGCCTGCCGGTCGTGCTCCTGCAGGAAGTCCGGCAAGTCACGTACTTCGATCGTCGAGCCCGCACACGTGACGACGAGTCGCTCAACGACATTGCGCAGTTGCCGCACGTTGCCGGGCCAGGGGAAGCGGCGGCACAGCTGCATCGCCTCGGCCGACAGCTTCTTCCGCCGGCGCTTATGCTTGGACGAGAAGTGGTCGAGGAACGATTCGACGAGCAGCGGGATATCCTCCGCCCGCTCGCGCAACGGCGGCACGACGATCGGCACCACCTGCAGGCGATAGAAGAGGTCTTCCCGGAAGCGGCCCGCGGTCACCGCCTCCTGCAGCCGCTTGTTTGTCGCCGCCACGATGCGCACGTCGACGCGGATCAGCTCCGTCCCGCCCACCATGCGGAACGCGCCATCCTCCAGGACGCGCAGCAGGTCGCCCTGCCCTTTCGCCGGCAGGTCGCCGATCTCGTCCAGGAACAGCGTGCCCCCATCGGCCAGCTGGAAGCGTCCGGGCTTCGTCGTCACCGCGCCCGTGAACGCCCCTTTCACATGCCCGAAGAGCTCGCCCTCCAGCAACTGCTCCGCAAACGCCGCGCAGTTCACCGAGATGAACGGCTTGCCCGCGCGCGCGCTGTGCTGGTGGATCGTCCGCGCCACCAGTTCCTTGCCCGTGCCGCTCTCGCCTTCGATGAGCACCGTCACGTCGCTGCGCGCCACCTCCTGCGCCGTCTCCAGCACGCGGCGCATCGGCTCGCTTTCCCCGATCAGCAGCCCCGGCTCCGCCTTCTTGCGCAACCGCTGCCGCAGCTCGTTGTTCTCCGCGACGACGTTCCGAAATTCCAGCGCCTTGGCGACCAGCAGCCGCAGCCGCTGCATGTCCAGCGGCTTCGTCACGTAGTCGTAGGCGCCCGCCTTCATCGCCTCGACCGCGTTCTCCACCGTGCCGTACGCGGTCATCACGATGAACTGCGTGTCCGCGTGCGCCTGCCGCGCCTGCTGCAGCAGCTGCAGCCCGCTCATCTCCGGCATGCGCACGTCCGTCAGCACCACCTGGTACGAGTGCGCGCCCAGCAGCTCCAGCGCCGTGCGGGCGTCGTTCGCCCCGTCCACCAGGTAGCCTTCGCGGCGCAGTGCTTCCTGCACGCCCGCGCAGAGGCCGCGTTCGTCATCCACCACCAGCAGTCGAAATCTCGCGTTATCCATGGTTCTCCTCGTTCACCCGCAACGGCAGCGTCAGCGTGAATACCGCGCCGCGCGTCGCCGCATTCTCCGCGCGAATCATCCCGCCGTGCGCCACGGCGATCTGCCGCACGATCCAAAGGCCCAGGCCGCTGCCGTCCTCCTTCGTCGTGTAGAACGGCTCGAACAGTGCCTCGACGTTCTCCAGGTCGATGCCCTTCCCCGTATCCGTCACCGCAATATGCATCTGGTTCGCCGCCACCTCGACGCGCGCCGCCACGAGCACCCGCCCCTCGCGCCCGACCGCCTGCACCGCGTTCAGCACCAGGTTCACCAGCGCCTGCGTCAGCTGGTCCGGGTCGGCCACGATCGGCGGCAGCGCCTCCGGCAGCTCCAGCGCGATCTCGATGCCATGCGCCGCCGCCTCCGGTCGCAGCAGCGCGCACACGTGGTCGGTCACCGCCGCCACCTGCACCGGTTGCCGGTTCACCGCCGTGCGGCCCGCCAGGCTGAGGAACTGCTTCACCAGGTTGTTCAGCCGCTCGATCTCCGTGTGGATGATGCGAAAGCGCGCCGCGGAACGCGCCCGCACTTCCGGCGGCGTGTGCGCAACGTCCTCCTCGAGGAGCTGCACGTGGATGTCGAGGGAGCTCAGCGGATTCCTGATCTCGTGCGCCAGCCGCGCCAGCAGCCGCGAGAGCAGGAGCTGTTTCTCCTGCACTGCCTTCGCCGCGTCCTGCGGCATCGGTGTGACTGGCAGCGGTTCCATGGCCGGCGAAGGTTCGCACACCTCGCGGGGCGCAACAACGCGCCGGCTGTCAATTTCTACGCACACACTGCCGGCGCCCGACCGCCCACGCGTCGGGCCAAGAAAAATGTCGGCTCCGGGCTGGACATTCCGGGAACCCGACCGACAGTCCTCAAGTCAGCAGGCCAGTGAGTCGTTGTTAGGAGCAGATTTCAGCCAGGATCAGGTTGCAGATTGCAGTGTGAGACTGCAGCGCCCTGCCGCTGCTCTTTGAGAGTTAGGTCCGAACCGTGCCACGCCGCCCTCTTGCGGCGTGGGCACAATCCCGTCGGTCCTCCGACCGCCGGGCGTACATCTCCCCCAAGAAGGTGCACGGGCACCGAAGCCAGAAACTTCATCCCTATGAAACTTTCGAAACTTCTCGCCACCCGCCAGGCCCTCCTGCGTCAGACCCAGCTCGCCAACCTCGCGTACGCCTATGTCACGCTCCGGTGCTTCGTCACCCGGATCGCGAACGCGAACCTGCATGGCCTCGTCCGCCTTCGTCCGGCTGACCCCGACGACGGGTGTTACTGGGCCACGCTTACCGCGCTCGATTTCAACCAGTCCGTCGTCGAGGAGCACTTCGGCGACCAGGAACTGATCCAGCTCGCCGATGCCGTGGCTTTCGCCACCGACACCGACTTCGCCGAGGTCGAGTTCCGGCTCGAGGAAATGGGCGACCGCTTCCTGCAGCCGCTGCACGAGACCCTTGAAGAGGCGGGCATCACGCTCGACCACGAGCAGGGGAGCCCGAACGTTTCGGCCGACAACGCCGACTAGTCGCGCCGGCGCCGGCTACGCCGCGTCGCCCGGCCGCTGCTTCCGTATCCGCATCGCCATGCAGGCGGCTTTCATGCCGCCCGCGTCGGACCGCCACGCCGCCGCACAACGCGGCGTAACGCCTCGCTGGCTCGCCGTTCCCTCACCGCTTGAGGTGCCGGTCGGCGAAGTCCAGGAACGCCTGCCAGTCTCCCGGCAGGATCGCGTGTCCGCCGCGGTGATACCGCCAGCCGAGGCTCCCGTCCGTCAGCGCGACGTCGAGCGGCGGGAGCTCCGTCGTGCCCAGGTCACGCTTCCCCAACAGCCGGTAGACCGGCCCCGCCGCCACCGCGGCGAGGAACTGGCCCTTGGGATCCGCCCACAGGTCCTCCGTGCCTCCGGTCAGGAACACCGGTCGTGGCGCGCTGAGCGCGATCAGGCTGTGCGCGTCCACCGGCATGTCCGGCCAGTGCCCGACATATTTCTGAAAGCCTTCGGCGAACCACCAGGGGAAGCTCACCGCCATGTCGTCCACGGTCTCCCCAAAGTCCCGCCGCGAGAGGGCCGCGCCCATCTCGCCGCTGCAGCTCGCGAAGGTCAGCGCGAACCGCGGGTCCAGCGCGCTCGCCCACAACGCCGTTTTGCCCAGCCGCGAATGCCCGATCAGCGCGACGCGGCTCCCGTCCACCCGCGCGTCCGCGGACAACTCGTCCAGCACCCGGCTCGCCGCCCAGGACCAGACCGTGATCGTCCCCCACTCGCCCGGCCCCGGCCGCGTCTGCCCGGGCGCATACGCGAGCGCCTGCACGCCACGCGCGTGCGTCTCCTTGTTGTCCGGCTGCACTTCGCCGTAACGGAAAGTCGCATACCCGTAGCCGCGCGCCAGGATCTCGGCCACCGGTCCGGTTTCGCTGAACGCCCGGCCGGATTTCGCGAACGCCGGCGGCAGCGGCGGCTCCGGCACCTCGCTCGGCAGGCCGCGGAAGAACACCACATGCAGCAGCACCGGCACCGGCTGCTTCGCCGCCGCCGGCAGGTACAGTACCACGTCCGCCTTCGGGCCCGTTTCGTCCGGCCCGAAGTTCAGGACCACGTGTTTCCGCACCGCCGCGCCATTCTCCACCGGCACGTTGTCCGACAGCACCGTCGCCCGGGCGCGTGGCGCCCGCTCCGGCACACGGCCAAAGATTTCCTGCTCATACGCCGCCCGGACCTCCGCCCGCCGGTGCTGTGACCACGCCGCCGCAGCCGTCACCGGCCGGCCACTCCGATCCACCAGCAAGGGCGGCAGCGTGTAGGACCCCACCTTGGTCTCGTCGTAGTTGGAGACATGGCCCGTCGCGGCCCGCCGGAGCGGACCAGGCTCCTTCGGCTCCCCGGTCGTTCCCGCCGGAGCCTCCGCCGCTCCGGCCATCCCGGCCGATGCCACCATCGCCACCGTCGCTCCGATCCCCAGCCAGGCTCGCAGGTTCATGGCGCGGAATACACTGCGACATCGCGACCGCCGCAACCGGGAATCCAGCCCCGCCCTTCCCGGTCTGCGCATATCTTGCGCAACCGGAAGTCAGCCTGCTAATCCCGCCCAAATACCAGCCGAGGTTTGTCGGCCCGCGCATCGCGCCCATACTGGAGGGCAACCCCGACCACGCCATGAATCCCTTGCCGGTTTTCGAGAAGGCGGAGGCGTACCTCAATGTCCACCTCGGCCACACGGGCCCAGGCGGTGCCATCAAGGCTCCCGGCCCTTTTGTCACCCTCTCCCGTGAGTCCGGCGCCGGCGGCTCCGCTGTCGCGCGCGCCATCGTTGCCCAGCTCCACGAACCCGATCCCCGCGCCCCGCACTGGGCCGTCTATTCGGCCAACCTCATCGACGAGATGCTGCTGAGCGCCGGCCTTCCGCCGCGGCTCGCCCGGTTCCTGCCCGAGGACCGCACTTCAGAGATCCAGGCCACGATTGGTGAGATCATCGGGCTCCACCCGAATCTTTGGAGCCTCATCGACAAGACCAACGAGCTCATCCGCCGGCTCGCCCGCGATGGCCACGCCATCTTCCTCGGCCGCGGCGCCAACTTCGCCACCGCGAGCATCCCCAACGGCGTGCACGTCCGCCTGGTCGCACCTGTCGCCATTCGCGCCGAGCGTACCGCCCGCTGGCTCGGCGTCGATCCGACCACCGCCGCGATGCACAACAGCCGCCGCGACGCCGCCCGCGCCCGCTACGTCCAGTCCAACTTCAACACCGACGTCGCCAGCCCGAGCGAGTACGACCTCGTCATCAACACCGGCACCATCCCCGCCGAGACCGCGGGCGAGATCATCGCCGGCTTCGTCCGCGCTCACACCACCGCCACGATGTCCACCGCACCGGCCGCCACCGCGGGAAGCGCCGCCTCGGCGACTCCGGTGTCGCTCCGCTGAGTCTTCGCCGCCGGGCGTTCCGCGCCTCCGTCCCATCGAGCCAAGGACGGCGGGCTGGAGCGCCGCATCCTCATTTTTTCCCGCCCGGGGACGCTGCCGGAATCTTGTCCGGCAGCGCGATAACTAGCCAGATTTGGCTAGTTACATGAGATAACTAGCCAGATCTGGCTAGTTATCTCCGTGGTACCCATTCGCGCCTCCCTTTCCCGAGACCGTGCGGCGCACGGCTGCCGCGGGGCCTGGGCGCGAAAACCAGCGCCGCCTTTTTTTGTGGTGCCCGCCCTCCCGGCACTGCGATTCTGCGGCGCCTCAACTTCCCCGTGTCTTCGATCTTCTCCCGCGAAAACATCTTCCGCTGGCTGCTGGGAATCGCCTGCTTCGCCGCGGTCATTTTCTTTTTCAGTCCCTCCTGGGGCGCCTTCACGCTGTGGTCCCGCGTGCCTGAGATGGGTGGCATGCTGGAGGTGCGCCGCGGCGTCTCCGTTCTCGCCCAGGCCGCCCACCCCGGCGCGGAGATCGCCGACCCGCTCCACCGCGCGATCCAGTGGCGGCTCCTGTTTCCCGTCGTCGGCTACGCGCTGAACCTGTCGCCCACGCTCCTCTTCGGTCTCGCCCACGTCGGCTGCGTCGCGGTCCTCGGCTTCCTGGTCAGCCTCCTGCGCCGCCACGGCTACACTTGGACCGACGCCGCTCTCGCCACCCTCGCCCTCGGCGCCGGCTCCTGGTTCTTTGTCTCGACCGGCTGGCTCGGCTATTACGACTCCTGGCTCGCCCTCGGTCTCCTGCTCGTCGCGTTCGGCCGCCACCCTTGGACCGTCTGGGCCGCCTGCCTGTGGGCGCCATGGGTCGACGAACGCTTCGTCATGGCCGCGCCGCTCGCGATCCTCTGCCGCTGGGTGCACGCCGCGCTCGCCCCTACCGTCACCACCTCGCCGGCCTTCTCCTGGCGCCGCGAACTCGCCATACCGGCCGCCCTTCTCGCCGGCTTTCTCGTCGTCCGCTTCGGGCTCCTCGCCGGCGCGTCCTCCAGCGGCGCAACCGTCTCCGGGTATTTCGCCGGCAAGAACTACCTCGATGCGCCGTTCTCCCGCATCCTGCTCGGCGTCTGGGATGGGCTCCGCGCCGGTTGGCTGTTCGTGATCGCCGCCGTCCTCCTCCTGCGGCGGTCGCCGACCCACGCCGCACTGCTCGGAGCGGGCGCGATCGTCTACGTGGGCATCGGTCTCGCCACCGCCCAGGACTACAGTCGGTCCATGACCATGCTCCTGCCCCTCGCCGCCCTGGGGCTCATCGTTCTTTTCCAGGAGAATCCGCCCTGGCGTGGCCCGGCGCTCGGCGTGGCCGCCGCCGCCGCGCTTCTCCTCCCCGCGCACCACGTGATGAACGACGCGGTCAACCCGATCTACTACCTGTACCACGAGCTCGCCGTCCTGAAGACGCCTCCCGCCGCCGCGATGCCCGAGCTCCGCGAACTCCACGCGATCCACGCGATGGAACAGGGCGACTACGCCCAGGCCGAGCAGGACCTCACGCTCGCGATCAAACTCGCCGCCAATCCCGCCTCCGCCGCCCGCCAGCGCGCCATGCTCTACGCCCGCGGCGGTCGCTGGCCGGAGGCCCGGCAGGACCTCGTCCTCGCCCTCGAGCACGAACCGGATCGCCCCGACACGTGGCTGCTCCGCTGCCAGGTTGACCTCGCGATGCACGACCTGACGTCCGCCCGCGCGAGTTTTGAGCGCGCCCGCGCCATCGCTCCCGCCAGCTGGACGCAACGCCCCGACGTTGCCCGCGTCGCCAACCTCCTCGCCCAGCAATCCGGCCGGCCATGACGTCGCGCACCTCCGCCCCCGGTACCGCGACCGCGCCCTGGTGGGACCGCTCCTCGCCTTGGTTGATCGTCCTCATCTTCGCCGCCGCCCTCGTGGCCTACTCGCCCGCGCTCTCGGCCGGCTTCATCTGGGACGACGCCGGCCACGTCACTCGCCCCGAGCTCAGGACGCTCGGCGGGCTGTACCGCATCTGGTTCGATTTCGGCGCCACGCAGCAGTACTACCCGCTCCTCCACTCCGCCTTCTGGCTGGAATCACACCTGTGGGGCGACGCGCCGTTCGGCTACCATCTCCTCAACGTCCTGCTGCATGCCACCGCCGCGTGCCTCTTCGCCACCGTCCTGCGTCGGCTCGCCGTTCCGGGCGCGTGGCTCGCCGCGCTGCTTTTCACCCTGCATCCGGTCGCCGCCGAGTCCGTCGCCTGGGTCGCCGAACAGAAGAACACGCTCTCGCTCGTGTTCTACCTCTGCGCCGCGCTCGCGTATCTGCGGTTTGAGGACGATCGCCGGCCCGCGCGCTACGCCGTCGCCTCGCTGTGGTTCTTTGCCGCCCTCGCCACGAAGACCGTCACCGCCACGCTCCCCGCCGCCCTCCTCGTGCTCGCTTGGTGGCGCCGCGGCCGGATCGACGTCCGCCGCGACGTGCTGCCGCTGCTGCCTTGGTTCGCACTCGCCCTCGTCGGCGGGCTGCTCACCGCCTGGGCCGAACGCACCTTGATCGGCGCCCAGGGTGAGGGTTTCGGCCTCGGCCCCGTCGAACGCGTCCTCCTCGCCGGTCGCGTCGTCTGGTTCTACCTCCTGCAGCTCCTCTGGCCCGCCAACCTGGTGTTCATCTACCCGCGCTGGACGGTCGATGCCGCGTCCGCCTGGCAATACCTCTTCCCGCTCGCCGCCGTCGGCCTCGCCGTTGCCCTGCTGCTCACGCGCCGACGCGGGCAGCTCGCCGCCTACCTGCTGTTTGGCGGCGCACTCTTCCCCGCCCTCGGGTTCGTGAACGTGTACCCGTTCCTCTTTTCGTACGTGGCCGACCACTTCCAGTACCTCGCCAGCCTGGCGGTGCACGCCACGCTCGGGGTCGGCCTGACCCTCGCCCTTGCCCGCTGGCGCGCCGCGACGCTCGGCGGCTTCGCCGTCCTGCTCCTCGCGCTCGGTTTCCTCACCAGCCGCCAGAGCGCGAACTTCCGCGACAACCTCACGCTCTTCAGCGCCACGCTGGAACGAAACCCCGACTCCTGGATGGTGCGCAATAACCTCGCCGAGGCGCTCGCCGCCGCCGGCCGCCACGAGGAAGCCATCCCCCATCTGCAGCGCGCCCTTCAGCTCCGCCCGGACTTTCCGCTCGCGGAGAACAATCTGGGCGACGACCTGCGCGTTCTCGGTCGCCTCAACGAGGCGATTCCTCATCTCGAGCGCGCCCTCAAGCTCCAGCCAAAGTTCGCCGAGGCGCACAACAATCTTGCGGCCGCACTCATGGTCGCCGGCCGCGCGGCCGAGGGCCTCGCGCACTTCCAGGAAGCCGTACGGCTCAAGCCCGGCTACGCCGTCGCCCACCGTAACCTCGGCCTCGCCCTCGCCACCGAGGGCCGCACCGCCGAGGCACTGCCCCACTTCGCAACCGCCGTCCGCCTCGATCCCACTGACGCCGAGGCCGAGCTCAACTGGGCCATCGCGCTCACGCTCTCCGATCAGTTCTCCGCCGCCGTCCCGCACTTCGAACGCGCCGCCCAACTCGCCCCCGCCGACGCCCGCGTGCCCATCACGTACGGCCGCGCCCTCGCGCGCGCCGGGCGCCACGCCGAAGCCGTCACCCGCTTTCGCGCCGCGCTCGAACTGGCGCCCACCGACGCCGACGCCTGGTACAATCTCGCGCTTTCCTGCCGCCAACTCGGCCGCGCCGGCGAGGCCGCCGAGGCCATGGCCAACGCGCAGCGGTACCGCGGCGCGCGCTGACTCGGCGCGGCGCGGCAGTCATCGCCGCGGCGCGCTCGGCCACGGTCGGCCGCGTGGGGCCGTCGCCGCACTCCGTGCCACTCCCGGCGGCATCCGCTTCCTCCGTGCGCGCCAAAACGAAGCGCGGCCATCCGGATTTCGGATGGCCGCGCCGTTGTGCGTGTGTGTCTGGCGTGTGGCAGCAGCGAGTAGACGGGTAGCGGGAGGATCGCGAAGGTCGGCTCAGAGCGCCGACTCGCCGCGCTCGTCGGTGCGAATCCGAATGACCTCCTCGAGCGGCACCACGAAGACCTTGCCGTCCCCGATCCGGCCCGTCTTGGCCGAGCCGACGATGGCCTCGATGGCGCGCGCCGCGAGTTCGTCGGGCACGGCCACCTCGATCTTCACCTTGGGCAGGAAGTCCACGGTGTACTCGGAGCCACGGTAGATTTCCGTGTGCCCCTTTTGGCGACCGAAGCCCTTCACTTCGGTCACGGTCATGCCCTCGACGCCGACGTCGGCCAGGGCGGACTTAACTTCCTCGAGTTTGAATGGTTTGATGATGGCGATGACGAATTTCATGAGAGTGGCGGGTTGGGGTTGATCAGGACTTCGGCTCGTAGATGTAGCCCTCTTCGCCGTGGTCGCTGAGGTCGAGGCCCTCCTGCTCGGCCTCGATCCCCGGGCGCAGCCCGATTGTCGCCTTGATCAGCACGCCGAGAATCGCGGTGGCCACCAGCGCAAGGGCAACGGTCAGGCCCATCGCCTTGAGCTGCTCGAGCCACAGGGTGTGGCCCACGACGTCTTTCAGATTGGTGTTCAGGTTTCCGTTGACCTGCGCGGTGGCGAAGAAGCCGGTGAGCAGCGCCCCGAGCGTGCCGCCCACGGCGTGCACGCCGAACGTGTCGAGCGCGTCGTCGTACTTCAGCAGCGCCTTCAGCTTGGTGCAGGCCAGGAACGGCACGATGCCGGCGAGGACGCCGAGCGGCACCGCCGCCGACATCGTGATGAAGCCGCAGGCCGGGGTCACCACGACCAGGCCGGCGACCGCACCGGAGCAGAGGCCGAGCACCGACGCCTTGCGGCGGGTGAGGTACTCGAGCACCGCCCACGAGAACGAGGCCACCGCGGTGGCGATCGTGGTCGTCGCGAAGGCGTTCGCTGCGACGCCGTCAGCCGCGACGGCCGAGCCGGCGTTGAAGCCGTACCAGCCCACCCAGAGCATGCCCGTGCCGACCATGCACAACACCAGGCTGTGCGGCGGCATCGGCGTCTTGCCGAAGCCGAGGCGCGGCCCGACGAGCACGCTCAGCAGCAGCGCCGACCAGCCCGACGACATGTGCACCACCGTGCCGCCGGCAAAGTCGATCGCCTTGATCGAGGCCCCCGCGTTCCAGACGCCGTTCATGAACCCGGTGACGCCCCACACCATGTGCGCGAGCGGGAAATACACCAGGAACAGCCAGCCGGTCATGAAGAGCATCAGCGCGGAAAACTTCATGCGCTCCGCGATCGCGCCGACAATCAGCGCCGGCGTGATGATCGCGAACATCAGCTGGTACATCGAGAAGACGTTCTGCGATACCCAGTACGAGTAGTCCGTGTTGGGCGCGCTATCCACGCCGCGCAGGAAGAAGAACTCCGACCCGCCCAGGAACGGGCTGTTGAAATTCTTGCCGAAAATGAGGCTGTAACCGAACGCCCACCACAGGATGGCCACGAGGCCGGCGAGCCCCAGGCACTGCGCCATGACGGAGAGCACGTTCTTGGTCCGCACGAGGCCGCCATAGAACAGCGCGAGGCCGGGCAGCGTCATGAACAGCACGAGCGCCGCGCTCGTCATCATCCACCCGTTGTGGCCCGGGCCGGGCACGCCCACCGACGGAGTCGTGAGCCCGGCCGGCACCGCGCCCGTGGCGTCCTTCAGCGCCGCCGTCGGGTCACCGTTCGTGAGGTAGGCTTCAAGACCAGCCACACGCTGCTCGAGCGTGGGCGCGGGAGCCGCGGGGGCGGCGGGGGCGGTTTCAGCGAACGCGGTCGCGCCCACGGCCAACAGCAGGCCGGCGGCAAGCAGACCACGTAAACAGGCAAGGCGGAGGAGTTTCATGGTGGAGAACTCCCCTCCATGAGCAGAATCGATGCCGAGGCGCCGAACCATGCATGTTTTTCGAATTTTCGCGCGTGCCGGCGCGTCGACAACGCCCCTCCCCCGCACGTCGCCAGACGACAAAAAAGCCGGACCACCCTCGGGCAGTCCGGCTGAAAGGGGGCCGACTTGAATCGGCTCAGAGCGCGGTCTCGCCGCGTTCGTCCGTGCGGATCCGAATGACCTCGTCGACCGGCACGACGAACACTTTGCCGTCGCCGATCTTGCCCGTCTTGGCGGCCTTGACGATCGCCTCGACGGCCTTGCCGGCAACTTCGTCGCTCACGGCGACCTCGATCTTCACCTTGGGCAGGAAATCAACCGTGTACTCGCTGCCGCGGTAGATCTCGGTGTGACCCTTCTGGCGTCCGAAGCCCTTGACCTCGGTAACCGTCATTCCCTCGATCCCGGCGGCGCTGAGGGCCTCCTTCACCTCTTCGAGTTTGAACGGCTTGATGATGGCGATGATGAGTTTCATGCGAAATGGGTGGCTGTGGCTGCGTTGAGAAATCGGGTGGAGAGCAGTGTGGCAACCGATACTGCGGGCGCAAGAAATCGTTCCTCCGCCCGCCTTCGGTCACACGGGGTGGTTATTTATGGGCGGGCGAGAAATCGGGGTAGGCCTCGTTGCCATGTTCGCCGATGTCGAGTCCCTCCCTCTCCTCCTCCGCGCTCACGCGGATGCCCATGGTGGCCTTGAGCAGGAACCAGAGCACGAGCGAGACGATGAACACGAAGACGCCCACGACTGCGATGCCCTTGAGTTGCACGAGAGTCTGGGCCAGCACGCCCCATTTCTCAGCCGGGATCACCTGCCCGTCCGCGCCCACCGGCGGCAGCGCCGCGATCGTCGAGGCGATGTCGTAGTTGTAGAACAACCCCAGGGCCAGCGTGCCAAAGACGCCGTTGACCAGGTGCACCGACAGCGCGCCGACCGGATCGTCGAGTTTCACCTTGTCGAAGAAGACCACCGCCAGGACCACGAGCACGCCGGCGATCAAGCCGATGATGGCGCTCGAACCCACGGTCACGAACGCGCAGGGCGCCGTCACCGCCACCAGGCCGGCGAGACAGCCGTTCAGGATCATCGAGAAATCCGGTTTCTTCAGCAGCAGCCACGCCGTGACGAGCGCGCTGAGCGAGCCGGTCGCCGCGGCCATGTTGGTCGCCACCAGGATGTGGGCGATCGCCTTGCCGTTGCCGGCCGACATCGTGGAGCCGGGATTAAACCCGAACCAGCCGAGCCAGAGGATGAGCACGCCAAGCGCCGCGGAAGTCATGTTGTGCCCGGGGATCGGATGCACCTTCCCGTCGCGGTACTTGCCCAGCCGCGGCCCCAGCACGATCACTCCCGCCAGCGCGGCCCAGCCGCCCACGGAGTGCACCACAGTCGAGCCCGCGAAATCGCGGAAGTTGCCCGCGCTCAGGAAACCGCCGCCCCAGATCCAGTGACCGGATACCGGGTACACGAACGCGACCAGCAGGAAGCTGAAGATCAGGAACGCGCCAAACTTGATGCGCTCCGCCACCGCGCCCGACACGATCGTCGCCGCCGTGCCGGCGAAAACGAGCTGGAAGAAGAACTTCGCCCAGAGCGGCACCGCCGTCCAGTTGATGGCTCCGTACACGCCCGCATATTTCTCGGTCGAGAACGGATTCATCGCCGCATAGGCCGCACCGACGGCGGGCGAGTTGTCGGCGCCGCCGACGAACCAAAGGCCGCTCGTTCCGACCCATGGCGTGCCGTCGCCGAACATCAGGCCCCAGCCCACGACCCAGTACGAGATCGTGGAGGCGGCGAACACGATGAAGTTCTTGGCCAGGATGTTCGTGCAGTTCTTCGACTGGCAGAGTCCGGACTCCACCAGCGCGAACCCCGCGTTCATCCAGAACACGAGCATCGCCGCGACGAGGACCCAGACGGTGTCCGCGGCGACCCGCAGATCACTCAGATCGGACATCTTGGGAATTGCCGGCGTCCCGGCGGCATCGGCCGCCAGCGCCAGCGTTGGACCCGCGAGCGCGGCAACCGCAAAGGCGGTCTTCCACCAGAACACGGAGTCGAACTTGGACCTTAGCTTCATTTGGGAGGTGTGTGTGTGTTGTGAACGTTGCTCTGCCCCCGGCGCGGCGCCGACCAGCTGTCCCCGGATCGCCGGACTCGTCCGGGGCGGCGCGAACCATCTGAACCGCCGCCGGTTGAGCACTGGCGATGCCAGCGGGCGTGCCATGAAAACTTCGCACGTTGCGCGGTGAATCCAGCAACGCGATGACTGGCTCATCCGCCCACCTGTCGTGATCTGCAGCCGCGGTTGGCGCACCCTCCAGGAGGGAGAGTCTGTGCTCCGCCGCACCTCGGGCCTGCCGCCCGGTGACGCGCTTTTTCCTTCTCCCGCGGGCCCTCTCCGGTCTCCCTAGTCGGCGACTTTTCTCCTCCATGCACTTCCACAAGTACCACGCCCTCGGCAACGACTATATTGTCCTCGACCCGCGCGACTTTCCCGCCTGGCAGCCGGCCCCAACCGTCGAGCAGATCCGCGTCGTCTGCCACCGCAACTTCGGCGTCGGCTCCGACGGCATCCTCTGGGGCCCGCTGCCGTCGAAGCAGAGCGAGTTCGGTCTGCGTATCTTCAATCCCGACGGCTCCGAGGCCGAGAAGTCGGGTAACGGGCTGCGCATCTTCTCTCGCTTTCTGTGGGACCAGAAGCTGGTCAAGAATCCCGCCTTCACCGTCGAGACTCCCGGCGGCCACGTGCAGTCAGTCATCAAGGAGAACGGCCACCTGATCACCGTTGCCATGGGCCGCGTCAGTTTCGATAGCGCGAAGATTCCCGTGAACCTCCCCGGCGCGGCGCGCGAAGTGATCAACGAGAAGCTCCAGGTTCTCGACCGCGAGTTCACCTATTGCGCCGCCACGATCGGCAACCCGCACTGTGTCATTCCGCTCCCCGAGGTCTCTCCCGCCCTCGCCCACCGCTACGGCCCGCACCTCGAGACCCATCCCAATTTTCCGCGTAAAACCAACGTCCAGTTCCTGCGCGTCATCGATCGGGCCAACATCCAGATCGAAATCTGGGAGCGCGGCGCCGGCTACACCCTCGCCTCCGGCAGCAGCTCCAGCGCCTCCGCCGCCGTTGCCCGCAAGCTGGGCCTCGTCGACAGCAGCGTCACCGTCCACATGCCCGGCGGCCAGATCGGCATCGAGATCGGCCCCGACTTCTCGATCATGATGACCGGCACCGTGAACAAAGTCGCCGAGGGCACAATGCACCCCGACCTCTTCCAGGTCCGGGTGTGACCAGCCACTCTTTCTCTTCCTCTTGCTCTTCCTCTTTCTCTCGAGGGATTGAGCAGTTTTCGCTCCGCGAAAACTGAAGTGAGGGCTGCTGCGGGCGCCCTCGCCCTCCGGTTTTGCCCGAGGAATCGGAGGTCAAACGCCGCGGCCCGCCGATCACCCGCGCGGACTCGGATCGAGAGAAAGAGTATGAGTACGAGAGAGAGTAAGACCGACACGTATACTCCGTGGGCGCCACTCTCACTCTCACAATCACTCCGCACGCGTCCATCGGCCCGCCCCTCCTTCCCACCGGCCTCCTGCACACCCACCGGGTCACCCTCCGCGCCCCGAACCCGGCGCCCGCCTGATGCCGCGCTTGCCGGGTCCTTGCGACGATAGGGCATGACCACCGAAGCCAAAGCGATGGCCGGCCGCGTCGCGCTTGTCACCGGCGCCGGCTCCGGCATCGGCCGCGCCACCGCTGAACTCTTCGCCCTCGCCGGCGCCCGCGTCGGCGTAGTCGAACTTCATCCCGACGACGCCGCCGCGACCGCCGAAGCGATCCACACCGCCGGCGGCGAGGCGCTCGCGCTGCCGGCCGATGTTTCGCAGGCCGACACTCTCGACCGCGCCATCCGCCAGATCGACGACACTTGGGGCCGACTGGACTTCGTCATCGCCAACGCCGGCATCAACGGCACCTGGGCTCCCATCGAGGAGCTCTCCGAACAGGAGTGGGAAAAGACGTTCGCCGTGAACCTCAAGGGTACCTTTCTCACCACGAAGCTGTGCGTGCCGCTCCTCCGGCGCCAGGGCGGTGCCATTGCCATCGTCTCGTCGGTCAACGGCACCCGGATTTTCAGCAACGCTGGAGCCAGCGCCTACGCCACCACGAAAGCCGGCCAGCTCGCCTTTGGCCGTATGATGGCGCTCGAACTCGCCAAGCACCGGATTCGCGTAAACACCGTCTGCCCCGGCGCCATCGAGACGAACATCAGCGAGCGCACCACCCGCCGAAACCTAAAATCAGCCCGCGAACCGGTCATCTATCCCGCCGGCGAGATCCCCCTCACCGACGGCAAACCCGGCACCGCCCTCCAGGTCGCCCAGGTCCTCTGGTTCCTGTGCTCGCCCCTCGCCTCACACGTCACCGGCGCCGAGGTCTTCGTCGACGGCGCCGAGTCCCTCCTCCAGGGCTGACCCGCTAATCTATCTCTTACTCCTACTCTTCCTCTTCCTCCCGAGGGATTGAGAACTGCAGGGCTCGAGGCGCCAAATCGGCCCCGCGAGCGAGAGCAAGAGAAAGAGGAAGAGTAAGAGAAAGACCGCAGCGGGACAGATGGCTAGTCGATCGGCCCATCCGCCGTCCCCGCCTCGCGCCCGGCCCTCCCGCAATCCAAGAATCGCCCGTCCCCGCCGCCGGCTCCGCTGCTCCGCTGCCCCGGCTCCGCGTTCGGCCGGTCCGCGCTCCGCCGCACCATGCTCCGCCGCGCCGACGTGCCGCCGCGCCACGACGTCAGCGTTTTCCGCCCCGGGAAAGAGATCGTAAACCCGCGGTCGCGAGCCAAAATCCAGCCTCGCTTTCGCCCTCCGGCCCGCCCCTCAGGCCGCAGGTTCCACCGGGACTCAGCCCGGTCACTCTTCCCCAAACGCCGACGCCGTGCTCCCCTCGCTGGCGTCGCCGACCCAGCCCCCAATCCCAACGGAGACAGCATATGCCCAACCTCAATGTGTTGGTCGTCGATGACGAAGCGGAGATTCTCGAGACCATGAAGGTCTTCCTGCGGCAACGCGGTGACAACTGCACCACCTGCAGCAGCGGCCCGGAAGCACTTCAGGTCATGCATGACCGGATCTTCGACGTCATGCTCAGCGATATCCGCATGCCCTGCATGGACGGCCTCGAACTCGTCCGGCGCGGCAAGCTTCTCCAGCCCCACACCGCCTGCATCCTAATGTCCGGTGCCGGCAGCCGCGGCGACATCATCGCCGCGCTCAAGGCCGGCGTGTTCGACTTCGTCGACAAACCCTTCTCCAGTCTGCCGGAACTCACAATGCTCCTAGAGCGGGCGGCAGAAAGCAGCCGGACCGCCCGCGAGCGCGATGCTCTGCTCGAAAACTTGAAGGAGCAGAATACGCAGTTGGAGTTCAGCCTGCTGCGTCTCCACGAAGCGTTTGGCCGGCTGCGCGAGCAGGAGGAGGCGCTCGAGTCGGACCTCTTCAAAGCGCAACTCGTCCAGCGCCGCTTTCTCCCGCCCGGGTTCCCGATGCTGCCAGGCCTCGATCTGTACGGACATTTCGAACCCTGCGAGCACCTCGGCGGTGACTTCTTCGGCACGCTGGCACTCCCCGATGGTCGCCTCGGGCTCTACCTGCTCGATGTCGCCGGCCACGGCGTGAGCGCCGCCATGCTCACCGTCACGCTCCGTGAGTTCCTCCGTGCCCCCCAGCGCCATGCGTCGGCCGCCGACCTGCAGTCCGCCCCCGATCAGATGCTGGCATACCTCAACGACACGCTGCGCGCGGAGGCCTTCGATCCTCCCGTGTTCGCCACCATGCTGTACGCGGTGCTCGACCCGCAGACGGGCGAGGTGCGCCTCGCCGCGGCGGGCCATCCGCCGCCGCTCCTGCTCTCCGCCGCCGGCGAACCACGGTCGGTCTCCGTCCACGGCCCGGTCCTGGGCGGTCGCGCCGGGGCCCGCTACCAAGTCACCACGTGGACGCTCGAGCCCGGCGATACGATGCTCCTCTACTCCGACGGCCTCACCGAGGCGCGCGATGCGACCGGCCGCGAGTTTGGCATCGATACCCTGCAACACGTCCTGATGCACAACCACCGCCGACCTGCGATCGAGCTGGGCGAGGGCGTCGAGTCCGCCCTGCACGAACACCTCCGCGGCGCGACGGCCGCCGATGACGTGACCTTCCTGGTGGTCCGTCGGCCGGCAGCCGTCCCCACCGCCACCGTCCCGGCCCCCGGCGGCGCCTCCCGCCTGGCTCCGGGCAGCGTGCGGGTGGTGCCCCCGCGCACGCTCCGGCACGTGCCGCCCGATACGGGCGGGCGGATTGCGGGCGGCTGGCATGGGGAGAGTTGCATCATCCGCCTCCGCGGCGTGGGCAACTGGCAGCTCGCGACCACTTTTCGCGAGATGTTCATCAAGGCCCGCGAGCGGACACAGGACCGCGTGGCGATCGACCTCGCCCAATGCCAGTTGCTCGACTCGACCATGCTCGGCGTGCTGCTCCAGCACGCGGCCAATCTCGTCTTGCACCAGCCCGGCCTGCGCGTCGTCGAACAGTTGCGCGAGATCGACGTGGCGGACCAGTTCACCCTGAGCCACGAGCCGTGCCCGCCGATGCAGGCGCCGATCGCGATCGAGCCGATGGACACCAAACAGCCCTGCTCCGAGCTGATTCTTTCCGCGCATCAAGCCCTGATGGACGCGTCTTCCCGCAACTATCAACGGTTCGGCGCCGTCGTGGCGGCCCTGCGGCCGTCCGAGGACTCCGACACCTGACCTTGCCGCCCCGGCGGCACCCGAACGGGCTCCTTTCATCCGATCTGATCCGACTCGCAGGTATGTGGGGGTTGGGCGAGCCGGAGTGGGAGGTCGGATGGAGTGGAGGCGCTGTGGGAAGGGCCGCGGCTGCTCGCTCCAGCGAGAGTGGGACGCCGTGCCCGTTCGGGTGCTAGGTTGTCTGTGGGCGTGGGAACGATCGCGCCCGCCAGCGCGATCGGGAGGGAAGCCGCCGCGCGGAAGGCGCGGGGCGAAAGGACGAAGCAGGAAAGTCGGTCGTCATGGCGCGGTGACGTCAGGCCGTGACTTTGCGGCGCCCGACCGTCGCGGCGTGCTGCAGCCGGTGGGCCTGCTGATGGCGGGGCGTGTGCGCGAGGACATCGAAGCGCGCCTTGGCGAGATTGTCGCGCACCTGGCGGTTGACGCCGACCCAGATGCAGTTGATCGGGCAACGCTCGGAGAGGGGGCACCCTTCGCCGCCGGGCACGCAGCGGTTGAGCGTGACGGGACCCTCGAGAGCCTCGACGACGTCGAGCAGGGTAATCTTGTCGGCCGGCCGGGCGAGTCGGATGCCGCCGCCCGCGCCGCGCACCGCCGTGACGATGCCCGCCTGCGCGAGCTGGCCGACAATGCGCCGCACGAAGGGCATCGGCAGCAGCCGCTCCTCGGCAACCTCGCGGATCGTGACCTGCACGTCATCGCCCAGGGAGGCGAGATGCAGCACCAGCCGCGCGGCGTAGTCCGTATGTCGACCGATCGAGAGCATGAAGATGGGAAAGATGACAGCTCCGGTAACATTACCATGTCAATCACCTTTTCGGCGCCTCCGCCGCCGAAGAGATCCCCGTTCAACGCCGGCCGGCCAAGCTGCACCAACTGCGCAAACAATGGCGCGGTGGGCGAGACTCGAACTCGCGACCGACGGTTTAGAAAACCGTTGCTCTATCCGGCTGAGCTACCACCGCAAAGAAGACACGGACGGGTAGTCAGGACGCCCCCGGCCGACAAGGGCAAAACCCCGGCCCCGATTACGCCGCCGGAGGCGCGGGATCGCCGGATGGCGGTAGCTGCTGAGACGATGGGGCTTCCTCGTCAGCGGAAATGTACTCCAGGTCAAGGGGCCGGAAGTGGCCCCAGATGCGGACACCGAGGTAAGCCCCTACCCAGGCAAACAAGGACACGAACAGGACAAAGATCGGGGCCATGATAATCGCCGCGAGCAACCCCATGATGCCGGTGACAGGCCGGCCAGAGACCGCGACCGTATTGGCACCAAAGAGGGCAAGAACTCCGAAGAATAGAGCCATCGGGCAGATCACGGTCGCCGACCCGACCAGCACAAGTTTGAGCATCGACCCGGACCTGATCCGCCGCAGGCGTATTACTTTTGGGATGGGCATAGTTGTGTGGCTTCGTCGCAAGGATTGAGGCAAGGCGTCTCGGAATCGGCTCAGATGCCGATCCTCCCTCTGCCGGGCTGACTCACGAGCTCGTGTGCTGCGTTTTCTGGAGGTACTGGATGCTGACGCCGTCCATCGCGAGGGAGACGTCGTTGTGGCCGAAGCCCTCGAGCGGGTTGTGCCAGAGGATCTTTCCATCCTCGCCGTCGAGGCAGAACAGATGACCGGCGCAGCCGGCGAAGACGATCGAGCCGCGCAACAAGACGGTGACGTCCTCGTGGCTCGTCGCCGAAAGGAGCGAGCCGGTCTTGAGCGACGTCTTCCAGGCGAGCTTACCTGTGCCCGGGTCGATCCGGGCGACGGTGCCGTTGCAGCCGATGATGAGATTTTCCATGGGGAGGGTCTTGCGCCGGCGCCTCGGCGCTTCTGCACCGACGCGACAACAAATTGTTCAGGAGAATGGGCAGGCCGTCCGCACTATGGCAATCCATTGGATCTGCGCCCCCCCTGCTCCACCGTGGCCGCCATCCACTCGGAGAAACGGACGAACGCCCCCGCCGCCGCCGTCGACAACTGCGCCGAGAACCGCCTTTCCGGAGCCTCAAAAGAAAATTTCGAGCGACCGGGAAAACCACGCTTGACTCGCGATTTTCGAAACCTACGTTCCGCCTCCTTTCCCGATTAACGGGGTGGTAGCTCAGCTGGTTAGAGCGTCTGCCTGTCACGCAGAAGGTCGCGGGTTCGAGTCCCGTCCATCCCGCCATTCGTCCGATTTTTGCAGAAGGCCTGTTTCCCTCGCGGAACGGGCCTTTTGCCTATGTATCTACGACTTACGCGGGTTCCGACCGTTTGCACGGTCGGTCACGATTGCGCTCCGTTGTGCACGATTAGCGGTTCTAGAAACCACCAAGAAACCACCGGAACCGCCATCACTTCGAGGCGCGTTCACGGTGTTAGCTGCCACTCTTTGGATCGGCAGGGCCTCGCTCAGTATTGAAGCGCGCTGCAAGTATCCGCTTGTGCTCTGCTTCGCGAATTCGTCGGTAGTCAGCCTCGGCAACCGCGCGCGCCAGTTCGTCGTCATCAATCTCGCTTCCGTCGTCGATGCCATGGCTCAGCCTTTCCCGCGCGATTGGAATGAGGTGTTCGACCGCAATCGACTGACGCAGGCACGTGGCGAGTTCGTGGTTGGTTAGGCTGCCGGTTGGCTTTGTCCACGCGTGCCGAACGCGGTCGATCAGCGAGCTGTCGCGACATGGCTCCTTCCATGGGCCGACAATATCCTCGAGAGTCTGGTTTACGATCGCCATGTGGATCAGGGAAGCCGTGGTCCAGATTTGGATGATCCGGGAAGCCAAGCACTGCCCATGGTGGCCTTGCCGCTGGAGACGACGTTCACAAAATACACCGCAAGGAATATCAACACGACGCTTAACGCCCAGGTCGGGGGCATCACGTTGGTGAAGGCGTTGACGATTGCGACCACCAGAATCGTGCTGCCGTAGACTGTGCGACGCACGGACCGCCTGCGCAGCAGGAGTTGGCGCGCAGCTTCGCAGAACGTAAAGAGCACCGTAGCCCGCATCAAGGCCTCGGGCGCGAAGAAATTCGGAAGATGCGGCGTGAGGCGCACCCGGTTGAGGGTATCCGCGAACTCGATGGTGAACGCGATGCAGGCCACGGACGTTACCACGACGGCACTGTGGCTCAGCAGCGTGCGGAGTGCCGACAACATCTCCGGCGCCTCGCCCGTCTGACGCCGAAGGAAAACTGCCAGCGCGCCAATTGGAAGCATCGCCGCGATCCAAGGCGCCATCAGCACAGCGATCGAGGGCGCATACGGGTGTCCAAAACGCACGTACCGGTAGGACGGCACGATGATCACAGCGGCCGAAACGATCGCGCACACAAGCGCGGCAATGCGACCGTGTTTGGGGTACTGCAGCAGGATCACCCGAATGAACAGCGTCGCGGCCAGCGGCACGTACACACACAGGAGAAGCTGCTGCTCGAACAGTTCGTATCGTGGCGGGCCGTCCAAAAGGAATGCGATCGGCAACATGGGGCAGTTGATTCTGACTATTCAGAACCCACGCCTCACACGAGGCGACTAGAAATCCGCCCCGCACCTCAAGTACGACGGCTGTACGGGAGCGAAGCTGAGGAAGCATGCCCTGAAGCTGCATGAGCAGGGATGCGGGCTTGCGCAGCCGCACGGTTCGGGCGATACCCAAAACGATGACTACGTGCGCGCCGATTCGCTGGTTTCCGCGTGTCTTGCTGATGTGGATCGGTGTCGCTGTGTTGCTGACAACAACGGCCAGCGCAGATGACGCTCGCGAGCGTCTTGTGCAGCGAACCTACAACGCTCTGGCCTTGGAACAGGAGTTTGCCTCCGCCCACCACGAGTACCTGAAGTTCTTGAAGGCACGGAGCACCAGCTCGGGCTATCAGGCTGCCGTCGCGCATGTCGGGGATCGCATGATCATGTCGGATTACCGCGCTCGGATCAGCTCGTTTCTGGCCAACACATTCTCGGACGACGAACTTTCGGTGATTGCGGACTACTTCGAGAGTCGTGGCGGGCAGGAAGTGCTGAACTACGAGCGCCGATCCCGCTCAATGCGCAACCATCCGGGATTCGATGTGAATGCCGAGGCAAGGCGGTTTGCTGAAGGGCAGCCCAAAGGGGATCAATCTGCGTTTCGGGCCTTCAACGACTCGGCGGCCGGGCGACGCTTTCAGCCTAAGCATCAAGAGCTAGTCAGGTTTGTTCTCCAGCTCGTTGGACAACTTGGGGGACGAAATCCTTGCGAAGATCGCGGCAGAGCACAAATCACGCCCCGGCCCATAGATTGGACGGTTGCCCGATTGACCCCATGAAGGACACGGATCGTCCAAGGCAAATCGCGCCGGGCAGGCCGCGTCGGCTTACAAAGGCAGAAAGCGCGCAATTCAAGTGGCGTACGATTATCCTTCCGTCGGCACTGGGCAGCATCGGCTTCATTGGTGGCCTATCACTACTCCACTCGCTCCTGATAGCGGTGTTCGCCGTCCCGCCGCTGCCTGAAGACGTACTGAAGCTCTGGCTCCCGCTTTTCCTCCCGTGGGTTGTCATTCTGGGAGTTCTGCGTCGCCGCCTCAAGCTGCTGCGTTGGTACCGGGATTGGTTTACCGGAGCCATGCTCGTTTGGTTCGTCATCAGTTGCCCAAGCATTATCGCCCAACACTACATCGCTGATGCCGTCGGGAAGCTCACTCGAGTAACCCGCATCAGCGAGGTCCGCGGCCTACCTCAGAGCCGCTTTTGGATGGCATCAAGCTGGACCGGGGACAAGCGAGGCGCACTTCGATCAGTTGAGATGTCCGTTAGCGGAAAACACTCGGAGTATTTCGACATCACGGTGCGGTATGCGGTGCCGCTCACGGACCCGAACACGAAGCGCGACAGCCAAAGCCCTTCCGCTTGGCTGGCGCTCAAGTACAATCGGCGCCTAAACAATAGCTCCGATCCGGCGTCCAAGCAGAGCGCTGTAAATGACCTCTGGTCCGAAGCCGCAAGAAAGCTGGCGGCAGACGATCTCCGATGGGTGACGTTTTTCTCAATTGAGGGAAACACCCGCGCGCGGCGCGCGATCGAGTCGATGTTGCGCGATGCTTCGGCTCCGGCTGCGCCGCTGCTAGCACCACACGATGGAGAATTCGAGGATAGGACCGGTAGCTCCCTTCCGTGGGCCTTTGGAACGTTCGCCATCGGGTTTACACTCTGGTGTGCGGTGATACTGCTAGTGAGGCTGGACAGCAGCCGCGTCAGGGAATGGCAGATTGGCGATTCGTCCGCGGATAAGATCGCCGGTTTGTGGCTCCTGACTCCAAGGGACGGTTACGTGGTGACGCCGGTCTTGTTGTTCCTGAACGTCGCGGTCTGGCTAGTAATGGCCTCGCAGGACGTAGGACTGGGGCATACGTCGGCCAACGACCTCATTACCTGGGGTGCTGCATATCGGCCGTTGATTGCGCAAGGTGAATTCTGGCGGCTCATCACGTCCTCGTTCGTGCACGCCAACCTTCTGCACATCGTCAACAATGCTGTGATGCTCGTGCTGATCGGATCCGTAATGGAGCAGTCGGTGAGGTCCTCATGGTATGCGGCGGTTTATGCGCTGAGCGGCTTGGTGGGGATTTCCGTTAGCGTTGCCTGGCATCCGAACACTGCGATTGTCGGCGCGTCGGCTGCGATCTTTGGTCTCGCTGGGTACGGAATCGTTGAACTGCTTATCAGGCGGGACAGCATCGGAGCGGCTCCTGCTCTGCTCAAGATCGCCGCAGTGTATCTCGGCATCAATCTCGTGATTGGGATCGTCCTGCCAGGAGTAGACCTCGTTGCGCACGTGGCAGGACTCGGTACCGGTGCCGCGCTAGGTGTGTTCCGGTGTCTCGTTCCTGCTTTACGCACCGGCGATCGCTGAGCCCTCAGCCGCTTTCGTACGCCTCACGAATCCTCCGAGACTTGATTTCGCCGCGTTGGCAGGCCTCGCAACCGCAGGGTTTACGGCCCTTCGCCTCGGGGTAATACCGCCAGCCGACCCCTTGCGACGGTGTGTACACGCGCATGATTTCAGATGAAGTGATCTTGCGCGGGATCATCACCTGCAGCCCCAGTCCAGACGTGTGCTCTCGAAAGACGCGGATTGCACCGACTGCGGTCGTGTCGAGGGGCTCCTGCCCGTAGTGGCCGACGCGCACTTGTTCCTCGTCCGGTATCCGGAACTGGACGGCGGCGATGGTGCGGATTCCGCGTCGCTTCAGCTCACGCACCCACTGGTGCGAGACCATGAAGTTCTCGAGAACAGGTGTGGCGAAGACGTACTCCTCCCCGTTCCAGATCTCGCTCGGCTTGATGCCGGTCTTGGCGATCCGCTTCGCCAGCCGTTCGTCGGTCAAGTGGATGAATTGGGCCATGAGTCAGAGCACTCGGTATGGCTCAGTCGCACGTCACATAGGCGACGACATCGTGCGATCGGGTGTCCATGGCCCAGATCATGACATGTCCCAGTTGGGTATCGCCGGCTGGTTGGTTTTTAAAAGACAACTCCCATTTGCAAACGATAATCCAGCATTCGCCAGTTGAGTGCGTACCGAGAAACGCGCCCACCGGCACGACGGCCAAGCTGTCGTTGTACCATTTCTCCGGGTGCGCCTCACGGTCCTTCAAGGCGGCTTCGTATTCCTCTTTCTCTTTCTTGTTCTGCTTCTCCAAAGCCTCCCGCTCTTCGCGGGAGGCATCCGGTGGAACTAGGATCTGCTGCCGGAAAGGCTCCAGCATACTCTCGCGAGTTCTGCCGCGATTGAGGCGCTGAAGACACTTTTCCAGACTCGCGATATCCAACCCGCCTGCCTTTGCTTTTGCGACGAGCGCGCCCGAGAACCGCTGCCACTTCTTCTCCCAGTCAATGGCGAGCAGCCCAGAGAAACGTCGCTCTTCCAGGCGGTTGAAGAACCGCTTCGACAAAACGCGCTCGGCCGCGTCGCGGTCTGCTGGGACAAGCAGCTCGATGCGAGAGACCGCTACATCAGCGATCGCCGCGTCGAGATCAGCAGGTGTGACGATCGGTACGATCGGCGGCAACGGTTCGGCCGCCGCCAGAGTCAATGCGGAGAAGGCGATAAGCCAGAGCGACCGTTTCATTTGAATTCCGCGATCACCTCGATGAGCCCCACGATGTTCCGGTTGAATTCGGCAAGTTCCTCGGCCGGCACCCACAGTTCGGCGTGAACCTTCGCGCCGACGATCTGCGGCGTGTATTTGGTGAGGAAATTGCTGCGGACACGAAACCGCATCACGTACCCAGCGCCCGACGCCTTCACATTCCAGTCACGGGCGATCTGTGTAGCGTACGCTTCGTTCAGGACCGGATAGAAGATTGGCTGGTCCGGCAACCGTGGCGGAAACGCGGCATAGCCGGACTCGGCGATGAGCTTGAGCTCCTTTGGGCCGACCGGGCGATAAAGCGTGGTGGTGTCTTCAGGCATGGAGGCGCTTCAGTCCCGGTAGACGTAACGAAGTGGATCTGAAATATGGGATGTTCCGACGCGGCCGGTCACCCAACCTGAGTCGGGACGGAGCAGATCGGGCCACGCGCACCACCACGGTACTCGCGGATGCTCGTCGCGGACGTCAGATATTCGTAGCACCTGAACAGGCATCGGGCCCCAGTCCTCCTGGCGACCAGCGATTCGGCTCGCAAAGTCCGATCGAAACTCAGCCGGCAAACGATCGCAAACCGCAGCGAAAAGCGGTCGAGCGTGTTCGGTCCAAGCATTGTGGAGCAAGATGTCGTCGGGGGCAGGACCCTCCATCGGTCCAAAATGAATCGAGACCGCCAAGCCGTCGCAGACCGGAGCCATGAACGCGCGACCGCCAAGTCTGCCCCTAGTGTCTGCGATGATCGCTGCGATTCTCACGCTGTCATCGGGGCTCAGCGCGGCTTCCGCGAGAAGGGTGGGCTTGCTTCGTGGATCATCGTCCTTCGTCCCGATAACGACGACACGATCGGGCAGCACGATCCAATCCCTAGACCAGTGCATCGAGTACTGATGAAGTCTGACGAGCGGTTGCGGGCCTGTGGGTACCGCTGCCGGCGCGCTGCACCAAAGGCTCACTTCCTTCTGCGGCCCGTCGCAGTTGGTGAAGAAGAATGCGGATTGCCGGTTTCCATCTGTCTCGATGGCGAACTCGAGATAGATGTCTCCGCGCCGGTATAACGGAGCGTACGAGTATCCAGGCGCCATGTGTACCACTTGGGGGTTTAGCAGTGCGAACTCGGCGGGCCATCTGCCTTGTGTGTACCGGCGCGGTTCCTTCTCGTCCCGAACCCGCTCAGCCATCGCAGCAATCTGCCCTTCGCCGAGTCCCTGGATGCGGCGTAAACTGGCCCGAAAATTCAGGTAATCCACGAGGTTTGCCGACACGAAGGCAAATACCGGCGTACTCCAGATCACGAGCGCCAGTGCAGCGCTCCAGGTCTTCCGCATACCGAGCCACGCGTAGGTGGTGCCGATGAGAACACACAACGGCACGAGCCCGCACAGCGCGACAGCCAGTGCCATTGCCCACGTGTACGGCTGCTGCGGCCAAATAACGTCAGGGTCTTTGCACCTCGCGGCGAGCGTCGAGGCGCACGCTGCCGCAAAACCGGCCGCAGCGGGAACGCTGACAACGATTACCCATTTGAACCTCGCCGCCAGCAGCGCGGGGGCGGCGCAAATTGCTGCCGCGGCTACAAACCACCAACGCGAAGGATCGACCTGAACGAGCGGCGCTGGAATCCCGAACATGACAATCGCCCAGCAAGTCACGATCCCGACCGCGACCGTCGCAAGGATGACGGATCGGATATTGTTTCCGAACGAGCGAAATGGACGGGGCATGCGGTTAATCGAAGATTGCCTCGTGCGGCACCGATGAGCCCAAGACAAAACTGAGAACGACCAGGCCCACGCCGGACCCGAGAAATAGCCAAAATGAATACGACCGAGCTACTGGCTCTTTCTTTCTTCGGATAAGATAGTAGGCAGTCGCGATCAACAGCGCTGCTATGCCGGCGACCATGAAATCGGCTTCGGCGGAAAAGCTCCTCTGGGGCGGAAGGAGATAAGCAAGATGGCTCATGTCCGATCGATATCAACCCACGACCTGGACTGGCGCGAGAGTTTTACCGACAGCATCGGTCGTCACGCAACCGGGGCCATCTAGCGTACGCTTGGTTTAGCACCGGACGAACGATGAGCTGGTCCGGCAACCGGGACGGATACGCGGATAGCCTGAGTCGGCGATGAGCTTGAACTCCTTCGGACCGACTGAGCGATAGAGAATGGTGGTGGTGGGTTCGGCCATGGCTGGTGTCGCGTTCGGAGCCTCTTCGGCGCATTGTTTGCGTCAAACAGGATTGCCGGAGAGCGTGCGTTCCCGATTATCTGGTGAACTCAGCATGGCGCGCAGCATTCACACGACCCGGCGGAGTCTGGCCGAACTAAAGAAGCGAAAGTTTGCAAGCGACGATGATCGCCGAGTCGCGATCTCAAAAGCCGAGTTCAAGTTGCAGCGGAAGCGTCGGATTAAGCGCCACGTGTCTGCCGAACGCCACGCCGTAGAGATTCAAGGCGAGCCGGTGCCTGGATCCGCGATTCCCATCGTAGTCGCTGACCAGGAGCGCAATGTCTTCCACGCGGCTTCCTCCGACGATATCAGGATGATCCTGGGCATGCTGCCCGCGGCCGCCGTCGAGGGAATCGGTGAAATCCGTCTCTCCCTTGGACGCGACTACATGCTGGAACTGATCGAGGAGTATCCCGGCAAACCTGACCCATTTACTGGGCGGGCGGGTTTCAGTTCGTTTCCGGGCGTTTACTCCGGGACGGTCCTCGGAACGTACTTTCCATCAAAGGGGTTGGTTTGTGTTTATGGGTACGTGGTCGACTGGGACCACTTGGCGATTCCTCGCGCCATTTTGGAAACGTACCTGCGGCTTCTCACGCTGAAGACGCTCATGCATGAGATCGCGCATTTCCATGATCGCACTGCGCGAGTGGGTCGCGGACGCTGGCTGGCAGATCGGCGCGAGAATCTGGAATGGTATGCCGAGAAGCAGGAGCAGGAATGGACCGAGCACATTGTCGTTCCTTTCCTGGAGCGCACCTATGCGAAGGAGGCTCGTGCTTTCCGTTCATGGGTAAAGCAGCGCGGGGGGATCGACCTGCCCCTCACGTTCTTCGCTGGAGACAGCCGCAGAACCGAACGGAACGGGCTGACGCGTCTTGTATTTTCTACGTCCGGTGCTTTCGAGAGTTGGCTGAAGGAACTGCCAAGCTGCGGCTCGCGGCACGAGGCGTATCTGGCGCTCGCTTGGGAGCTACATATCGCGGACCAGTACGAAGACTGCCTGAAAGTGCTAAATCGCATTCTGAACGACGACGGCGACCACATAAAAGCCCGCGAATGCCGTGCCGACACTCTCGTCCACTTGGAACGACTCGATGAAGCCCTTGCCGATGCTGATGATGTAATCCGACGGGCGCCAGATGAGAACGGTGCCTGGGAATCGCGCTGCGATGTCTTGGAGGAGCGAAAGGACTGGGCTGGCATTATGGAGACGTGCCGCCGTTGGATGCTCGTTCCGCACGTCTCGCCAGGGAAACGCCGTGAATGTCACAGGTATCGGGCCGTGGCGCTGTGCGCGACGGGCGACGTCGCTGCTACGGAGACGAGTCTCGCGGCATATTGGGCGACGTTCCGATTCAAGAACCCCGAACGTGCAAAGCAGCGGATGCTGTTCGTGCGGCGAGCCGTGTACCGCCGGGCGGGACGACCCCTTGCGGACGATCCGATGAGAAAATGGTCGGTCTCGGCGAACACGTAGATGCCCGGCAATACCGAACACGAGGGAGCCCCTACAGGGGAACGAGTGCTGCTCCTGACGATTCAGGACACGTTCGACATTGCTGGACGTGGATTGGTCCTGCTTCCCGATTTCTCAGTCCCTTTTGGCGGTTGGCAGAATCGCACCGACACGGTCTCGATTGTTGCCCCGAACGGGTCGACAGTTGATGCCGATGCTGCATTAAATCTGACGCACTTCGTCCCAATCGACAAGAGCATGCCCCCGGATCGCCGCTGGCGAGTAGTGATGATGCTTCCCAACGTGGAGAGGAGCGCCGTTCCCGTAGGGTCGGAAATCTTCGGTTCAGCCGAGCTTGCGCGAGCCATTCGTGGCGAGAAGCGACTCGGGGTCTAGAGACACCCCAAATGAAGAGACCCCTGGTCATCGCTTCGATCGGATTGGTTTTGATCGTCTCGACGTACGTCGCTCTGCACCTGGCCCAGCAACGCGCGGCACGAGAGCTCGAACGCGAACTTGAGTTTACGAAATATATCAAGGCAATCGAGCGGGCCGAGGCAGCGGAAGCTGCCGTGCCGGCAATCCCGGTCTCAGCAGAGAGGCGCGGCCGCTATTTCCTGAATTCGGTGTTCGTCTGGAACGGCGGCGTTGTTGCGTCGATGAATACGAAGTACCCGCCGCGCGACCGCAATCAGAGATTGTGGATGTACGATCCAGCACTCGATGAGTTCGTTCCGCATCCCTTAAGGCAGGAATTGCAGCGAGTCATCGGCGGACTCAGGAGCTTGGCGATTGTGAGCGCAGACGGCACGTCGGACTTGGTCGAATTCAACGGTGCGAGGCGGGCCATGCTGAAGAAGAACGTCATCGTGCCGGAAAACAGCGCGATCACCTTCAACACTAGATTCGTCTTTGTCGTGAGTCCCGGATCGGCTCAAGCGATTGACGCCACGGGTCAGGTGGTAACCTCGAAAATCGACGAGTCAGAAATCACAACAGTTGAAGCGTCACCGAACGAACTGCTTGTCTCATGCGATCAAGGTGAATTCGGCGCAACGCTTGCCGCGTATCAGATCGGCCCCAATGGCCGACTCGGCTCACGCAAAGAGCTCGTTCAAGCCCACATCACCTCAAGCGACCAAGACGAACTGAACAACATCTGGATGTGGGGCATCTTTCGGCACCTCGGCATGGGGTCGTCCGGATTGTACGTGTACCCTCCGGGCGGGCCGATCCGTGGTCTGCGAAAAAACGGCCCTGTCGAACGCCCCGACGCGGTCGCAATTGAGTCTCCTGGGCACGTATTGGTGCTGAGTGGCTACAAGGGGATCAGTCGAGTGGATGCCCGTGGCCACGTCGAAGAACTCTGGCACGGCCGGACGTCAATCGTCTACCGTACCGAACGAGTCGGACGGGCGACGAACCGGGATAAAGACACACCGCATTCGATGGCACTACTTGGAAACAGACTGTTCGTCGCGAGCGAGGGTCTGGGCGTGTACGAATTTGAGCGCACGGCAGACGGCATTCGCTTTTTGCGTCAGCTACACCTCTCTCCTGAGCCCGCCGTAGTACCTGAAGCTAGGCGGTAACGTGACGCGAATGAATACCCAAAAGTCGCCCAGGGATTTCGACGCGCTGGTGAAGCTGTTGGAGACGAGCCTGCTCCCGGTTGTGCGGCAAGACGAGGAGTGGCTGCATGCGTCCGGGCATTTCTCGGACGTCGAAGTCCTATCGCTGCGGCATGCAGAGACTGTGCACGCCCTTGGCATCGCCTGCAGACCTGTTTGGGCTTCTGACGAGCTGGAGCGCCTCACTTTTACGGCCGCACTGATCGAGTTTGAACGGCTTTCAGGCCGAATTGACGTGCAGTGGAGCCAGGTCTTCAACACCCGCACGGGGTCGGGATACACGAAACGGGAGTGCGGTGGGTTCCACGGCCCGTTGATGACCGATGCCGACATAACGCGCTTCAAGGGCGAGTGGTTCCGTCTAGCAGGTCTGTTCAGGCGAGTAGCGCGGCGAGGAAAACCGAGCACGTACCTACTTCGACGCCTGCGCGGTGCTCCAGCCGATCAGTACGGCTGGAAGCAGGATGCGATGTCGACCTAAGAACCAGCTCCGCCGATCGTCTCAAAGCTGATGCCGTCCACATCTCCTTCGCGGTTCCGATCACTCGGAGTGGCCACTACCATGGTCAGCCTCAGTGTGGGAGGCCTGTGGCTGAAATGGTCGCTGCTGTCGTTCAACTCGTGCGGATGGCCGACTGATTTCGGGTTGGTCATGACCGTCTTGTTTGTGGTGGGCGTTATCCTGGCGTTCTCGGCGGCGGCGGTGTCGTCGGCCCGGTGGAGGAGGACGATGCAGGTAATCGCAGGATTCGTCCTGGTTGCGATGGTAGTGATCCCCATGGACGTGAACGCCTGGCTGCCAGAGCCGAAATACACGTTCCGGCGGGAGGACCGATTCGTTTCGATTACCGGGAAGCCGCGTATCGAGGACGGGCAATACGCGAAGATTCTCGTGCTCGATCCGCCAGAAACGTCGGAACCATCCATCCGCATTTACCTATCGCCAGAATGGGCTTCCCAGCTTTCTGGCATCGGTACGGCAGAGTTTACGTTGTGGCGGACGCGCGAAGTGCTGCTGCCCGGTTGGCGCGTTGAAGGGCACGTTCCGGAATGGCGGGACACCCTCGAAACCATTCGGGTCACCGGTCAGACACTGTACGATCGCCGCACCTGCCCAGTGCACCACGTGACGATGCAACGCATGGAGTTGCCAATTCATTACGGAATGCCCGCGTACAATGACGCGTGGGAGAAATTCAGCGGCGGCCCAGGATTCGTGCAAGGTGGGTGCGTGGTGACGCCGCAACGGACGGCGATGGGTTACCGCTGCCCTGAGTGTTCCGCGGAGTACGAGAAGTGGGCGGCGGAACTGAACCGAAAATATGCGGAGCGCAGCGGGAGCCCGGCTGGCCCGGAAAAAGGCTCGTAAGTTTCAAGACTGCCGGGCCAGTAGCAGCACTGTCCACATGAAGAACATGCCTGTCGTACGACTGTGGTGGCTTCGAGTTCTCGCGATCTCGGTTCTGAGTATCGCGCGTGGATACGCAGCCGTCGTGGAAGGCGCGACATTTGAACTCCGGTTGGACGGCGCGGAAATGACGAAGGCATCGGTCGTCGGATCATCCGCCGTAACCGATGTCCGATTCGCTCCGCGTTCGATCGTTTACCACCTTCTGCTGGATGATACGACTGTCACCGTTTCCGAAGGAGCCGTGACCCTTCCAAGCTCACCTGACGCCTCCGAACGAACGGCCTTCCAGAAACGCTGTTCGGACTCGCAATTCAGTGTGCAGACGTACGTGTTCAAAACTGCATCACGTTGGACCGCCTCGTTCATTGTCGGCTCCAAGAGCGACAGCTTGAACTTTGCGCAGGGCGTGTGCCTTTCCGCTTCAGGGAAGTCACCGGAGCAAGTTGGAGTAGCACTTCGACGGGCTGCAGAAAGTCTGGTTTTGTTCGTGGGAAATCCCATCGCGCCCAAACGGCTGGTCGATTTGGAGGCGTCGCGCGACACACGTGAACTGTTCGCCTTCTTGGGAAGTCCCTCTGCCAACCCGACAGACCACTGGGAGTGGTGCATGCCCGCCGACGTGCATCAGATTGCCATCGCGTCGACCTTAGCTCAGTTCCCAGTCCCTCAAGGGCAACTTCGGTCAGTCATTGGGACAAAACGGCTACCGAACCTTGGCGGCGCCGGCGACGATCAGGGAAGGGCCTGCTTCCGAATCGTGCTTACCAATCCGGAATCCAGCGACGGGTTTTACGCGCTCCGCGTACATTACGGCAATGTGTCGCCCCTTCCTCCACCTGGTGAAATTCCCATCGAAGCGGCAGAAGTCGTGTTCGTTGGTCACCACGCTCTCGAATTCGTCTACGTTCCCGGCAAAGCAATGCGGCACATGCTTCCCGAATTGAAGGAACGGATGAAGCGCGAGCACCAGACACCCTTCGAGCTTGCTGCTGCGTTCCGTGGATTGCTGGACGAGCCGCGTACCTCAGCGGCTCAGAAGTGATTTCGGTCGGTCACCACGGCCGAAATCGATTTTCCTTCTTTACGAACCACCAAGAAACCACCAAATCCCTCCGCGCCCAACCTCTACGAGGGAAGCAGGCCCTGCAAAAACGCCGAGCGGCGCGGGTTCGAGTCCCGTCCATCCCGCCATTTAGCACAAAAGCCGTCCTTAAACTGGACGGCTTTTGTGCTAAATGGCGCCTTCCGGAGCTTAAGCGCAGGAAGGCCAGCAGTCCCAGGTCGCACAGCCTCCCCGCCACCTGCCCCCAGCCGCCGCTACTCGCTACCCAGAAGCCGTTCGAGGAGCGAAGGATGGCGCAGCCCTCAGGAAGTGGCTCGAGGAGCGCAGGATGGAGGCCCTCCCCGGCGGCAGCCATTACGGCGATCGCATCACAGCCCTGCTGCTGGAGACGACGTTCACGGCATAGACCGCGAGGAATATCCACAACATGCCTAACGCCCATACTGGGGGGATGACGTTCGTAACGGCGTTTACGATTGCGACGGCCAGAACTGTGCCTGTGCAGGCTGTGCGACGGGCAGACCACTTGCGCAGTAGGAGTTGGCGTGCCGCTTCGCAGAAAGCGAAGACTGCCGTCGCGCGCATGAAGGCACCTGGCGCGGAAAAGTCGGGCAGAAACGGTGCGAGGCGCACCTGGTTGAGGGTATCCACGAACTCGATGGTGATCGCGACGGAGACCACGGAAGTGAGCACGACGGCACTGTGGCTCAGCAAGGTGCGGAAGGCCGGCAACACCTCCGGCACCGCGGCCGTCTGCCGGCGGGAGAACACGACCAACGCGCCGAATGGAACCAGCGCCATTATCCAAGGCGCCAGCAGCACAAATACCGACGGCGCATACGGGTGTCCGAAACGCACATAGCGATAGGACGGCACGATGATCGCAGCGGCCGAAATCAGCGCACACACCAGCGCGGCAACGCGGCCGCGTCCCGGGTACTGCAGGAGGAGCACCCAAATGAACAACGTCGCGAACAGCGGCACGTACACACACAGGAGAAGCTGCTGCTCGAACACTTCATAGTGTGGCGGCCCGTCCAGAAGAAAGGCGATCGGCAACATGGGCAGTTGATGCCAGCAATCCCAACGTGGCGCAGCTCACGAGGCGACTTGAAATCTGCCATGCACGCGAAGGGCTCTCCGGAGCAAGGTTCGGGCAGTGCCCACCTCAACAGTCAGGCATGATGCAGGGGTGCAGGCTTGCGCGGGCGATCGGTTCGGGCGATACCCGACACGATGTTCACCTATGCGCCAACCCGATGGGTCCCGTGCCTCTTGCTGATCTGGGCAGGCGTCGCGGTGACGCAAGCCGCAGATCCGGGCGCAAACGACGCTCACGATCGGCTTGTACAGCGAACCTATAACGCTCTCGGCATGGATCAGGAGTTTGTGTCTGCCCGTCACGAGTACCTGAGGTTCATGAAGGAACGCAGCAAGAGCTCCGGACAAGATACTATCATCAGCCATGTCGGGCATCGGTTGATCACCTCTGATTACCGCGCCCGGATCTGCTCGTTTCTAGCGAGCACGTTCGCCGACGACGAACTTTCGGTGCTCGCATTGTACTTCGAGAGCCGTGGCGGACAGGAAATGCTGAGATTCGAGCGTCAGTCCCGTGCATTGCGCAACCGTCCGGGAAACGATGTTGATGCTGAAGCACGTCGGTTTGCCGAAGCGCAGCCCCAAGAGAACCAATCTGCATTTCGATCCTTCTACGATTCACCAGTCGGGCGGCGCTTTCGATCCAAGCATCAAGATCTGGTCGGGTTTGTTCTCAATCTCGTGGGCCAGCTCGGGGATGAAATTCTGGCGAAGATGGCGGCAGAGTCCACTTCGCACTCCAGCCCGTAGGCTGGGCGCATTCTGCCGTTTGACTCCCGCTCGGTTCAGGCGGCTTCTCCTTACGGGGCGCTGTCCGATTTGACAGCGTTCGCTGCCTCGCTTGATTCCCGGCGCGTCTGAGGCGCATCCGGGTCCGCGGGAAGAGCTGAGCTCACTCACTTTCTCAGGCTAAACATCAACCTTGATGCCGCCTGCTCGCGGACCTCAGGCATTGGCAGAAAGGTTATATGTCGAAGTCCCTGCCTCCTCGGCCCCGTCTCGAACAGCTCAAGACCCAGGCCAAGGAACTCCTCAAAGCGCTGCAAGTCGGCGAACCCGCCGCCCTCCAGCGGTTCCGCGAACACCACCCCCGAGGCGCCCAGGCCGCCACCTTCGCCCGGGACGCTTCCTGGGCCCTCGCCGACGCCCAGCTCGTGATCGCGCGCGAGTACGGCGCCCCCAACTGGCCCAGACTCCGCGAACATGTCGCCGCCAAGCTCGTCGCCACCGGCGACCCCATGGATCTCCTCCGGCAGGCGTTTGCCGAGGACGATGCGACGCTCTTCCGCCAATTGCTGGAACGCCATCCCGCCCTCAAGGCGCGGATCGACGAGCCGGTCGAGGCCTTCAACGCGCCCGTGATCACCCAGGTGCGCAGCCGCGAGATGCTCGATGTGCTGCTCGACGCCGGCGCGCAGCTCGACGTCCGCAGCCAGTGGTGGGCCGGCGGTTTTGGGCTGCTGCACACCGCCGAGCCCGAACTCGCGCACTACGCCCTCGCCCGCGGCGCGACCTTGGACGTCCACGCCGCCGCGCGCCTCGGGTTGACCGATAGCCTGCGCACGTTCCTCGCCGCCGACCCCGCGCTGGTCCACGCCCGCGGCGGCGACGGCCAGACGCCGCTCCACTTTGCCCGCACGGTCGCGTTCGCGGAACTGCTGCTCAACCATGGCGCGGACATCGACGCGGCCGACTTGGATCACGCGTCCACGCCCGCCCAATACATGGTGCGCGATCGCCCGGACGTGGCGCGCTACCTCGTCCAGCGCGGTTGCCGGACCGACATTCTGCTCGCCGCCGCGCTGGGTGACGCCAACCTCGTCCGCCGCCATCTCGACGCCGATCCAAACTGTATCCGCACTAGGGTGACACCCGCGTGGTTTCCGAAAGCGCATCCCCACTCCGGCGGGACGATCTACCAATGGACGCTGGGCTGGTTCATGTCACCCCACGAGGCCGCGCAAGAGTTTGGCCACACCGAGGTCGTGACGCAGCTGATGGAGCGCAGTCCCGCCGACGTGCGCTTCCTTGCCGCCTGCTGGCTGGCCGACGAAGCGCAGGTCCGCGCCTTGCTCGCCCGCGATCCGAGCCTGATCGACACGCTTTCGCCGGACGACCGCCAGCACATCGCCCACGCCGCGCGCAACAATCGCACCGCCACCGTCAGCACAATGCTCGCCGCGGGGTTCTCCGTCGCTGCAACCGGCCAGCACGGAGGCACGCCGCTGCATTGGGCGGCCTTCCACGGCAACGCCGACATGACGCGCGCCATCCTGCGGTATGGTCCGCCGCTCGAACAAACCGACCACGATTTCAAAGCGACGCCGTTGGGTTGGGCCATCCATGGGTCGGAGCACGGCTGGCACGCCAAAACCGGAGACTACGGCGTTGTCGTGGAACTGCTCCTCCAGGCAGGAGCAAAGCCGCCGCCGGACTCCGCCAAGGGAACTGACATCGTCCGCGCCGCGCTCCGGCGCTCTGAACGAAGGCCGTAAAGGCATGCGCTAGCAGGCGCGCCCACCCGCAGCCGGGGCCCGGCGCGCGAGCGAGATGACAGGATTCCATCGGGCGGGGGGACGGGCATGTCATCGCCCTCCCTCCCCTGATGAACCTGCCTGCCGCAAGATTAGCCGTTGCCGCCCTGGTCGCCGCCAGTGTCGCAGTCTTCAGTTTCGCGCCGCTCCCCTTCTCGGCCGGGCCGCAGCCCGCTTACCCGCATCCCGCCCTGCCCTGCGCGTAACTATGCTGACGAAGACGAACCCGTAGAAGTCTCGCCCACCATGTTGAATGCCGCGTCAGCGCGAAACGCGGAAGGTGACCGACGAGAGGCCCGCGATCGTCTGGGTCAGGCGGTAGGCGGTGAGCTTCACTTCGACCGGGCCGCGGGTGTTGGCGGGCAGGGGCAATATCTGCAGTTCCTGGCCCACGACCCGGGCGGGGCCGTAGTCCACGTAGTAGCCAAGATACTCCGTCGGCGAGTTGCCTGGCGGCAGCGCCACCCGCGCGCCGCACTTCTGGTCGCCGGGATGGCGGAGCGGCGCCGGACCAACCGGCCAGCGTTGCGCGGCGCCATCCGGTTCAACCTGCCCCAGCGTCACCGGGCCCGTGCCCGCCAGCACAAACCGGGTGCCCTGCACCGCCGGTCGGACCTTCGCATCGCCAGGGGTCGACACCACGAGGTAGCCACCGAAACCATTGCGGTTCAGCTTCAGCCGGTACTTCCCGTCCCCATCGCGAAACACATACGGGCCGCAGTCGTATTGGAGGCTGAACTCCGGACGGCTCGACGGCGCGATCGGCTGCCCGGCCTCCTTGAAGTCAGCCGGGAACACGCGGAGCAGTTCCGGAAAGATCTGAAATTCATTCGTGCCGGGCACGATCCGGTACGGCAGGGGACTCACCGGACCGGCCTTCGAAAAGGGCGCGCGCGCGCCATCGGGACGGCGGAACCCGATGAGCTGCGTGGCGCGGTTCCACGGTCCGTCGCCCGCGATGATCCGCGCCGCCGTTTCGGCCAGCTCCCGATCGAAATACCACGGCGACGAGGCGCGCTCGGCCGCCGTGGCGTCGGCGTACCGCCGGACCGTGATCGGGCCGTGCGGAAACTCCGGCACCGCGGCGATCCAACCCGTCGTCAAATCCACCTCGCGCAGCGAGCCGTCCGCCGCCAGCCGCCGCTGGATCGCCCGCTCGATGTAGCGCGCAAAGAATTCCACGACCGGCTCGCTGTAGTCGAAATGCCCGCTGCCGTATTCCTCAAGGATCGAGATGGGCATCGGCCCCGCGCGGAGCCGGCGCTGCACCTCGGCGAGCGAGGCCACGGGCTTGTTCGCGCTGTTGCCCAGCGTTTGCTGTTTCTGCTCCCAGAAGGTGCCGACATAGACGAGTACCGGCCCGCGATAGCGGTGCAGGGCGTTGACGCCGTTCCAGCCGTGCGTCGCGAGCACCGCGAGCACCCGGTCGGGCCTCGCCTCGGCACCATTCTGGGCATAGGCGCAGGTATTCGAATGGCCGAAGGCGATCAGGGGCACATCGCCCAGTTCCGGGTACCCGATCGAATGGCCAAACCTCCGGAATTGGTCCTGCACCAGGGCGTGCAACTCGGCGGGACGCTCCTTGAACACGAGGTCAAAACCAGGCGAACACCAGGCGATGGCGACCGCGTTCGCGTCGCATACGCGCCGGATCGCCGGATGCACCGAGATCATCTGCTCGACCACGTTCTGCTGGAGCAGCAGCAGGGCGCGAACCTGCTTCGCCTCCGCCGGCACGTACACATACACGGTCGAACGGGAGGAGGACTTCCGCCCCGGCGGCGTCACGGGATTGGTGAGCTCGAAGGCAAACTGGAATTCATCGTGGCTCCAGTCGTTGATCGTCTCCGGCGCCGCCGCGGAGTTGGGTTGGCCGCCGGTGGAACTCCGGGCGACGCACGCCGGCACGCCGAAGAGGAGCGTGACCACCAATGCGATGAATGGGCTCAGGATGGTTCTCATGCAAAAGGTTCCAAACCGCGTCAGCGGTCGAGCATCTCAGTCGGCATCGGTTTCATCGCCGCCGGGATGGTGGCCGAGTTCGCCGACGGCGCGGCTGGGGCCCATTCGGCGGTGAACGGACCGCCTTGCGCCAGGCGCGTCCGCGCGGCGGCGATTGCCTCCGCTGTTTCGGCCTGAAACTCGGGTGCGGCCGTCTGCTGCACGAACGCCGCCAAGGCGTCCAGGATCCGCTGCGCCTCGGCCACACTGCGCGCGACCCGCACGGCCTGGCCGGCGACCGTCACATACACCGGGCTGGTGTGGGCAAACCGCAGGCGCGCCGGCCGTTCGCCGCCCAGCCGGCTGGTCTGCGCATATCGGGCGAGGTCCGCCTCCGGTACCGGCTCCTCGGCGACGGCCATCGCACAAACCCACGAGCCCTCCCGCACGTCGATGGTCGTGTCGAGCGAGCCGTTTCCTCCCGCCGCCACGACTTGGCCGTTAACCACGATGCGGACCTCCCGCAGGGGATCCGCGGACGGGGCCTCCACGTGAACCGCGAGCTTTCCACCGCCCGCTGGCAGGTCGACCGTGGCTCCCGGCGCCGCGCCGTTCACGGAGAGGAAGACCATTGGTCCGTTGGTGATGAAATTCCGTCCCTCGCGCCACGCGGCGAGAAACTCGCGGATCCCGGCGCCTGGGGGAACCTGAACGTAGGCCCGGTTGTGGCCGACGGGATTGGACTTCACCCCCGTGGCTGATCCGGCCCCGGCGGCCAGCCGGAGCCCGCAATTGAGCAGCCGGTAATAGGATTCCGTCGTGAGCGCGAGCATGCCGTCCGCGGTGTCCGGATACACCGGGAGGTCCGCTGTGCCGAGCAGGTTGGAGTACCGCGACCGCGGCATGAACTTGTGCCGCTGAAACAGGTTGTCGGCGACGTTCACGACGTCGACGTAGCCGAGCAACGCGTCCAGCAGCACCTCGGCCGACCAGCCGCCCTGATAGCAGATTAGGGCGCCGTCAGCGCGCGCCGCACGGACGAACGCGAGATTGGGCCGGGCGGGGTTCCACGCCACCGGCAGCGGGCGGGTGAGCCCGAGGCAGTACACCGCGCCCCAGCTGTTTTCGATCTCGGCATCAAACCGGGTATAGGCGCCGGCAGCGGCTGCGTAGGCGGCGTCCCATTGCGGGCCATTCCACCACTGGAGCGACGTGCTGAAATCCAGCGCCTCCGCAGCCATCATCGCCGGCAGCATGGACCCGGTCACATGGAGGTGGTTCTCCCCGGAGCGGTAGCCGCGGGCGGCCAGATCGATCCAACGCTGCAGCCGGAACTCGCGCGTCGTGTTGCCGGTGAGGACGACGCTCGCGCGCGCCGGCTGATACTCCGGGCCGCGTTCGACCACGACCAAGTAACGGCCGGCGGGCACGTCAAGGCGGGCGTGACCCGCGCCGGCAAACCACGTGTCGGGCCCGATGTTGACGGTCGTCGCCACGGGAGGCAGCCAAGCCTGGCCCTGTTCATCACGCACGAGGACCCTCGCCGGCAGCGGCTGGCCCGCGTCATCCGTGGTCCGCACGGTGAACTGCACCACGTCGGCAGCACGGAGCATGGCCAGCGCCAGCGTCCCGCAGGCCGCGGCGTACCAGCGCCAATGTGTGTTTATGTTCATTTAAATCCCGACTTGACGATTTCTACCATTGGTCGAAAAATCACCGAGGTGAAGACCAATCCGTCGGCCGACTGCCAACATGCGTCGGCGCGGCCCGGCCGCCAAGTCGCTCCGTCGGCCGACGAACCAGGGATGCGCGAGCGCCAATGACTCCGTCAACTTCCACGCGGCATGGCGGCTGGACCGCCCTCCAGCAGGCGGTCGGTGCGGGGCCGCTGGAGTACTGTCCACGCCTGCCGGAGATCGCGGCGCGGTGGGAGCGCTGGTGGCGGTTCTCCGCCGAGCGGCCGCTGTTGATCGCGTCCGCGCCGACCCGGCCCGCGGGGTACCGGGGCAAGGCGTTTCACCTGCTGCACGACCCGGAGCGCTGGCTGGCGAAGCAGCGGGCGGAATTGGAGACGACGCATTACGTGGCGGACACCCTGCCGCGGATCCGGGCGGACATCGGCCCCGTGGCGATCGCCGCGTTTCTTGGCGCCCCGCTGACCGTGTCGGAGGCAGAGCAAACCACGTGGCAACAGCCGATCTTCTCGGATTGGGAGCATTCGCCGACATTCGCATACGACCCGGAGAATCCGTGGCTGCAACGCGTGCTGGCCCTGCTGCGGGCGCTGGCGGACGACGCCCGCGGCCGTTATGTGGTCTGCACGCCCGATCTCACCGGGGCCATCGACACGCTCGTCAACCTGCGCGGCCCGGCCGAGCTGTGCCTCGACCTCTTTGACCACCGCGAGGCGGTGATCGCCGCTTCGCTCCGCATCATGGAAGCCTGGGAACAGATCTATGGCGTGATCATGGACACGGTCCTGGACCGCGGCGCCGCGATCACCCAATGGCTGGCGCCCTGGTCCGACCGACCTTTCACGATCCCGACCTGTGATTTCACCGCGCTGATCGGCCACGACGATTTTGTCGAATGCTGCCTGCCCTCCCTGCGGCGGCAGGCGGAAATTGCCGGGCGGATGCTCTTCCATCTCGACGGGCCCCAGGCGGCGCGGCATGCGCCGACGCTCGCCGCCGAGCCGGGCATCACGGCCATCCAGTACACGCCGGGAGCAGGCACGCCGTCGGCCCTGGCGAAGCTCGACCTGCTGCGCAGGATCCAGGCGGCGGGCAAACCCGTCCTCGTCATCACGCCGAAGGCCGAAGTGGCGCGGCTGGCGCGCCAGCTCGACCGCCGCGGGTTGGCGATGCTTGTCGAAGACCCGCTCACGCCCGCCGAAGCGGACGAATTGGCCACTTCGATTCTCCCACCATGAACCTCCGCGCCATGCTGATCACCGCCATCCTGCTTGGGATCGTCGGACTGAGCTCCGCGGCCGCCCCGTCTGTCCCGGCCGCCGCCGTGCACATGGCCAACGGCGCCATCGCCGGCGAAGTCACGACGGACACCGCGATCATCTGGACGCGGCTCACCCGGCACCCGGAACGGAACGTGCGCGGGCTGCCCTTCCCCAAGGTGAACCCGCAGGACATTCCCTCGGTCGCCCTCGACCCCAGGAAAACGGCCTACGAACGCAACGCCCTCCTGGTCAGCCTCCCGGTGAGCGAGGCCGCGCAGTTGCAGGGGCATGCGCTCGACGAAATGGAAGGGGCGGTGCCCGGCGCCGAGGGCGACGTGCGGGTCCTTTACTGGCGGGAAGACCAGGGCAGCGCCGCCGCGATCGCGACGCCACGGGCGAGCGTGTCGATCGCAAATGACGGCACGCATTCCTTCCAGCTGTCCGGACTGGCGCCGAACGCCCGCTATCACTTCCGCGCCGAGGGTTATGCTTCCGGCCAGGCCGTACCGAGCTGCACCTATGAAGGGGCTTTTCGCACCGCGCCGCGGCCAACCGACCCTACGCCTCTTACGTTCACGGTGGTCACCTGCCAGGACTACCCGCGCCGGGATGATCCCGTGAATGGCCATCGGATCTATCCGGCCATGGCCCGCCTCGAGCCCGACTTCTTCGTCCACACCGGCGACTTTGAATACCTGGACAAACCCACGCCGCTCGCGACCACCGTCGCCCTCGCCCGCTTCAAATACAACCGGATCATGGCGCTGCCGTTCCAACGCGCGTTCTACAGTCACGTTTCCAGCTACTTCATGAAGGACGACCACGACACGCTGAAGGATGACGCGTGGCCGGGGCAGACGTACGGGGACCTGACGTTCGCCCAGGGGCTGGCCCTGTTCCGCGAGCACCTGCCGCAGAGTGATCCGCCCTACCGCACCATCCGCTGGGGCCGCGATCTCCAGATCTGGCTGGTGGAGGGACGCGATTTTCGGTCGCCGAATGATGCGCCCGACGGGCCGCAGAAATCAATCTGGGGGGTGGCGCAGAAACGCTGGTTCTTCGAGACGGTCGACGCCTCCGACGCGACGTTTCGGATCCTGATCAGCCCCACGGCCGTGGTTGGACCCGATCGCGACGGAAAGGGCGACAGCCATGCAAACCAGGCCTTCGCGCACGAAGGAGCGGAACTGCGGCAGTTTCTCGCGAGCCGGCGCATGTTCGTCATCAACGGCGATCGGCATTGGCAATACGCCTCGGTGGACCCCGCGACCGGACTGCACGAATACGGCACCGGGCCTAGTTCGGACATTCACGCCAGCGGCTACAGCGACGCGGAGCGCACGCCCGCGCACCGGTATCTTCGGATCAGAGGCGGCTTCATCAGTGTGCGCATCGCGCGCGTCGACGGCCAACCCCGCGCGATCATCCGGCACCACGACGTCGACGGGAACGTGAGGTTCGAGCAGAGCGAAACCGCACGCTGACGGCGTTGCCGGCTCGTCGATTGCGGCGCGGCCAAGCCTAGTTCGGCCGGGGCCGCGCGCCGAGCAGGGTATCAATCAGCACGCGGTGGGCATTGCGCACATCGATGTCCGTCGTGACCGCCGTGGCAGGGGCGTCCGGCGCCACGCGCATGACGGCCGCGCCGTCGACGCTCAAGCCCTGGTTGGTCGTGTGGAACAGTTCCGGCGCGAAGAGCCAGAGCAAAGGACAGGCATCGAACGCAACGGGCCCCGGTTTCATGCCCCGATCGACCCGCCAGAGCGTCTGCAGCGTTTCCAGCGCCCGCCCGACGGCGGTGCCGGATTCGCGCAGGCGATCCATGTCCTGCTTCGGCATCAGCAGACGGACGGTCACGTCGTAGGTCCCAACAAACTTCAACCATCCGCTGCGACACACGATTTCGGCCGCCTGCGGGTCATTCCTGATATTGGTCTCGGCAAAGGCACGGGTCGGCTCGCCGCCCATGACCACAATGCCTTTGAGCCGCCGCGCCAGGTCGGGATGGTCGCGCACCAGTAACGCGGCATTTGTCATCGGGCCGATCAAGACCAGCCACACCTCGCCGGGATCAGCCTCGATCACCCGGCGGAAGAGTTCCTGGGCATCGGCGGTGGCCGGGGGCGGACGATCGGCTTCCGAACCGGCAAACGCGTATTGGTTCACCGGCTTGTCGGGCAGCGTCGCTCCGTTGACCATCCGCGGCGAACCGGAAGCGAAGGGCACGTCGGTGCGTCCCATGACCTGCAGCAGGCGAGATACGATGGCGGCGCGCTGCTTTACCTCGAAGCGGGAGGTCGTGATCGCCCGCACGTCAATCTCGGGCCGTGACAGCGCGAAGATGATCGCGATGGCGTCATCGATGTCCGACCCGATGTCGGTATCAATGATTACCTTCGCCGGTTTGCGACCGGCCTGGGTCGCAATCGTCGTCCAGGCGCCGGCGATCATATTCACGTCCACCGGCGGCTGCCGGGGCCCAAACGTGAGCTCGGCCATGCGTTCGGCATCAGCGGGCGTCACGATGTCATATGGCTGCGGAGCGGACGCGGTGGCAGCGCTCACGGCGGTTCCCAGTAGCAGCAGCGAGAGCGCAGCCGACAGGGTGACCTTGATCACCCCAGAGCGCGGCAAAGCCGCAGCCCAAACGGGGGATAGGCACGTACCGGTTCTCAGAGACAAGCGATCGAGCGATCCAGCCGTGTAGAGGCAACCCGTCATGGTCGCTTCCGCTGCCAGCCATCGGCCATGAAGGCGGCCGGTGTGTCGGTGACGATGATCTCGTTTAGGTTGAGACCGCCGTTCACCTTGAACGAAAGTTCATGTGCGCCGGCGTTGAGGTGCCCCACCGCACACACATAAACGGCCCGGAAGCGATCGTTGTCGGTATTCCAGTTGTAGTCTGGGTTCATTTCCATGTGCACGGTTTCGCCCTGGTCGATCCGCGCGGCAAATTCACGGCGGTGCATCGCGCCGCGCTGAATGCCCGCCCGCACCAGCAAGGCATAGCGACCGTCTCGCGGCACCTTGAAGGTGGCGCGAATCTCGGGCGCTTCGTCCTGCGCGAGGCGCGCATACTTGCCGCCATACTGGCCGGGCCGAGACGAAGATTGCACATGGGACGCCAGCGCGGGCACCGCGGCGGCTTCGATGTACGCCGTGTTGGGGGCGTCCGCCGGGCGGAGATCTTCCGAAAATTCAGCCTGCGCATAGACGCTGACCGGCCGGGAGAGGCCGGAAGGCGTACGCACGAGGAACGCTCCTCTGAACTGCGGGCGGCCTTTCAGCCGGGCTGGATCGATCGTTACCTGCAGGATCACCTCCTCGCCCGGTTTCACCAGGCCCATCGCCGGCGAGACCTTGAACCAGTTGAAAACGGAGTTCTGCCGGATTTCGAACGCAACCGGCTCCCGCGCCGACGCCGGCACGGCGACCCGTACGTCCTGGACGGCGGGTTGGTCCGAGCGTCCAAACTCAAGCTGCCGCGGCGTGGCGGTCAGCGCGAGCGGCCGGTACGGCACCTCCGTGGTCGCGTCGGCGAAGGCGCCGAGATTTCCACCAGCCACCGCCAGGTTCGCAACCGGCCGTCCCCTGCCCTTGGCCGGACTCCCCGGCGCGAGGTGGAAATCACCCTGGTGCGGAGCGGCCAACCGCGGGTCGGCGGCAAGGCCGTGTTCCTCCTGCCCGATCTGTCGGAGGCCGGCGAGATAGGCGGCGGATGACGCCGCGTTGCCGTCGGTCCAAAACAGATCCCCGTCAAAATCATCGCGCCGCATCTTTTCGTCCGGCCGCCGCGCACTGCTGGCAACAAACACGTTATTGCGCAGGTAGCCGATCCGTTCGCTGCCGATGGGCTTGCCGTAGTTGCCGTACGGCGCGGACGCGGCCGTGAACACCGTGTTGTTGATGAAATGGCGCTTGCCGCTCTGCGGGACGCCGTGGCTGTTCTTGAACAGCATCAGCGCGAGCCCGGCCTCGTCGCCCTCGTGAACGACCAGGTTGCCGTAGATGAACTGCGGCCCGAGGAGACAGGCACCGGTGCTGATGCCACAGGTCGTGCCCTCGATCTTGTTGCTGTAGAAGCGCACGTTCATGCCGCCTCCCTCGAGTTCGACGCCGTCGTCATTGCCGTAAACCAGGAAGTTGCCGCTGATGTCGCTGTCGCGAAAGAAGCCCCCCAGGGCCGAGCCGTTGCTGCTCGACTCGATCACGTCGTTCCAGCGGTGCTCGTCGCTGCCGATGAAATCATTCCAGCGAATGACATTCCCGCCGTGCGTATTGTTGACGTGCACGGCGGTCGGACCGGCGGGGTGTGAGTACTGCCATGAATTGGACCGGCCGCGCGGATCGTGCACGTAGCACCGCTCGACGACCGTGCGGGCGCTGGCGTCGATTTTCACGCCGGCGTCGTAGTTGATCAGTTCGCCATTCGCGTCGGCATACTTTCCGCGGGCGCCGTCGTTCGTGAACTGCTGGGTCCCGACACGGCCCCAGCCCGAGATGTCGCAGTTCAGGATCCGAATCGAGTCGCATTGCTCGAGGTGGATGCCATGCCGGGCGCCGCCGACGATCGTGAGGTTCTCCAGGATGACATACCGGGCGTTCCGGAGCGTGATCGCGCCGCGCTGGCCATCGCCAGGGGTGTCCGGCCGCTCGAGTCGCCAGCCCTTCGGCGCCGTGTACTTGATCCAGCCGTCCGGCCGGCCCTGGTCGGTGATCACGAGCCCCTGCGCAGCGCCGGGCAGGGTGCTCAGGTCGAGCACCCTGGCAGTCGGCGGATGGCTCGTCCACGTGCGGAAGGAAACCGGCGGGATGATTTCCGCGCCGCTCGCATTCAGCACGTGGAGTTCCCACGCCGTGTTCTCCGCCAGGTCAAAGAGGCTGCCCTTCCAGACACCCGCCGGCGTATCGGACACCGGCGCGAAGCCGCGCCGCCACGTCAGTTCGCCGGCCCGCCGAAACTCGACGGCAAACGGCCGTTCCGGCGTCCCGGACGGACGGAAGTAGTAGCTGCAGGCGTCGAAGCTCGGCACCGCCTGGAGTTCGCCCGGGGCCAGGTGCAAGTCGAGCGCGGGCTCCTCGGCCGCGCCGAGCGGCAACGTGAGCGCGCAGAACAGGGCGGCGAGCGGGAGTCTCATGACGGACGGCTCAGCGCAGCAGGGCGCCCGCGCACCAGAGGATGGGCGCCTGGCCGTGGAGGTCGCCGGTCAGCCGGAGTCGCGCCAGGTAGTACGGACGGTCGAGGCCCTTGTTCGTACCCTCGCACACGTCGGTTATGTCGCCCTCCGCATTGATCCGCTGCACGAGCGCAAGCCAGCCCTTGCGCGCCGCCCCAGCGTAAGTCTTCTCGTCGAGCCAGCCGTGCTGCACGCCCGTGATGAACGCGAACGTGAACATGCCCGTGCCCGAGGTTTCCGGCCACGACTGCGGATCGTCGATCAGTTGCCGCCACATGCCATCCTCGCCCTGAAATTTCAGCAGCGTCGCCATCATCTTCTGATATCCGGCCAGAATGCGCGGCCGCAGCGGATGGTCGGTTGGCAGCGAACGGAGCAGCTCCGACATTCCGGCGGCGAACCAGCCGTTGCCGCGCCCCCAGAAGAACTGCGAGTCGGGCGCATGGAAGAACAGGCCGTTCGGCTGCTGGAGCTTGTCGAGGTACGCCACCGCTTCCCGCGCCGCCCGGTCCACATAAACCCATTCACCGGTCGCGCGGTAGGCCTGCGTCTGGAGCATCGTGATCATGTACATGTCATCGATCCAGAAGCGCGTGTGCCAGGTGAGCCCGGCGGCGAGACCCTCGCGCGCTTCCGGACTCAGCTCGGTGCCGGCCACCGGGGCGGCCCACTGCTCGTCGGCGATCCGCCGGCCGAGTTGGAGGAAACGCGGATCCTTGGTCCGCTGGTACAATTCCAGCGGCAACGCGCCAAACACTGCCCAGTCAACGTTCGTCACCGGCGGGATCAGGCTGGCCCGCGGGCCAAAGATCGGCTCGAACCGCGCCACGAGCCGGCTCCTCAGGGCCTGGTTGTCCGTGAGCTGGGCAAACTCGAGCGCGCCGTACCAAGTGCAGGTCTCGGCATAGTGAAAGAAGCGCTTTTCACGGCCCGACAGCCGGTAGTCCTTCGACAGAAACCGCTCGGAGACGCGCAGGCCGACTTCGCGGGGCGAAGAGCCGGCCGGCCACGAGCTGAAGCTGGACTCGGCATAGCTCGGCATCGCGGTGGCCAGGCAGAGCCCGGCCAAGAGCAGTTTGGTGATGGATGGGGTTTTCATGAGAATTTCGTGCCTAGCAGGCAACGATGCCGATGCCATGCAGGGCGGGATATTCGAGGCCGGACTTCTGAATGCGCACGACGATCTCGCGCGTCGCTTCGTTGCGCCCCTCCGGCACGGAAAGCGCCGCTCCAGCGTCGCTCGGGGTGGCGGGGAGATCCCAGCCATATTCGCCCGCGGCGGGAAAGACGGCCGTTTGCGTCACCCCCTGGACCGTGAGTTTGAACTGTCCCGCCGCGGCGGGGTTGCCCGTGATGATAAGGCGGGCCGGCCGATGGGCGGGTGCGCGCAGCCGCACTTCGATGGCCCCGTTGGGAAACACGCGATTGCCGACGACGCGAACCGGACGCCCTGCGAGCAGATGCGCATGGCTGGCGTGCATCGGACGATCGACGCGGATGTCGTCCAGGAATCCGCCCGCGACGACGAAATCGACGAGACCCGGCCGCCCCTGCCACGCGGCGCGCTCGGCCTGTTCGGCTTCGTACTCGGACGACAACTGCCGCAGCAACGCCCCGATCGGCGAAAGATAGGCCGCCTCGATGCTGTCCTCCGCCGGACCTTCTTGTCCGTACTCATGCGCCCCCGCCAGGTCTGGCGCGATCGTGGCGCCGCTCGCCGGGAGGAAGGGAGCGAGCTCAGCGTTCGCGGCCGCCAGCGCCGCGCCGAGTGACGGCTGCCCCCGTCCGCCCTGCTCCAGGTCGTCGAAATACGCCGCAATGCAGCGGCACCAGGCCCGAATGGTGCGGGTGACGACGACGGCACGCTGCCACGCCGCGTGTGCCGTCTGGTACTCCTCCGGCGACAAGCGGTCGCGCAGCGCGTCGACGGCCTGCAAGCCTGCGGCCGCCAACTCGACCGCCTCGTCCTTCTCGCGCAACAGGGCGGCGCGGCTTGGCGTCGTGCGGTCGGGCAGGATGCCCCACATGTTGGGATGCACGGCCAGGCTGCGTGCCGGTGAAAAGGTGGAGAGGATTCCTCCCGCCTTGATCCATTTCCAGTCCGGCGGAATGGGAAACGCGTGGAAAATCACATTTCCGTCGATGAAGTGCGTCCGCTTCACCATTTCGATGCCCCGTTTCATCACGGCGATCATCTCGTCGGGACAGCCGGCCCAATGCGTCCACGCCCAGTCACGCCACACGTCGTCGGCGGTCGCGGCGGGATCGCGGATCGCCCGCTCGAAGGCGAACAGATTGATCGCCTGCGTGGAGCGGAAGGCGGCGTGGCCGATGCGATCGACGCGGATCACATGGCGGTTGACGCCCTGCTGCCGCGCGTAGGCGACCGTCTGGAGGACGCGGGCCGGATCCGGGGCCGGCAGGTAACCCGCGCCGAGAAACTCCCCAATCGAGTCGTATTCCGCGCCAAGCGTGCACTGTTCCGTCCGCCGCAGGTACGGGTTGGTCGGCAGAAAGGGGCTGAAGTCATACGGCGTGATCTTCGTCTCGATCTCAAACGGCACCGTCGTCCGCGCCGCCGCGGCGCCCGCGAGGATGTCCTCATAGTCCTGCGCAATGGACCCGAAGCTCCGCAGGACTAGGCGCTTTCCGCGGACGTGCAGCTCCGCCGCGAAGGTTTCCAGGATGCGCTGCACCACCTGCGCCGGCGGATAGCGCTCCGGATCGGAGTTGTGGATGACGGAGTAGTCCGACTCGGTCAGCGTCAGGACCAGGCCGTCGAGGTCCGGCACGTGGTCGAAGAATTCGCGGATCTTGGAGCGGACGAGCGCGTGATACGCCTCGCCCAGTAGATTGAACTCGCCGTTTTCGTCGAGCAGGCCCGGGAGCTTTTCGACCACGGCGCGCGGCACCATGACCTCGCGGTGCCAGTAATAGACCGGCCGGCCGGAGGCGTGGGCGAGCGCCACGATCTCGCGGAGCACCCTGATGTTCTCCTCCACCTTCCGGGCGTCGATCGTGTCCGCCACGGTCGGGTAATCGCGAAACCGGATTGCGCCGTCGAGGTTGCCGTTGCAGTGCACGTCCCCGCAGATCTCGAAGCTGTCGACCTGGTACGCCGCGGCGGCCGCGATGACGTCCTTCATGTAGGCGGGATCCGGCTTCACCGGGTGCATGAGCGACCAGGTGATCTCCGGCCGCCCCGCCGGCGCCGGCTGCGGGGCCGCGCCCTTCTTCCTCGGCGCGGACTTGCGTTTCCGGGCCGGGTCGGGCGCCCGTCGCCGACGCGACGTCGCCACCGCGACGGCCTCATGCGGCCCGGGCGTCGCCGTGGACTCGTCGCACCCGCCCAACGCGGCGTCCCCCCCCCCCCCGGCGTCCGCGAACACCGGCTCTTCGACGCCGCGGCGCGGATGGTCAACCCGGCCTAACGGCGCCGGCGCCGGCATCGTCCGACGCCAGAGGTCCGCCATCGCGAAGAGCGGGTTGTGGCCCACGTAGTCGCGGCACGGCAGGTTGCGCGTGGGCTTGCGCCTGAGGGATTCCTCGTCCCCGCGCTCGGGATGGTGGAACTCCCAGATCGTGCCCGTGCGCTCAAACTGCGTGGCGGTGCCGTCGAGCGCCGCCTCAAGGATGCGATGCGCCGCGTCGCCGCGGCCATAGCGGGCACAGCCGCGCGCGGCCCAGTAGGTCATGCTGTTCCACGCCGGACCGCGCCACATCCGCAGCTCGAACTTGGCGTCAGATCGCGCGACGGTCGCGATGGGATGCGGCGTGAAGAACTCCCGGGGGTTGAGCAGATGCTCGTCGATGACGCGCCGAGCCTGCTCCGCGGTCGCGGCGCCCACCACGACCGGCCACATGCCCTCGAACGCGAGACGGCGGCGCGCGGGCTCACGCACGGTCCAGGCGTCATAAAAGAATCCCGTCTGGGGATCCCAGAGTTCGCGGCGGATGAAGTCCTGGAGCGCGCGAGCCTTCTGCTCCCATTCGCGCGCGGGTTGGCCGAGCGCGCGGCTCCAGTTTGCCGCGTGCTCATAGAGCATGAAAACGTGCGCGGACGCGTCGACCGCCGCCGCCGGCGTGGTCAGCCGCTCATCGTAGCGCACCCCTTCGTCGATGCCGCTTTCCCAGGTGCCTTCGCGCTGGTCGATATAGAAGAAGCCGCCCCCCGCCACGGCACGCTGGCGCTCGAACCAGCCGATCTGCCGGATCAGCGCGTCCCGGCACTTGCGCAGCACCGGCGTGTCGCCGGTCTCTTCCACGTAGGCATCCACCGCGATCACCCAGATGGGCGGAAAACCCTTGAAGGTCTTCCAACTCGCGATGTCGCCCGGTTTGAACAGCACAATGCCCGGGATGAGTCCGTCGGGCTGCTGGCCGGCCAGTTCGTTGTAGATCTGGTTGCGGACGTGCTGGGGCAGCGCGCGCACGGTATCGAGCCGTTCATGGGTGAGGTCGATGTGCCCGAAAACCGTCCCGTCCTGATAGCCGGGCCCCATGGTCTGGTACGGGTATGGCAGGTGGGCGCGAGCGGGAAGGATGCTGCGCGCGTGCAGATCTGCCAGGTACCGCAGCATCGGCGACCAGTTGGCCTTCACGGGCTGGTCCGCCTCGCGGAGCAACGCCTCTCTGAGCTGCGCGCCGATCTCGGCCGCGCTCGGCCCCGCCGGACGGCTGGCCACCACGTCGGGTGGTGTCGCGTGATCGGTCATCCCGGCGGCCAGATCGCCGACGATGGCCGCGCTCGCCGCCGTCACGAGCACACCCACGCCGAACGCACCCAGGAGCAGGCGGAGCTTCGAGGCCACACGCCGCGCGTCCGACGGTCGCGCGTCCCTCTGCGCGGCCGGTGCGAAGCCGTCGCCCATGGCCAGTCTCATCGTGTTCGTTGGTCGGTTCATTTTATTGGGTGCGCGGCGACGGCGCGGCGGGCCGTCACTCATATTTCCATTTGTGCAGCCAGGGATCCTTCGTCGCCGCCTGCCACTGCTTCAGCTTCGCCAACAGTTCCGACTTGGCGGCCTGGGTCGCGGGATCGTCGGCCAGATTGTGAATCTCATCCGGGTCCTGCTGCACGTCGTAAAGCTCAACGCGCGGCCGATGCAGGAACTGCTCGATCGAGCGCCGGCCGAGCATCGGGTCCGGTCGCTGGGTGGCGCTGATCCAGGTCGGCGAGTGGATGAGGTCGTTGGCGTTCGGGAACGGCAGCTCGCTCGCGAGGTTGACGATCAGCTTGTACTGCGGCGTGCGCACCACCCGCATGGGGTAATACATCGTGATCCCGTGGAAGGTGTGCGAGGCATACGCCTCGTTCCATCCGGGCAGCGGCCCGCCATCGACGCCGGCCCGGAACGAACGCCCGTCAAACTCAGCCGCCGGCGCGGGCACGCCGGCGAAGTCGAGGATCGTCGGTACGAGGTCGGCCCAGGTCACCATTCCGTCCTGCACGGCGCCGGGATGCTGCCGGCCCGGGGCCCGCACGAGGCAGGGAAGCTGCATGCCGACGTCGTACAGCGTCGTCTTTGCGCCCGGGAATGGCGCGCCGTTGTCCGAGATGTAGATGATGAGCGTGGAATCGTACTTTCCGGCCGCCTTGAGTTCGGCGATGAGCCGGCCGATCCCTTGGTCCATCCGGGAAATGGACTGGTAGTACTCCGCCAGTTCCGCCCGCGTCTCGGGCGTGTCGGGCAGATAGTTGGGGACAATGACGTCCTCGGGGCGGTACACCACCGGGGTGACGCCCGGCCGGCCTTCGGGCCGGTTGCCGAAGGAATTCGGCCGGGGGTAGGTGTCGAAGGTCGGCCGGCCGTTCGGCAGGACGGCGTTCATCCGGTGCGGGTCGTCGGTGGCGTAATAGAGGAAGAACGGGCGGTCGTCCGGCGCGGTGATAACGCCGCGGGCGAGTTCGGCCATCTCCACCGGGCTCCGTCCGATCGTCGCCGGATCGTTTGCCGCGCCGGGCGAAAGGATGGTCTGGAACGCATACACGGACGCCGGCGCGACGTGGAACTTGCCCACGCGCGCAGTCCGGTAGCCCGCCTGCGCCAACCGGACCGGCAGGCTTTTCACGGTGGAAAACGAGGAGAAGTGGCTGTCGTCATGCTCGAGACCATACATGCCATTCCGGTGGTTCTGCTGGCCCGTCAGAATGACGGAGCGGGACGGGCTGCAGCTGGCGGTGGTGCAGAACGCGCGTGAAAACCGGGTCCCGTCCGCCGCCAGCGCGTCCAGCGCCGGCGTCTTGACGACGGGGTTGCCGTAACAACCCAGGGCTTCGCGCCCATGGTCGTCGGAAACGATCAACACCACATTCGGCCGCGGGTCCGGCATCGCGGCACTGCCCACCGCCACGGCGGCAAGGGAGAGGAAGACAAGCGCGGAAGGAGTCGAATGGAACATGAAGGTAGGCGGCTATGGCGTCGTTTGCAGAGCCACGGTCAGAGCACCGGCCGCCCCATCGCGGGGTTGGCGCACCCAGAGTTTCCGGGTGTCGGCGTCGAAGCACCACCCCTCGCCGCCCCGGCGAAACGCGGTGAGCGAGGTGAACCGAGCGAGGTCCAGGACTCCGGCCCGGACGGCAGTGGGCAACTCGCCGTCGAGATGGATGCGGAGGAGATGGTTGCGCTGGGTCGGGCCCCACTGCACCCGCAGTTGGTCGCCCTCACGCGCAACCGTGATGGGGACCGGGCCCTCGGTATCGTGGAGCGTGAACGCACTGGAGCCGCTGCGGCGCGGCCAGATCGCCAGCGTGACGTACCCCGCGGACTCGGCCCAGCCGAACCCGCTGTATTCATTCTCCACCTCCAAGGGAATGATGGCGCCCTCGCGGATGAACACCGGAAACTTGTCCCGGGCCGTCCATCCCTTGAACCAGTTGATCCGCACGGGACCCGTCACGGTCTCGCGGTCGTCCCAAAAATCATGCCACCGGCCCGCCGGCAGGTACACGCTGCGCTCCGGATTCCGGTTCAGCATGGGCGCCACCAGCAGCGCGTCGCCGACGGTGAACTCATCGTCCACGCGCCAGCAGTCGACGTCGTCCTGGAAGCTCCACACCAACGGGCGACACACCGGCGCGCCCGTCGCCGCGGCCTCCTGCGCGAGGCTCATCCAGAGCGGCGTCAGGTCGGTGTGCAGCCAGGCCAGGTACCGGAAATGCCGCAGCGCCTCCGGCGAGTACCACCAGGGCATGTGCAGCGTCTGCATGCCGGGGAGCATCGCGCCGAATTGCGCCCAGCGCAGCCACGCATCCTCCGGCGCCGGCTGGTCGTCGAACCCGCCGATATCGGTCGAGACGAACGGCAGCCCGCAGAACGCCAGCGAGAGCGAGGAGAATACGGAGGAGGGCAGGCCGTTGTTCGCGAAGCTGCCGCTGAGGTCGCCCGGCCACTTGAAGTTGGTGTACGCCGACGAACCCACCCAGGCCGCCCGCGGGACCATCAGGAAATCGTCGCCCAGATGCTGCTGCAGGACGGCGAAGAACGCGCGGTTGTATTCCAGCGCATAGGAATTGTGGACGTCCTTCCCGACGCGCCCGCCGTGGAGCCGGGCATCCGGCTCGAGGTCCTGACCGGCGTCCAATTTGAACCCGCTGAACCCGAGCGCGAGGCTGCGCTCGATCTGCTTTTGCCACCAGCGCACCGCCTCCGGGTGAAAGAAGTCGATCGCGTTGTAGTAGTTCGTACCCACGAGTTCGCCGGTGCCGGAGATTTTGGTGGGTGCGGTGGCGGCCGGTGCGTTCGGGTTCGCGGCCAGATAGTCGTGCGCGACGGCTTCCTTCCAGTTCGACGCCGTGGGCGTGGTGTATGGCACCGTCCACGCCAGCGTGCGCACCCCCATCGTCCGAAGTTCGCGCACCAGACCGGGGAGGTCCGGGCTGAACACCGGATTGGGCACGAAGGTCGTACGGGCGTCCTGCCAGGGCGGCTCGAACCAGGTGACGCCCACGGGGATCGAGAGCTCCCGCAACTTGCGGACCATGGCTACGAAGTGTTCGCCCCGCAGGGTGTCGATCTTCGCGCCGGGCAGGTCCGGGTCGCCCATCAGCCAGAACCAGGGCTGGTACGTCCACCGCGGCGGCATCCGCGGCAGTCCGATCTGGGTGAGAAAATTCCGGACGGTCGCCGGCAGGCTCGGGCCGGAAACGAGCGTGAGGTCGACCACGGACGCGGGCGCCTCGAACGTCAGCTGGTCGGCGCGGCGCTGACCGACATCAAAATGCACCCGGCCGCCATAGTTCAGGAACCAGGCGTAGTTGCGCGTGGAGACGTAGTACGGCATGTACGCGCACTCGTCGGGCGTGCCGCCGCGATCCCACTGGTCGAATGCCTGGCCGCGCTGGGCAACGTGGCCGTTCCACATCTCGCCAAACCCGTACACCTCCTCGACCGGCGCGATCGCGGTTGCGCCGCGGATGGCAGTGACCGCGGCGCCCTCGGCGCGGACGACGATCCTGAAGCCATGCGGTCCGAAAGTCCGGACCTCCACCGTCGCGGGCCGCGCGTCGGAAAGGGTGACGCGCAGCCGGGCGGTCGTCGCGTCGACGGGCTCGGCGGCCGTGACGGCGGCGAGCGCCGCCCAGTTGCCGTCGATCTGCAGCGCAGGCGGCTGCGCCTCGGTGAACTGGGCCGTCCCGCGGCTGTCCCGCAGTTCCATGCGCCAGGGCGACGGCGCGATGACGAGCGTGGCCTGCGCGTTGGACAGCCTGATCTCGCCGGCCGACTGCTCCAGAAAGGCCGCGCGGGTCGTGGGCCCCAGCAGGCAGGCCAGAGGCAGCGCGAGCCGGGAAAGGAGGGATCGAACCGGGTGGCGCGGGAACACCACGGGGAGCGACGCCCGCGTCCGCACGGGCACGGCACCGCGCACCGCCCTATCGGGCGGCAGCGCGACGGTGCATACCCCTCGCACCCGGGCCGGATTCTCGCTCCCGCGATTCATAGCTGGCGGCTGGGATTTCCCGTCAGCGCAATGTACTGGCTGAGGATTTCGAGGTTGTAGTTGAACGTGTTGCTGCCGAGGTAGCGGAAGCCCTTCTTGAAGCTGGGCTGACCAATCAGCCGGTCGGTGCCGTCGTACACCGAGACCCAGCGGCCCTGGGGATCAAGCGCCGCGAGGATCCGCCGGACTTCCGGCTCAAGCGCCGCCACGGATGGGGCCGCGATCGGCTCAGTGGCATCCACCGCCATGAGTTTGCCGGCCGGGCTGAAGCGCTGGATCACCTTCAGCGGCGGCACCGGCCCGCGCTGGAGTTCGGCGTACTCCTGCGCCAGTGCATCCAGCCGCTGTTCCTGTTTCCATCCGTAGTGCTTCGGCAGGTTCTTGTCCTGGTACGTGAAATCATAGTAGCCCGGCGCCTTCGAATTTCCGCTCACGCCCGGCTTGCGGGTCATGTACAGGGGGCGGTTGGTCTTGAGCTCGTAATAGCGCGCCATCCGGCCATCCGGCAGCACGCAGGTATTCAGGTACGCCAGCGCGCGCGGGATCGGCGCCAGGTACTTCCGGTCGCCGGTGAAGCGGTAGAGCTTCATCAGCGCCTTGATCGCATCCTCCGACTCGAATCCGCAGATCGCCGGCGGCTCGAACTTCCGCGCCCAAGTGGGCTGCATTTCGTAATTGTACTGCTGGCACCAGGCCGGCTGGGGATCGGGCATCTGGGCGAGGATCAGAAAATCGCCCAGTTTCATCAGCGCCTGCCGGTACCGCTCATCCTGGTAAACCTCGTACGCGATCAGCAGCGCGTCGGACACGGTGCCGACCAGCCCGTCGTTCAGCGTGTAGTACTTGTAGTACTCCTCATGCGGCCAGAGCCGGGGCCAGTCCGCCGGGTAGTTTGCCTTCATGACGGGGTAGGCCTTGACCGGCTCGGCCCATCCCTGTGGGAACGCGCCGTTCGGAAACTGGGCCTTGAGCAGCGAATCCAGCGCGTACCTGGCGGCCTCGTGCACCACCGGATCCTTGAAGCCCAGCGCCCGATCCAGCTGGGCCAGGAACTCGATCGAGGACTGCGTCTGGTTGTCGTCGAGGGACGAATGATTCGGATTCTCCTTCTTCTTGGGATCGCCGGCGCTCCGGGCGCCGGTGCCGTCGCGGTACCGGCCGACATGCGTCCCTTTGGGATTGAAGTCGATGCGCTGCGACCATCCGCCGGAGACGAGCTGGCCGTGAATGAGCGCCTTGCCGGTCTCCGTCGCGCACTCCAGGTAGTAGGAATCACCGGTCGCGGCATACGCCTGCAAGTACGCGCGGCCGACCGAGGGGGTGCCGGGCGGCTCCGTGAAGATCTGGTCGGGCGTGGCGATCCCCTCGCCCACGTGCTGCTGCAGATCCTCGGAGACGTAATAGACATACCCGCCGTGGGACGAGGCATGCGTGCGGAAATAGGTCGCGGCGCGCTTCATCGCCGCCAGGGCGTCGGCGCGGAGCGCGGCCTCATCTGAGGTCGCGCCCAGCCCGGTGGCAGTGCTCAGGCCGAAGGCGGTGGCCGCGGCGATCAGCCGGGCCACGCGGGGTGGAATCAGGTGAATGCTCATGGGAAGGAAAGGCAGACGGGTTGCAGCCGGGTTCAACGGGGCACGGGCGGCGCCAGCCGCCAGCTCGCCTCCTCGGTCCAGGCGCAATGGTTGAAGTTGGCGATCCACTCGCGTTCGTGGGCACGCCGGAAAGCGATGAGTTCGGCCAGCGCGGTGGCGCCCCCGGGAGGCGTTGCGGCGGGATCGCGCAGGCTGAGCGCCTGCGAGACCGCCGCGCAGAGTTGGGCATGCGTCAGGCCCGCCTCCAGGAAGGCAACCCGGCGCGTGGCGTCACGATCGGATGCGGTCGCCACCCGCGCCTCGGCCAGGAAGCGGCCGGCGGTCGCGAACGCCGCCGGCGTGAAAACCACGTGCGCCGCGACGGCAAACGCGCGCCAGCGGGAGGTGTTGTCCTCATACTGCGCGTTGAGCGTGGTGCGCTGGTCGAGGGCGAAGCGCTCCCAGAACTCGAAGTACGCCTTGACCGCCGGGGCGGCGGCGCCGAACCCGCCGTAGTACTCGGCCAGCAGTTGGTCGACCGGAGCGGTCGGCCGCGTCTGGAGCCGCAGCAGGACGTAAAGGTTCGGCCCCTGCGCCGCCCATTGGCCGGTGATCGCGTCGTAGTCCGTCGCCTCCATCCCGTGGGCCGCCTGCCACTGGAATTCGTCGGCGAACTGGTGCGCATAGATCAGCGGCATCGTGTAGCCATCGAGGCAGTAGTTGGAGCGCGAGAACAGCCGGGCGCCCGTCTGCTGCCAATCCGCCCACTGCTGCTTGAACCAGGCATGCTCGTCGGCCGAACGCGGAAACCAGCCTGCCGACGGGTACGAACCCACCAGTATCTGCCGGTTCAGCCTCATGCCCGGCGTCGGCGGCGCGAAGTAGTTGAAGTAGTTGTACACGACGACCGTCGCCGCGGGATCGATCTGCGCCGCCTCGCGCTGCAGTTCCAGCCAGAACCGGACGTAGCGATCGGTCACGAACCGCGAGCCGATCACCTTCGACCGAGGCGGGTAGTACTTGAGGAAATCAACGGGCGTCGGACCGTCCCACGCCCGGCAGGCGTCACACTCGCACAGGCCCATGATGCCGTTCTCGACGGCGTTGACGAAATGCAGGTCCGGATTGGCCGCGCGCTGCCGCCGCCAGAGCGCGATGATCTCGTGCCGGAATTCCGGGTTCGAGACGCACATCGAATAGCTGGCGCCGGGGCGGGTCGGGCCGCGTTTCCCGTGCACCAGCTGGAACCATTCGGGATGTTCCGCGCCATACTTCTTCCACCAGTCGGTGAAGGCGTGATGGTAGCTCAGCCGAATGCCCCGGCCCATACGATGCCGGCGCAGGAAGACCGCCTGGTCATGGGCGTACGCGGCCGCGGCCGCCGGGCTGAAACCCAGCTCCGGATGCGTCCCCTTGAAGGAGAGACCGCCGCGCGTATTCCGCTGGAAGAATGCCGGTGCGACCGTCGTGTTCACGTCCCGCGCGGCCACCGTTGGCGTACGCGGCACCTGGATCCCGAGTTCGCCGGGCCAGAGCCAGCGGATGCCCAGGTCACGTTCCAGCCATTCGTAAACTCCGAAGAGCGTGCCCCCGAAGGTCGCCGGTTCGAGCGGATCGCCCGAACCGTCGCCGCCCACGATGAACACGGCCTGCTCCGCGGTGCGGAGGATGAAGGTCTCGGGTTGCAGCGTGCGCGAGGCCATTCCGGCCTGACGCGCCGCCTGGGTGTCACCGAGGACGATGCGGCTGCCCGACGCCGGCGCCGGTGATGATTCCAATACGATCGGGAGGACGGCCCCGGTGGCGCGCTGCACGTGATACACCAGCTCGTCGGCGGCATACCGCACGACGGCCGGTGCCTCGTCCGGCAGCACGATGACCGCCGCCGGCCGACGCGCGGTGACGATCGGCACCTCCGCCCGGCCGAAGGTGACCAGCACCAAGCCGAGTACCCCCGCCAGCAGCCGACGCAAACCGGCGGGCCGCGGAAGCGGTCCGGTCGGAGGGCGATGGACCGGCGAATTCGTCCGGCCGTTCATGGATTGCGGTGGCATTATCAGCCGTCGGCGTGGCGCCGCGGTAGGTCACGGGTAGTACTCGGCCGGCTGCTGCGTCTCGTGCGCGAGCTTCCAGCTCAGGTCCTCGACCCAGGCATTGTGGTTGAGATTGGCGAACCATTCGCGTTCATGCGCGCGGCGGAAGGCGAGAAGTTCACGCAGCGCCTCGCGGCCGCCTTCGGCCGTGGACGCGGGATCGGACAACGTCAGCTTGGTGGCCACCGCACAGCAGAGCTTCGCATGCTGGAGCCCAGTCTGCAGGAAAGCGACGCGGGCGGAGCACTCGGGATCATGGGCCACCGCGGCCGCAGCTTTCGCCAGCAGCGCGTCGGCGGGGGCAAACGCGGCCGCCGGGAAGATGCGGTGCGGCACCTTGGCCCAGGTGCGCCAGCGGATCGCCACGCGGTCGTAGAACACGTCCATCGTGAGCTTCCGATTATCCATCGTGTACCGCTCCCAGTAATCGTAGTAGGCCTTCACCTGCGGGGCGGCGGCACCGAACCCGGCATAGTACTCCGCCAGGATCGCGTCGGGATCGGCGTCCGGTGTGACGTGCAGCCGCATTAGCAGGTAGAGGTTCGGCCCCTGGATGCTCCACTGGCCGGTGAGGGCGTCGAAGTCCGTCGCGACCATCCCGTTGCGGGCGTGGTGCTGGAAATCATCGGCAAACTGGTGAGCGAAGATGAAGGGCATGCTGTAGCCGTCCAGGAAGTAGTTCGGACGGAAGAACAGCCGCGCTCCCGTATCCCGCCAGCCCTGCCACTGCGCCTTGTACCAGGCGTGCTCATCGTCCAGCCGGGGATACCACCCGGCCGACGGGCAGAACCCGATCAGCACGTTCTCGTTGAGCTTCACGCCGGAAGTGGGCGCCTGGAAGTAGTTGAAGTACGCGTACTGCACCGCCACCGCGTTGGGATTCTCTCGGGCGGCAAGCTGCTGCACCGCCAGCGTGAACCGGGCGTACCGGTCGCTCACGAACGGGGCGCCGTACACCTTGAAGTTGGGCGCGTAGTACTTGTTGACGTCGGCGGGCGTCGGTCCGTCCCAGGCGCGGCACTGCGGACATTCGCATTGCCCGAGAATATCGTTCTCCACGACATTGATCAGACTCATGCCCGGGCGGGTGGCACCGCCAGCGGCGCGCCAGTGCGCGACAATCTCCGCGTGCAGTCCGGGGTTCGAAACGCACATCGCATACCGGGCATTCTCGGTCGTGGGTCCGCGTTTCCCATTCACCAACTGAAACCACTCGGGATGTTCCCGGCCGTATTTGGACCACCAATCCGTGAAGGCATGGCCGTAGGCGATGCGTTCGCTGCGGCCCATGCGTTGCCGCCGCAGAAAGACCGTCTGGACCCGGGCGTATTCCTCCGCCGCCTTGGCGGTGAATCCCAGGGCCGGATTGTTGCTCTTCCAGCCCAGGCCGGGCCGGACGTAACGCTGGAAAAACCGCGGTTGGATGGTGACATCGATCGGCGCGGCCGTGAGCGTCGCGTGTTGGGGCACGAAGGTGCCGAGTTCGCCGGGCCACAGCCAGCGGACGCCGACCGCGCGCTCCAGCCATTCGTAGACGCCGAACAACGTGCCCGCCGAGGTGTCGCGGTCGAGCGGATCGCCGGTGCCGTCGCGCCCGGCGACAAACAGCGCGTTTCCCCGCTGCAGCAGCCGGAAGGTTTCCAGCGGGAGTTGCGCGGCCTCGATCCCGACCGCCCGCGCGGCCCGGGTGTCACCGAGGTAGATCCGGACGTCCGCGTCGTCGGTCACGGCGGACTCGGACACGATCATGAGCGTCGCCCCCGTGGACTTGGCCACGTGGGCTGCGAGTTCGTCCGCGGCGTACCGCACCGACGCCATCGGTTTCTCCGGCAGGACAATGACGGCGGCAGCGCGCCCCGCCTCGACGAGGCGAAGGGAAGGCGCCGGCGATGCCGAAGGCGGATTGGCCGGTGCGGCGGTGAGCGGGGCGGAATTCGAACCGGCGTGGCAGCCGGCGATTGCGAAGGTCACCAGGCAGAGTGCGGCGAGGGGAAATGGGGGCGAAAAGTGCATGGGAGTACCTCACTAAACGTCCACGCCATCCGCGAGGGCGGAGGGCGGGGTGTTATCGATCAGACGAAAACTCGGTGGCGCCCGTGACGGGGCGCCACCCCAAAAACAAACCCTAGAGGTCGAACGTCGCCGTCAGCAGGAACTGACGCGGGGGAACGATCCGGAAGACCTGCCCCGAGCCGTCAGGCCACGCCTTGACGGCCTCGATATGGCCGCGCTCGGTGAGGTCACGCACATTGAGCTGGAACGTCGCGCCAATCCGGTTCCGGAACAGCTTTGTGCGGTACGTCAGGAACAGATCGTACGCGGTGGTGGCCGGCGACCACACGGGCCGATTGCGATCGAGCATGGTCATCTGCGTGGCGGGCGGCACCGCGGGGACGGCATAGTAGCCAATCGCCCCTTTGTCCTGCCAGCGGATCGCGCCGCCGACGGAAACGTTCTTAAGGATCTTGTTGCCACTGATCCCCGCGAGCCGATAGCTCGTGCTCAAGTTGGCGCGATATTTTCGCACCTGCGGCATGCTCATGCCCTCCTGCGCAATGGCGATCGTCAGCGGCACCGCGACATTGTTGCCCTCGAGGTACATCTTCGGCGAACTGTAGTTCGGCCCCTGGTATTGGGTCGTGAACCATGGCAGTCCGCTGTCCGCGTCGATGATACTTTCCCAGACCGGCTGGCGTTCTGCGAGGTATTGGAGCAGGCCTGCGCCAACCTTGGCTTGAATAGACTCCTGTTCGGCGAAGTTCGCTCGAACGGTCCAGTAGCTGTTGGGGTTAAAATTGATTTCGACCTCATTGCCTTGCGCCAGTGTGTCTTCAGGCTCGGCAATGTTGATCTCGTCGTTGGAGAGCAGCGAAATCAGGGCAGGATCCAACTTCATTGTTTCGGCGACCTTGGCCGACAGTTGATCGGGCGACAGGGTGCCACCAGCCTGGTTCTGGATCCAGATCGCCGCCCGGTTCTGCAGGGCGAAATCACGCGAGGTCGTGTGATCCCAGATGTCGATCCCCAGCGCTCGGGCTGCAATGGTGGTCGAGGTTCCGCGGCGGGAACCCATCTGCCGCACCTTGTAGTGTGTGGCGCGAACGCTGAGCTTACCGCCGAAGGGATAAAGCGCGAAGCCGTACTCTTCCCCCTTACCCTTCGGATTCGGCACGCGGCGGCCGTGCAGGTCATAGGCGGGATCCTCCGGCATGAAACTGTCCGATTTGTTCGCGAAGACATGGAACCAGGGCAGGACCTTCAGGACGGCGCCAGCCGTCGTTGTGTTGCCGCGGTTCGCTTCCCAATCGGCCGCCCACTGCCGGTCCCACCCGAAGTCGTGGCTCTTGCCGTCCGGCAGCAGCTTCGGGAGCACGCCAGTCTTGTCGTATATCTCGTCATGCCGATACCCGAGCGTGGTGATCAGGCGGTTCTTCAGCAGACTGCTCTGCAGGACTGCACCATAAGTCTTTTGGATCTTGAGGGCGTTGTTGACGTTACCGGTGCCGTCCAGCGTCGCGGCGAGGCCGAGGTCGACTGGCTCGGTGACAAACACGCCGGTCCGGCCGGCGGCCGCGAGGGCCGCATCGCCATACGTGTAGCCGTACGTGCCCATCGGCAGCTTCTTGGGGGCGTAATCGACGTTGCCGCCCTCCACGTCGCCAACGTAGTACATGTAGTAATTGCGCGTGCCGGTCGGCGAGTTCTGGTTGTAGGGTTCTGGCCCGTAGTTCGTCGACGTACCCGTGCTGGTGGCGCGGCTAATGCCGCCCGGCAGCCACGGATGGTCGGATACCATCGCAGGCTTGTACCGGTAGTTCCGGGTGACGAAATGTTTGTATTCGCCATAGCCCGACAATTGGTGCAGGCCGAGCCAGCGCATCCAGCCCTTGCTCTTGGTTAGATCGAGCTTGTAGGCCAGCTGGGCGCGATACGTGTCGTTCAGCAACGGGCTCTCGGTCACGGTGGTATCAGGGATGCTGACAAACGGACGCCCCAGATTGGGATTGGCGCTGCCGTCGAGCTGGCGCGTGTTCACATCGATCAGATAGTAGCCGTACGGCTTGCCGTAGGCAAAGTCCGTGAGGCTCTTCGAATCCTCGCGGAACCAGCCCGCCTGCAGCGCGAGCAGCTGGCGCTGGGTTTCGAAGAAGATGTGCGTCAGCTGCACGAGATACTGCTGGGTGTGCGAAGACTCCCAGTTCATCGCAGCCAGATTGACTGAACTCCAGTCATAGACCGATTGGTCGACCACGGATGGCGCGCCCTTGAAGAGCGGTTGCGTCGCGCCATACGCGCCGAAGGAGGGAATCACGGTCGTGTAGGCGCCCTGGCTCGCCTTGACGGTCGCGTCCCAGTTGGGCGCCACGCCGACCGGCGTGCCGGTGGCGGTGCCGCGGGGCGCCGTCCAGTACGTGACGTCCCCCTGGTCGATGTACATCAGCGCCGAACCACGGCCGGTCTGCTGGTAAAGGCTGGTGAAGTAGCTGGGCAGCTTGCCCTTGGTATTTGAATAGACCACCGCCCCGTCGATATAGGCGCGGCCCAGCACGGGATCCCACGTTGGGCGGCCGGCGGCGATCCAGTCCTGCGTGCCATCGCGCGGCATGATCGTGTTCGGGCGGTTGCCGTACGTGTGGTAATCCAGCATCGACGCCGTGAGGGTCGTGCGGCGGAACGGCTGGTATTTGACCATGACGCTATAGCGCTCCGTATCCATGCCGGACGGCTTCAAGTCGTACCCCGTGTGCATGAACACCTGGCTCAGCCGGATCGCGAGCTTGTTCTTGATGAGCACCCGGTTGATATCGATGTGCTCGCGGTAGCCGCTATCCGAGTCGATGCGGGCCTGGACCTGGGTCCGGTTGCGGCCGAGGTTGCCGGAGGCGGGCACCATATTCACGGTGCCTGAGGAGTTGCCCAGCCCGAAGATGCTGGAGTTCGGACCGCGGCTGATCTCGATCGCGTCGATGCCAATCTTGTCGACGGGGACGCGCCGGCTGGTCTCGAAGTTACCCAATGAGAGATTGGCGTTGCCGATGCCGCGGATGCGGTTGGCGGTGTTCGGACTCGCCATGGCGTTGTCGTTCACATTGCCGCTGGTCTCAACTTCGATGTCGGTGAAGTTGCCCGTGCCCTCGGTCCCGAGCTCGTAGTTGAACACGTCGTTGATATCGAGCAGGGCGAAGTCCTCCATCTGCTCCTTGGTCACTACGCTGATCGACGAGGCGAGGTCCTCCAGCTTGGTGTTCAGCCGCGTGCCTGACATCGTGTTTGTGGCGGAATACCCGCGACTCTCCTCCACCACCTCAAACGGGCTCATCATGATGGGCTCGCTCTCATCCGTCGCGCGCGTCGCTGCCGAGGCCGCACGGTCTTGGTCCATCCGCGCGGCGGCGCGCTCCTCCGGATCGATCCGGCCGTTTCCATTGGTATCATATTTTCCCGACGGCCCAGGATCGGCGGCGGCCCAGGTGGCCGAGACCAGGACAAACGCGGACGTGGCGGCCACCAGGCGGCGGCCCCAAGTGTACACTTCCTGCCCACGGACAGGGAATTCAATCACTCGCTTACGTACGGCGGGTTGGGCTAGAGTTAGGGCTTTCATATGGCTGGGGTTTTTTGGCTGAACTTCGTGGCAATGCCGTCCGTCCGTTGGGACAGTTGGAGGAAAAGAGCGCCTTCCGCGGGGACCTAGGGCTGGGCCGTAAGAACAGCGGGAGTCACGATTTTCACGCCAAGGCGCGCATAGCGCTTCAGCAGCGCGCTGGGCGCCCCGGTATCGGTAAGGAAAATGTCCACGTCAGCCAGCGTCCCTGAGCGCGCCAGCGCGGTGCGGCCAAGCTTGGTGTGATCCGCCAGGATGCAGCAGCGCTCGGCAACGCGGCGCATCGTCCGATCCACACGGGCCAGGCGCATATCCACGTTGTAGATGGCCCCGTCGGGTCCGATGGCGTCCGCCCCCTGGAAGGCCAGATCAACCGTAAACATTTCCAGGCAGTGCTCCGTGAGCGGACCGGTCAGGTCCGGACTGCCCTCGCGCAACACGCCACCGAGCAGCACCACCTCCACCCCACTCGCATGCTGCAGTTCCGACGCCACCGCGAGGCTCGGGGTGACGACGGTCAGCCGCTCGCCATCCTTCAGGAGCGCGGCCAGCTCGAGCGACGTCGTGCCGTTGTCGAGCATCAGCCGCTGGCCCGGCCGGATCAGCTTCCGGGCCTCCGCGGCGATCGCGCACTTTTCGGCCCGGTTTCGCTCCCGCCGCTCGCGGTAGTCGAATTCGAACATCATCCGCTCGGTCAACACCGCGCCGCCATGCGTCCGCTGGATCTGCAACTTCTCCTCCAGCGCGTCAAAGTCGCGGCGGATCGTCATCTCGCTCACGGCGAATTCCTGCGCCAGTTCGGTGATCGACACTCCCGGCTGTTGGGCCAGGCGATCGCGGATGATCGCCTGCCGGGCAGCGGAGGGGAGTTTCTTGACCATGACATCGGGTTTTCCGGCTATGTTACAAAATGTCAAGTTCTAATTGATTCTAACGTGAATTAACATTTTGGCTCCGGGCCTGACTTCCCATCGCCCCCCTGCCGCTGACCCTTGCATCTCACACCGGCGCCGCCGATCGGTCAGGTGCAGAGGCCACGTAAGCGGCGTGCCGCCGCGCGTCGGGTTGATGGGTTCGCTCCGGCCGGACCATCGCGCGGGCGGCCTCGCCGATCGTGGGATACCGGCCGGCCGCGACAGCCGCCAACACGGCAGCGCCCAGGCAGGCTCGCTCCGGACAGGCGAGCGTGACGATCGGCACGCCGAGCAGGTCGGCTTTGATGGCCAGCCAGGCGGCACTGCGTGCGCCGCCGCCCGTCGCCGCTATGCTCCGGACCGGCACCCCGCCCGCCACCGCGGCGATCAGCGACCGGTGCGTCCAACCAATCTCCTCGAGCAGCTGGCGCACCGCCTTCGCCGGCTCGGCCCCCCAGCTCGCCGACCAGCGGGCCGCGGCCGGCCGGCTCCCCGGCGGCAGCGCGGCGGCTGCGGCGATGAGTTCCGCGATCGTACGGCCCGGCGCAAATTCCCGCTGAAACTGCTCCAGCTGCCCCGCTCCCGCGGGATGAAAGGCCAGCCGGTAGTAGCCGGTGCCGGCGCCATGCGGACCATGGAAACAGTGCGGCACCGGCGCGATCTCCGCCACGATGCGCAGGGCCGCGAGCACCGTGCCCGTCGAAATGCTCGTATCGGCGAACACCCCCAGCCCGGAGCCGATCGCCGCCACGTGATGATCCAGCCCGCCGACAGCAAAGGGCACGCCGGCAGCCAGGCCCAGCCAACGCTCCGCCCCGCGGCTGGTTCGGCCCGACGCGCTCCCCGGTGCCAGCGGCGTCGCCAGCAACGCCGGATCGACGCCAAACTCCGCCAGGGCCATCGGCCACCACCCGCGCTCCCGGAGATCGTACATCCCCAGCAGCGCGGCCGTGCTCGCGTCGCCCACCGGCTCTCCGGTCAGCGCGAGCGTGAAGTAGTCCGACAGCGTCAGCGCGCGCCGGGCCTGCGCCCACCACGCCGGCTTGTGTCGCCGGTACCAGTGCCATTTCACGACGGCGGCTTCGGCGGTGACCCCGGCAAACCCCACGGTGCGCTGGAATGATTCGGTCGCGCCGAACCGGGCGAACGCCTCCGGCACCTCGGCCCGATGATCGTTCCAGAACACGAGCGGGGTGAGGGCGGCGCCGTTCCGGTCCAACAGGACAAACGTGTTGGCCTGGGAGGAATACGAGAGCGCGGCGATGTCGCGCGGCGTCGCCTGCGCCTGCTGGAGGGCCTGCCCCAGGGCGGTGCGCAACAGCGTCCAGAACTGCCCCACTTCCAGCTCCGCCCAGCCGGGGTGCGGCGCCGATTTCTCGACGGGCACGCGGCCCAGGCCCCGGAGCCCGCCGGCAGGATCGAACACGCCCACCTTGAAGTACGAGGTACCGAGGTCGATGCCGAGGAGCAGGGTCATGAACAGGAATCAGCGTTCGGCCAGCAGGGCCAGGGTCGCCACCACGAACCGCTGGCCGTTTTGCGGCGCGAACAGGGCGTTGGATGCCTCATAGCACCCGCGTTGCGCCGCCTCCGGCGTGACGGTGTAACCCTGCAGTTCGCCGTTGGCCAAGGTGATGACAAAGGTGCGCGGCGCGGCGGCGCGGAGGGCCAGCGCATACTCGACAAAGAACTCTCCCGGCCAGCCCACCCAGGTATAGCCGTCGATCGAGATCACCTGGATCTCCGCCGGCGAGCGCGAGGCCTGAACTGCCGTCAGCCGCCCGTTGGCGGCGGAGCGGGCCAGCACCGCCGTCTCTTCCGCGCCGAAGACATCGCACTCCGCCGTCCGGACCATCGACGCCGGGGCACCGGTCTGCTTCAGGTGAGCGAAACGCGCCCGGGCCGCAGCCAGCGCGCGGTCGGCCGCCTCGATCGGCGGGAGTGCGCGGGGCTGCAGCTCCACCGTCGTGCCCTGCACCCGCACCCCCAGGTCGGTCGCAAAAACCATCCGGCCGATGGCCTCGGCCACGCGCTGGCCGAGGCGCTCGCCGATCCGCTCCGCTTCCGCGAGGGTGTTGCCGCGCGTCACATGCCGCGGGCTCTGGTTGCCGCCCGCGCCCTGATGATAGACGACGGGGCATCCCGCGCCCAGCAGCTGGTTCTGCAGGAAACGGCGCGCAAAGTACGGAAAATCGCCGCTGATGAGCGTGCTGTCCTCGTGCAGCACGGTCGGATGCATCGCGTGCACGATCATGCACGCAAGCGGCCGGTGGGTGTCCTGCGCCCGCGCCACCAGCACCGGCACTTCCGGGTCGGCGGGTCCCCACGGATCATGCCGGTTGCCGCCCGTGCCGTCGACCCGCGCGACCGCCAGTCCGAGCTCCGCCGGCTGCGCCGACCGCACCGCCCGCACGCCGCACTCGACGATTCGGTCACCCAGCCACGCCAGGTACGCCGGATCGGCGGGCGGCACGACGGGATCCGCCACGTTGCTCACCATGTCCACCGTGACCGGCCCCGAATGGGTGTGCGTCGCACTCACCAGAATCGCCCCGACCGGCAGGTCCGTCGCGGCGGCAATCCGCCGGCGGGCGGCCCCTGCCACCGGGCCCGGGACGAAGATCAGGTCGTGCGCCAGGAAAAGCGCCCGCCCCCCCGGGCTGGCCAGGTACAGCGCGGCGCACTGGAGCGGATCGTGGACCCCGGTGCTGAGCCGAGGAACATGCGGATACCCAAACAAGAAGACGGAACCGGACGGCGTGATGTCGACGGTGGCCGCGCCGGCGATCAGGCCGGCGGGGGGAAAGGAGGAAAACGCGTTCATGCTGGAGAGCCGCTCAGGCGGCACGGTGCGGGTACGACCGTCCGGATGCAAATGTTATCTTTTGTGATCTTCCATCCTATTCTTGACATTCTATCACATTTCAGGAATCTCGGCCGGCGTCGCCAAACAATGATTGCTCCCCCCAGTCGGCCCCGCGCCGGCCGGGCCGGAGTCGGCCAACCCGAATTTTTCCCAATGTTCATGACCTCTCCCGCTGGTAACGCATTTTCCTCCCTGGAATGGGGCCGCGTCGATCTCTCCCAAGTGCCCAGCATCACGGTGCCGCCGCCCGGCCCGCTCTCGCAGCAGCAGCACGCGCAGTGCACCCGCTATTTCAAGGGCCTCAGCAGTCAGGTGAAGCTGTTCCCCGTCGCGTTTGAATCCGGCCAGGGCTGCGTGCTGCGCGACGTCGACGGCAACCGCTACATCGACTTTTCCTCCGGCATCTACGTGACGACGTTGGGGCACTGCCATCCCAAGGTCAGCGAGGCCATCGCGCGCATGGCCTCCCAGCTGATGAATGCCCACGATTTCACCACGCCGGTGAAAACTCAGCTGATGGAAAAGCTCGCGCAGGTGCTGCCGGGCGATTTCCACGGTTTCCAATTGTACGACTCCGGCACCACGGCCGTGGAAGCCGGCATCCGCGTGCTCCGCGCCGCCACCGGCCAGCACGAGATTCTCAGCTGCTTCTACGACTACCACGGCAAGACCTATGGCTCCGTGTCGCTCGGCCAGATCCGTTCCCACGTCTACGGCGCGGTCCGCGCGCCCGGTTCGCACATGCTGCCGCGGCCCGACACCTACCGGCCGATGTGGACCAAGGCGGACGGCACCATCGACACGGACAAGTACCTCGAATTCTACGAGCAGTACCTGAATCGGGCCACGGTGGGCAGCGTTGCCGGCTTTGTCCTTGAACCCATCCAGGGCTGGGGCGGCTCGGTCATGCCGCCCGATGACTTTTTCCCGAAGGTCCGCCAGTTCTGCGACCGGCACCGGATTCTGCTCATGGCCGATGAGGTGCTCACCGGCTGGGGCCGCACCGGCAAATGGCTTTGCCTCGAGCACTGGGGCGTCGTGCCCGACGTCGTGACAATCGGCAAGGGCTTCGGCAACGGCTTCCCGGTCACCTGTGTGGCCGTCCGCGAGCCCTACAAAGAGAGTTTCGAGTCGATCTCGGCCTCGAGCAGCTACGGCGGCAATCCGATGGCCTGTGCCGCCGCCCTCGCCTCCACGCAGGTGATCGAGGAGGAAGGGCTGCTGGCGCACGCTGAAAAGCTCGGCCGGCTTGCCCTGCGTCGCATGCAGCGGATGCACCAGGCGCACCGCATTATCGGCGATGTCCGCGCGAAGGGCTGCCTGATGGGCATCGAACTTGTCAAGGACCGCACCACAAAGGAGCCCTTCGACCAGGCGGGCGCGCTCGTTTACCAGCGGGCGTTCCGCAAGGGCCTCGCCTGGATTCCCGCCGGGCACATCCTGCGGATGAGCCCGCCGATCGTCATGGACGAGGACACGCTACTGAAGGGCCTCGACCTTATCGACGAAGCCATCGGCGAGACCGAGCGGGAACTGGGCTACCGTTGAAGACTTCGCCGCCCGTCGCGCATCGCGAGCGTCCGCCCATCCGTCTTCCTCTCCCCCAACCCGCCCCTCCGCCATGACCCTCTACCGGCTGAACCGGCTCTTCCATCCCGTCTCCCGTCGCTGCTTCGACGTCGCGATCGACCATGGTTTTTTCGACGAGGTATCGTTTCTTTCCGGCATCGAAAACATTGCCCGCGCCGTCGAAATCGTCGCCGCTGCGGGACCAGACGCGATCCAGCTCAGCGTCGGCCAGGCGCATCATCTCCAGGTGCGGCCCGGACGGCTCAAGCCCTCGCTGGTCCTGCGCGTCGACGTGGCCAACGTCTATGGCCGCACGTTGCCGCGCCAGTTGTACAGCCGGATGATTGACCAAGCCGTGGAACAGGCCCTCCGCCTTGATGCCGCCTGCGTTTGCGTAAACCTATTTCGGATTCCCGGCGAACCCGAGGTTGGCCAGCAGTGCGTCGAGAACATCCTCCGGCTGAAGCCCGCGTGCGAGCAATGCGGCCTGCCGATGATGGTCGAGCCGCTCGTGTTCCGCCCCCATGAGCAGGCCGGCGGCTACCAGGTTGATGGCGACGAGCGCAAGATCCTTCCGCTCGTGCGCCAGGCCGTGGAACTGGGCGCGGATGTCGTCAAGGCCGACCCGACCGACGACGTCACGCTGTACCATCGCGTCATCGAGGTCGCGGGCTCCGTGCCGGTGCTCGTTCGCGGGGGCGGCAAGGTCGGCGATCGCGAGATTCTCCAACGCACCATCGATCTGCTGGCCCAGGGTGCTTCCGGCATCGTCTACGGACGCAACATCATCCAACATGCCCGACCAGCCGCCATGACCCGGGCACTCATGGGCGTGGTCCACGAGGGCTGGTCGCTCGAAGCTGCCCTGGCCACGTTCGCCCCGTCCTCCGGTCCCGCTCCACAATCCCCCTCCAGCTTATGAAGAAAACGGCTCCATCATTTTCCTACGCGCCTGCCGACTTCATCCCATTTCGCGATCGCGCCGTGCTTGATCGCGTGCGCCGGATCAAGCGGAAGGACATCACCCGGCACCGGAATCCCCAGTTCCGCATCTCCGTGATCCCGGACGCCGAGGTCGAATTCCGCTGGATGCTCGACATGTTCGACCGGATCAAGACCGCGATGGAGGCGGATCGGCCGTATGTCATGATCATGCCGAATCCGTGGCCCAACTACCGCCGCCTCGCCGCGCTGCTCAACGCGGCGCGCGTGAACTGTCGGCGGCTGTATACGTTCAACATGGACGAGTACTCGAATGAGAAGGGCGAGATCGCACCGGAGACGTGGGAGCTCGGGTTCATGCACGCGTTCAAGAAGTACTTCTGGTCGCAGCTCGACCCGAAGCTGCGGCCGCCGGAAAGGCAGATCCAGGGCCCGACGACGAAGAACATCCGCGATTACGGCCGGATGATTGCGGACGCCGGAGGCGCCGACATCTGCTATCCCGGACCCGGCTGGTCCGGTCACCTGGCTTTCATCGATCCCGACGCCCCCGAATTCGCTGGGTCCCTCGAAGAGTGGAAGCAGATGGGCCCGCGGGTTTGCACTCTCCACCCGCTCACCATCGCGCAAAATTCCCTGCACGGGAGCTTCGGCATGAGCGGCGACCTCGCCGCCGTCCCACCCAAGGCCGCCACCATCGGGCCGGCCGAGGTGATCGCCGCCAAGCACCGCATCGACATCCATGCCATCACCGTCGACGGCTCCTTCGCCTCGTGGCAGCGCTTTATCACGCGGCTGTGCCTGCACGGTCCCGTGACGCCCCGGGTTCCCCAATCCATCCTCCAGACGCTACCCACCGACGTCTGGCTCTCCGAATCCATCGCGGCCGACATCGAGCCCCGGTGGGACAAAGGGTACTAAACCATGCCGCGGACAACCCTCGCCCACCTGGCGCCGCCCGGCCCAAGCAAGTGACGGCGATGCTCATCGACGGCCACAACCACATCGGCGCGGACCTGTTCTTCTATTTGAACGGGTTCTACCCGTACGCGCAGGACCTACCGGCGCTGGTGACCGAAGGCCGGCGCCATGGCGTTGACCGCTGGATCGTGTTCCCGATGGTGGCCACCGCCTGGTTCGAGCTGGCCGCGATGCGGCAAGGCCAGCTGCGGCCCGGCGGGCCGGAGAAGATCCCGTACGCCTTCGAGAACGAGCGGATGCTGCGCGAGGTGTACGAACTGTTCCCGGATCTCGGCCGGTTCACGCTGCCGTTTGCGATGCTCGATCCGATGCGCGAGCCGGCAGCCCAGGCGGCCCGGCTGCGCGAGCTGCATCACGAGTTCCCTTTTTACGGTCTGAAGATCCAGGCGACGATGATCCAGGCCGACGCCGGCGCGCTGCTCGGCGCGGGCCGCTGCTTCCTCGAGCTCGCCGAGGAGCTCAACCTTCCGATCCTGATGCACTCGAGCGTGGTCGCGACCGACCCGTGGTCGGAAGCCGGGCTCCTGCTGCGGATTGTCGCCGCCACGCCCCGCGTGCGCTTCTGCCTCGCGCATAGCTGCCGGTTCGACCGGGTGTATCTGGACCAGATCGCGTCGCTGCCAAACGCGTGGTTCGACTGCTCCGCGCATCGGATCCACTGCCAGGGGGCCACCCGTGAACTGGGGTTCGTCGCCGCTCCGGCGCGCCGGTTCGCCGCCGACTACCGCGACCCCAATGCAGTGTTGCACGCGCTGGCGGAGGCTTATCCGACGAAGCTGATCTGGGGCTCCGACACGCCTTTCCAGAGCTATGTCGCGCGGGAGAATGGCGCGGTGATGTCGTTGCGCAGCACCTATGAGGAGGAGATTGCCTGCCTGCAATCGGTCCCCGCGCCGCTGCGCACCCAAATTAGCCACGAGAACACCCTCGCCTTCCTGCAAGTGAAGAGCCCGGCCGGCATTCTGCATTCTTGACCCGGCGCCGCCGGCGCGGCGCTTCCCTTCTGTCCGCAACCCCGAAACTCCCGGTTGATGTCCACGCTTCACGTCGTTGATTACCTGATTCTCGCCGCGTACTTCGTCGTCCTGATCACGTTCGGCAAGATCGCCGCCAAAGGCGCCAAGGGCGGAGAGGGCTACTTTCTGGCCGGGCGGAAGCTGGGCAAAGTGTACCAGTTTTTCCTCAATTTCGGCAATTCGGTCGCCGCCAACGACACGGTCAGCACCTCGAGCCTGGTCTACCAGCAGGGCGTCTCGGGCGTCTGGGTGGGGTTCCAGATGATTTTTTTGAACCCCTATTACTGGTTCATGTTCCCGTGGTATCGGCGCGCCCGGCTGACCACGATGGCCGACATCTTTCACGAGCGGCTCGGCAGCGCGCGCCTGGCCCTCTTCTACGCCGCATTCCAGATCACCATGGCCGTCGCGGTCACGATGGCGTTCGGCAATCTCGTTTCCTACAAGATCTCCGCCGCCCTGGTCACGAAGCCCGAAGCCGCCTGGACCGCCGCCGAGGCGGAGTCGGTCGCCGCCTACCGTGAAATGGCCCGGCTGGAGAACGACGAGCGGGGGCACGCGCTCACCTCCGGGCAGCAGACGCGGCTGGCCGTCCTGCGGGAGCGCCACGCGCGCGGCGAGTTGAACAACTATGTCACCGCCCTCGAGCCATGGTCCTTCTACCTGGTGTACACCGTCGCGGTCGGTTTCTACATCATCCTCGGCGGCATGGCCGCGACGGCGCTGAATGAAGCCTTCCAGGGCATCCTGATCATGATCTTCTCCTTGCTGCTCATTCCCGCCGGGATCGCCGCCATCGGCGGATGGGACCAGCTCGGCGCGGTCGTGCCGCCGGCCAAGCTCGATCTCTTTGGTGCCGCCGGGGTCTCGGACTTCACGGGCTGGACGATTGCCGCCGTGTTCTTCGCCACCGTGCTGCAGGCGCACGCGATGCCGCACAACATGAGCATCGCCAGCTCCGCGCGGAACGAGTTCGCCGCGCGGTTCGGCGCCGTCGCGGGCACGTTCGGCAAACGGCTCGTCACGATCATGTGGGCCTTCTGCGGCCTGATCGCGATCGCGATGTTCTCGGGGGCGGATACGCTCGCCGACCCGGACAGCGTTTGGGGCACCATGTCCCGCCAGTTGCTCGGCCCGGGCTGGCTGGGCCTGATGCTCGCCGGCGTGCTGGCCGCGAACATGTCCACCGTCGCGTCTCAGGCAATGGCGGTCTCCGCCCTCTTTGCCCGCAACGTCTACGCCCCGTTCAGGCGGGCCGCGAGCGACGCCGACATTGTCCGCGCCGGCCGCTACACGCTCGTGGTCGTCCTGATTCTCGGCGTGGTCGTGGCAACCAAGCTGTCGGACGTGTACACGATCCTGCAGTTCGCGATGACCATTAATGTGCCGTTCGGCGCCTCGATTCTGCTGATGTTCATCTGGCGGCGGCTGACCGCGGCCGCCGTCTGGACCGCCGTGATTGGCTCGGCGTCCGTAAACATCGTCTTCCCGCTCGTCGCCCAGCACATTCCCGCGCTCGCCGAGAGTCCGATGCTCGCCGTCCGAACCGTGGATGCCTCCGGCCGGCCCATGCCGGTGTACTTCGAGACCGTCGTCCGGCAGGACGCGCGCAATCCCGGTTCCGCCCTCGTCGGCCGCGACCGGCTCCACGTCGAGCTCGTGATGCTGCGCGCGGTGGGCGTCGATGTCGTCCACCTCTCGCCGGCCGGCCGGCTCGCGGGCCGGTTTTTCATCGACGGCCTGTTTCCGCTCGTCCTCCTGATCGGCGTCAGCCTAGTGACCCGCACGCCGCCCCGCGAACGGGTCGATCAATGGTGCGGCAAGATGAAGACGCCGGTCGCGCCGACTGCGCTGCTCGATGAGAAGGAAATGGCTCTGACCCGGCGCGACCCGCACCGCTTCGATCACACCATGCTGCTGCCGCGTTCGAACTGGGAATGGACGCGCTGGACGAAGGAGGACACCGTCGGTTTCCTGATCAGCTGCGTGGTCACGCTCGCCATCATCGGACTCTTCGTCGGACTGCTGAAGCTCGTAACTCTCTGATCCTCCGGTCGCCCCTGGGTGGCTAGGCGGTCCCCCATGTCCTCCCCTCTCCCCGTCGCGTTCGTCGGCCTGCAGTTTGGGCAGCGGGTCCTGGAGCAGCTGCGGCGGTCGCCCGCGGCGGCCCGGTGGCGGCTTGCGGCGGTATGCGACCTCGACGCCACCAAGGCGGTCGCCGCGGGCAAACGCTGGGGCGTCCCCGCCCACGCGTCGCTGGACGCCGTGCTCGCCAACCCGGCCATACGGGTCGTCGCGCTGTTTTCCGGTCCAGCCGGCCGCGCCGGACTAATCGAGCAGGTGATTCGCGCCGGCAAGGACGTGATGACCACCAAGCCGTTCGAGACCGATCCTGTAGCCGCGCGGGCGGTGTTCACCGAGGCGGAGCGGCTGGGCCGCACAATCTTTCTGAACTCACCAGAGCCCGAGACGCCGGGGTACCTCGAGCAGGTGCGACGCTGGCAGGAGGAATTTGCGCTTGGTCGGCCGATCGCGTGCCGGGCGGAGACCTTCGTATCGTACCGCGAGCAGCCCGACGGTCGCTGGTTGGATGACCCGGAGCTTTGCCCGGCAGCGCCCATCTTTCGGATCGGCATCTACCTGATCAACGACCTCGTGCGGGTGTTTGGCCGCGTCAACGCTGTACAGGTCCTGGCCAACCGGATCTTCACCGGTCGGCCGACCGCCGACAATGCCCAGCTCAGCCTGCGGTTCGCGAACGGCGCCCTCGGCACCATCGCCGCCAGCTTCTGCATCGACAACGGACAGCACTACGCGAACTCGCTGTGGCTTCACTACGAGCGGGGCTCGATCACGCGCAACGCCCAGCCCGTCGCCTATGGACAGGCCGAGCAGGCGTCACGCCTGCAACTTGCCGCCGCCGCCAACCAGGTCGTGCAGTTGAGGACGTGGGAATCGCCGGAGACCGCCGGGACGTACCCATGGGACGCCCTGGCCGACGTTGTCTCCGGCGTCCGTCAACTCTCGCCGCCGGTGGATCTCACGGTCCACGGCATCGAGATCCTTGCGGCGATGGCGCGTGCCGAGCGGAGTGGCCGCACCGAAGCGGTCTGAGGAAGCGGCGGCACCCACCACGGACTCAACCGCGGGTGAAGCCGCCGCCCTGAAGCCGGTCCCTAGATGTCAAACGTCACCGTCAGGATGAACTGACGGGGATCGATGATACGATAGGCGTTGGGGGTGCCGTCGGGGAAGGCGCTCACCGGCTGGAGACGCCCGCCTTCCTGCACGTTGCGAACATTCAGCTGCACGGTCATGCCAATGCGGTTGCGATCCAGCTTGGTCCGGTACGCGGCGAGCAGGTCGACGTAAGTGTGGGACTTGTCCCAGACGGGTCGATTGCGGTCCAGCTCGGTGATGACGGCGGGCAGCTGCTGCACGCCGTAGTATCCGATCGAGCCGCGGTCCTCCCAGCGAATCGCCCCGCCAATGTTCACCTTCCGCAAGAACTTCTGCTCGGTGATGCCCCTAGATAGAAATTGGTGCTTAAGTTGGCCCGGTACTTGCGAATCTGCGGCAGGCTCTTGCCGACCGTCTGCTGCGCGATGCCCAGCGGCGTGTTTACGTTGCCCGGCAGATACGCCTGCGGCGTCTGCGCACCGTTATAGCTGCTCGTGTACCAAAGGGCCCGCGTTTCCCGGTCGACGAGGGTGGTCCAGACCGGCATGCGTTCCGCGAGGTAATCAAGCAGGTCCTGCGCAATCGCCGCCTGAACCGTCTCATTTTGGGTCAGGTTAGCCTTCACGGTCCAGTAGCTCGTCGGGTTATAGTGGATTTCCACCTCGCGCCCCTTGCTCAGCGCGTCCTGGCCCTCCGCGATGGGCAACCCGCCGAAGTTCACGCTCGTCTGGAGGAGCGAAAGCACCGCCGGGTCCATCTTGATTTCCTGAGCGACCGCCGCATCGAGCGCCGAGCCGCTGAGTCCCTGCGTCGCCTGCAGCCACTGGCGCGCGCGCGCGTCGAGGGAGAAGATGCGCGAGGGTTGCCCGTCGAAGACGTCCATCTTCACCGCGCGGGTGGCAAGTGTCGACGAGTTGCCGCTGCGGTCGTTGAACGTGACCACTCGGAACTGGTTGGCGCGAATGCTGAGCTTTCTTTGGAAGAGCTGAACCGTGAATCCGTAGTCCTCGCCCTTGCCTTGCGGATTCGGGAGGTATTCTCCGTGCAGGTTGATCGCAGGATCCGCCGGAATGAAGCTGTCCGACTTGTTCGCGTGGACGCTCAGCCACGGCGTGATCTTGAGCACGGCCCCGCTCGTCTTCGTATCGCCGGAATTCTTCTTATCCGAAACGATGCGGTTGAAAGGGAGCCACCGTCTGAGAAGTGATTGGGGTTGAATGAAAAAGA